>JAGCBO010000177.1 GCA_017652125.1 Clostridia bacterium | reverse complement strand
CAGCGCATCCGCTGCCTGTATGTGGATGATCAGGATCATCTGTGGGTCTGCCTGTACGGCAGCGGCCTGCTGGAGATCGATCCGGACGGAACGGAGCACCGGTATAACCGGGACGACGGGAGCTTCGGTAACCGGGCCCGGACCGTGACCCAGCTGCGGGACGGGACGATCCTGGCGGCGGGGGATACGGGAATCAGCTTTATCCGGGATCATCAGGTGGAGGATACGATCCTGTATTCCGAAGGGCAGATCAGTTCCATGATTCTGACGCTGACGGAGCTGAAGGACGGACGGATTCTGGCCGGTACGGACGGAAACGGAATCGCCGTCATTGAGAACCGGAAGGTCGTACGGATGCTGACCCGCGCGGACGGGCTGAGCTCGGAGGTGATTCTGCGCACGATCCGGGATCCCAAAACCGGCGGCATCTTTGTGGTGACCAGCAACGGGCTCTGCTATATGAATACGGACGACACGATCCGTCCGCTGAACAATTTTCCCTATTTCAATAACTATGATATCTGGATCCGGGGAATGGATACGCTGTATGTCATGTCCAGCGCCGGGATCTATGTGGTGGACCGCAGCGAACTGCTGAGCGGCAAGGACGGAATCACCTATGATCTGCTGGATTCCCGGAAGGGGCTGAACAGCAGCCTGACGGCCAACAGCTGGAGCTGGTTCAGCGAGCATACGGGGGAGCTGTATCTGCCCTGCGATACCGGCGTGTTTGTGGTCAATACCAACCGGTATGACGCCAACAGCGTCGCCTACCGGATGGATGTCCGGTCGGTCAAAATGGACGGAGTGACCCGGCGGGTGGAGCGCAACAGCGCGATCCGCATGGCCCGGGGCGTCAGCCGGCTGGAACTGTATCCGGAGGTCGTCAACTATACGATCCAGGAGCCGGATGTCGGCTACTATCTGGAAGGCTTCGATACGGAATGGACCATTGTGCCGCAGAACAGCCTGAATGCGATCGCCTATACCAATCTGCCGGCGGGTGAGTACCGCTTCCATCTGGCCGTGTATGACAGCCACCGGCAGAATGTGCTGGCGGAACGCACCTACGATCTGGTCAAGGAGAAGGAGTTTTACGATAACAGCTGGTTTATTTTCTATATCCTCACCGTGCCGGTCTTCACCGTCATCTGGGTCACCGGACTGCTGATGGCCCGGAGACAGCGGCGGATGGCGGCGGAGCTGGAAGCGGCGAACCGTCAGGCGGAGATGGGAAAACAGACCGTGATGGCGATCGCCGGGGCGGTGGACGCCAAGGATATCCGGACCAGCGAGCACAGCAGCCGCGTGGCGAAGTATTCCCGCTTCATCGCGGAGGCCTACAATCTGTCCCCGGAAGAATGCGATCAGGTGGAATGGGCGGCCCGGCTGCATGACATCGGCAAGATTGCCATTCCCGATAACATTCTGAACAAACCGTCCAGGCTGACCGACGAGGAATATGCCCAGATGAAATCCCATACGCTCAGGGGCGCGCAGATCCTGAAGGATTTCACGCTGATCGAACACGCGACGGACGGCTGTTCCTTCCATCATGAGCGCTATGACGGAAAAGGCTATCCCTACGGCCTGAAGGGCGAGGAAATCCCACTGTATGCCCGGATGATCGGCGTGGCGGATGCCTTTGACGCCATGACGGCCAACCGGGTCTACCGGAAACAGATGGATTTCAGCTATGTCCTGGGCGAACTGGAGAAGGGCCGCGGAACCCAGTTCGATCCGCAGTTCGTGGATATCCTGCTGAAGCTGATCCGGGACGGCGTCATCGATCTGGACAAGATGTATAAAACGACCCAGGAAGCCCAGGAAAACATGAAGAACACGGAGGAAAAGGTGGAGGAAACCATCGCTTCCGGAGCCAGGAATGAGGAGCGGACGGATTTCTTCCGGATCGATGAGAAGAACGGAACGGAAGCCGCGGAGGAGAAAGGGAAAACGGAACAGGGAGGCGGGCAGGCATGAAGAAATATTATCTTGTCACGGCAGTCATCTGTGTTCTGGTATTGCTCGGAACTATTTTTCTGACCGGATTCTGGAACAGGCCCCCGGAAAGCGGCACGCTGAAGGTCGGCTTCGTATATTCCGAGGATGAAAGCACGCCCTATACCCGGAATTTTGTGCAGGCGCAGCATCTGCTGACGGAAGAATTCGGAGACCGGGTGGAGGTCCTGGCCCGGAGCAATGTGCTGAGCCGGGAAGCGGAAGAACCGATGCGGGAGCTGATCCGGAAGGGCTGTAAAATCCTGTTTGTCAATCTGGATACGGATCTGGCGACCAGACTGGCCCGGGAGTTCCCGGAAGTGATGTTCTGCCAGGCGTCCATGCCGAACATCAGCCTGGAGGGACAGGCGGAGAACTATCATACCTTTAACGGCGAGGTCTATCAGGCCCGGTATGTCGCAGGCCTGATCGCCGGGATGAAGCTGCGGGAGCTGCTGGACAGCGGCGCCCTTCTGCCGGAGGACGCCCAGGTAGGGTATGTGGCGGCCAACGACAGCGCGGAGGTGATTTCCGGCTGCACGGCCTTCCTGCTGGGGATCCGGAGCGTGGCCCCGGAAGCGAAGATGCGCGTGCGAAAGACGGGAACCTGGAGCAGCTACAGCCTGGAAAAGCAGCGGGCCGCGGAGCTGATCAATGAAGGATGCGTGATTATTTCACAGCATACCAACACGATGGGACCGGCGATCGCCTGCGAAAACGCGGCCCAGAAAGGCCAGAAGGTCTATTATATCGGCTATCATCAGAGCATGATGGATGTAGCCCCTTCCACGCATCTGGTCAGCCTGCGGACAAACTGGTATCCCTATATTTCCGGAGCGGTGAAGGCTGTGATGAAGCACAGCGAGATTGAGGAAACGGTGCCCGGCCATGTTCACGGCAGGGATATCAGCGCCGGCTTTGATCAGGACTGGGTCCAGATGCTGGAGCTGAACAAGTATCTGGCCGCGCCCGGCACGGAGGAAAAGATGCTGAGCACCATCGAAGCCTTCCGGGCGGGAAAGGTGGATGTATTCCGGGGGAACTACACGGGCATCAGTCTCACCGATCCCGCGGACGTCATTGATCTGAGCAAGGGATATACGGAAAACCGGGACAGCTCCTCCCCCTCGTTCCGCTACATTCTGCGGGATTACATTACGATTGAAAACTGAAAAAGCCCCGGGCCGGCGGAGGAAGAACCCGGGAGACATCAAAACGTCCGCGCCGGAAGAGGCGCGGACGTTTGTTGATCCTGCCGGGGTTTCATATGCCGTGTCAGGAACCGGACTTTTCCTTTGCGTCCCTGCGAAGATCCAGGAGCAGGGAGATCAGAAACATCGGGATGCCGATGATGCCGGCCGGAATATACCAGTTCCGGCAGAAGGTACAGAAGGCTTCCAGCGTATAGTCATAGCGGCGGGGGGACAGAAAAGCGCCCGGATTTTTGGAGCAGATCAGGCCTACCACAAAGATAACGGTCAGCAGCGCGCCGATGAAGATCGTGACCGCGCCGGATTTTCTGCTTTTCATCCTTCCTCCATCCTTTTCCGATGATCAGACTGCCGGAACCTTATCGGATGATCTTACCGGGTGATGAATTTCTTCATCACATAGCCGTTGGTGCCGTTGATCGAGACGTGATACCATCCGCTGCTCAGACCGAGCACCGTGACCTCCGTACCGGGATCCAGGCGGGCCAGATGGGTATAGCCTGTGCCGGGGCCGCTCCGTACGTTGACTTTCTCACCCGCCGGGCAGGTAATGGTCCCCGTAAAGGGATAGGAGACGGAAGGGGCGGGGGCGGCTTCCTCTTCGGAAGCGGAGGACGCGGTTTCCTCGGGAGCGTCCGCCGGACGGGAAGAGGTCAGATATTCGCCGAGAATATAGCCCGTCTGTCCGCCGTAGGTGATTTTGTACCAGGAGTTGTCCACCTTTTCCTGAACCTGCACCGCATAGCCGTAACGGACGCGGTAGGCGTTGGAATACCCCATGCCGGGGCCGCGGTGAACGTTGACCGAGCCCTTGTTCGGACAGGTGACATAGACGGTGCCGGAAAGCGTGCGGGAGCCGCGGGCGGCGACCGGCGCGGCGGCGGTGGGGCTGCCGTCGCTCTTGACGGAATTCGTGCTGAGGTAGTTGTTCCGGACATAGCCGTAGGCGGATCCGCTGCGGACATAGTCAAAGGACCGGCCGTGGGAAAGCACCGTCACCTTCGAGCCCCTGTTCAGCGTGTAGAGGGCGGAGAAGGTCGTGGAGGGACCGGACCGCATATAGGTCTTGTTCGCGGTGACCCAGGCGGAATAGGTCCGGCTGGTCGGGGAAAGATAGGTCGTCATCACGTAGCCCTGCTTTCCGTTGGTGAACTTCACCTTGGACCAGGTCCCGTTCACCTTCTGCACGATGGTGGCGGCGAAATCCTCCCGGTAGCTGTCCAGCACCCCGCCGGAGGAGGAGGGCTGATCCCGGAGCTTCAGCCAGCTGGTATTGACGTGATAGTAGGTGGCTGCCGCGGCCGCGCCGGCAGCTGTCAGAAGCACAAGAACAATCAAAAGTGCCGTAATACGCTTTTTCATGAGGAAAACCTCCCTGTGAAGCTGTCTCAATCGACGCTGATATATTATATCGGAGGGGGAATCGTTTGAAAAGGGGATGCGCAGAATTGTAATGACCTTGTAACCAAAAAACCGAAAAGAGGAAGGAAAAACGGCGAATCGGTCGAAAATGTTAAAAGTTCGAAAAAGAGCCTTGACTTTATTACGGTAAAGTGTTAGCATGGTAAAGAATTAAACCGCAAGGAGACGAAGGAAGTATGGTCGTGGAGGATCGGGTGCTGGATGCCCGGGAAAAGATCGGTTTCCGGCTGCGGGGCCTGTACAGCGGATACGGGTACAGCCGGTACCGGATGAGCAAGTTTGAGGAATATGATCTGTACAGCCGCAACAGGGATTTTCTGTTTTCCGACGGCGTGATTACCTTTACGGATACCAACGGGCGGCTGATGGCGCTGAAGCCGGATGTGACCCTGTCCATCGTGAAGAACGGAAAGGATACGCCGGGCGAGGTCCGGAAGCTGTATTACCATGAAAATGTTTACCGGGTCGCCGGAACGGCGGACGGTTTCCGGGAGCAGACCCAGGTCGGGCTGGAATGCACGGGGGATCTGAAGCGGGCGGAGATCGCCGAGGTCCTGAAGCTGGCCGCGGAGAGCCTGCGCCTGTGCGCCGGGGATTTTATTCTGGAGATCAGCCATCTGGGCATTCTGGAAGCCTTTACGGACGCCCTGTCCCCGAACGCGCAGGTCAAACAGATGATTCTGGAGTGCGCCGGGGAGAAAAACCTGCACGGCATCAGCCGGATCTGCCGGGAAAGCGGGCTGGCCGAGGGGGCGGAGGAGCCGCTGAAACGGCTGCTGGGGCTCTATGGATCCCCCCGCGCCGTGATGCCCGCCATCCGCCAGCTGGCGGCCGAAAACGGCGTGGGCGACCTGGCCGGGGAGCTGGGACAGGCGCTGACCGTGTTCACGGGGACGGAGCTGGAGAGCCGGATTCAGATTGATTTTTCCGCCACCGGAAACCTGAAGTACTATAACGGGATCGTCTTCAAGGGCTTTATCAGCGGGATCCCCGGCTGCGTGCTGAGCGGCGGACAGTATGACGCGCTGATGCGCACCATGGGGCGGAAGGACCGGGCGATCGGATTCGCTGTGTTCCTGGACCTGATGGAACGGCTGACGGAGGAGGCGGAAAAAGATGCTTAATATTGCGCTTCCCAAGGGGCGGCTGGGAGAAAAGGTCTACGGGATGTTCGCCGCGGCGGGGTTTGAATGCCCCGCGCTGCTGGAAAACAGCCGGAAGCTGATTTTTGACAACGAAGCGGCCGGCGTGCGGTACTTCTGGGTGAAACCGTCCGATGTTGCGATTTACGTGGAGCGGGGCGCGGCGGATATCGGCGTGGCCGGAAAGGATATTCTGCTGGAATACCGGCCCGAAGTGTATGAACTGCTGGATCTGGGAGTCGGAAAATGCCGGATGGCCGTCGCGGCGCCGGAGGGCTTCCGGGACGACTCGGACCGGACGCTGCGGGTCGCGACCAAATTCAGCCGGATCGCCAGGGATTTCTATACGGCGCGGGGAAGGGATATTGATATCATCCACCTGAACGGCTCCATTGAGATCGCGCCGATTCTGGGGCTTTCCGACGTTATTGTGGATATCGTGGAAACGGGGACGACGCTCCGGGAGAATCATCTGGAAGTGATCGAAACCATTGTTCCCATCTCCGCCCGGCTGATTGCGAACAAGTCCGGGTTCAAGTTCAAGACCGAAGCGATTGAGCGGCTGACGGCCGCACTGGATAAGGGGGGAAAGACGGAATGATCCGGATCATGAAATACGGGGAGGTTCCGAACAGTGAAATCTTTGCGCGGAGCATGCCTACGGTCCGCGTGGAGGAGACGGTAGCCGAGATCCTGCGCAATGTGAAGGAGCGGGGAGACGAGGCGCTGCGGGAGTATACGGCCCGCTTTGACGGGGCGAAGCCGGAAAGCCTGACGGTCACCCCGGAGGAGATGGAGGAAGGGCTCCGCCAGGTGGAGCCGGCCTTCCTGGCCGTGCTGGAAAAGGCGGCGGCCAATATCCGTAAATTCCACAGCTGCCAGGTCCGGCAGTCCTTCATCCTGAATGATGAAAACGGGATTGTCATGGGCCAGAAGGTCATTCCCGTGGACCGGGCCGGCGTTTATGTGCCCGGAGGCACGGCTGCCTATCCCTCCACGGTGCTGATGGATATTATTCCCGCGAAAATCGCGGGGGTGAAGGAGATCGTGGTCACCACCCCGCCCGGAAAGGACGGAAAGATCAATCCGGTGATCCTGGCGGCGGCCCGGACGGCGGGGGCGGACCGCATCGTCAAGTGCGGCGGCGCCCAGGCGATTGCCGCGCTGGCTTACGGAACGGAATCCGTGCCCCGGGTGGATAAGATCGTAGGGCCGGGGAACGCCTATGTGGCGGAGGCGAAACGGCAGGTGTACGGCCTGGTTTCCATTGATATGATCGCCGGCCCCAGCGAGATTCTGATCGTGGCGGACGGCGCCTCCAACCCGGCGCATCTGGCGGCGGACCTGCTGAGCCAGGCGGAGCACGACCGGGTGGCCAGCGCCGTGCTTGTCACGGACAGCCCGGCCCTGGCGGAGCAGGTCAGCGCGGAGCTCGAGCGCCAGATTCCGCTGCTGGAGCGGCGGGACATTGCCCGGGTTTCCATTGATCAGAACGGGAAAATTATCGTAGCGGATAACCTGCAAACGGCGATCGATATCGCGAACGAGATCGCTCCGGAGCATCTGGAATTATGCGTGGACCAGCCGTTTGACTATCTGGACAGCATCCGGCACGCGGGATCGGTCTTTCTGGGCCGCAACTGCCCGGAGGCGCTGGGAGACTATCTGGCGGGGCCGAACCATACGCTTCCCACGCAGGGAACAGCGCGTTTCTCCAGCCCGCTGTCGGTGGATGACTTTGTGAAGAAAACGCAGTATACTTATTATACCCGGGAGGCTTTGGCCCGGGTGGCGGAGGATGTGGCGCTGTTCGCCCGGAAGGAAGGGCTGACAGGGCACGCCCGCAGCGCCCTGATCCGTACGGAGAAGGCGGACTGAGCAGCCGAACTCAGGGATCCCGGAGCGATCCGGGCATTCCGGCACAGAGAGGAAGACGGAACATGAGCCGCTTTTTGTCAGAAAAGTTCGCGGACCTCGAACCCTATACCCCAGGGGAACAGCCCCGGGAAGGCCGCTATATCAAGCTGAATACGAACGAGAATCCCTTTCCGCCGCATCCGTCGGTGACGGAAGCCGCGGAGGCGGAGAGCCGGAAGCTGCAGCTGTATTCCGACCCGGAATGCAAGGCGCTTCGGGCGGCCCTGGCCGCGGAGACCGGCCTGCGGGAAGAGGAACTGATGATGACCAACGGTTCCGACGAGGCGCTGTATTTCGCCTTTCTGGCCTTCTGCGACCGTCATACGCCGGCCATCTTCGCGGATGTGACCTACGGGTTTTATCCGGTGTATGCCCGGATTACGGGAACGCCTTACCGGGAGATTCCGCTGGGAGAGGATTTCAGGCTGGAGCCGAAGGATTACTATCAGGCGGCCGCGACAATTTTCATTGCCAATCCCAACGCGCCGACGGGGCTGGCCCTGCGTCCGGAGGAGATCGCGGGCATTCTGGAGCAGAATCCATATACTGTGGCCGTGATCGACGAGGCCTATGTGGACTTCGGAGCGGAAAGCTGCCTGGAGCTGATCCGGGAGTATGACAACCTGCTGGTCGTGCAGACGTTCAGCAAATCCAGATCTCTGGCCGGCGGAAGGCTGGGCTTTGCCGCGGGAAACGAGGAGCTGATCCGGGATCTGAACGCGATCCGGTATTCCGTCAATCCGTATAATGTGAACCGCATGACCTCCGCGGCGGGAATCGCGTGCCTGAAGCAGGAAGAATATACCCGGAAAAATTGCCGGATCATTCAGGAGAACCGGGCCTGGACAGCCGCACGGCTGAAGGAGCTGGGCTTCGAAATGACGGAGAGCCGGACCAATTTCCTTTTTGCCCGGCATCCCGCGGTCAGCGGGGAGACGCTCTATAAGGAGCTGAAAAAGCGAAAAATCCTGATCCGGCATCTGTCCGGAAAGCGGATTGCGGATTACAACCGGATCACGATCGGAACCCGGGAGGAAATGGAAAAGCTGATTCAGACGCTGGAAAAAATACCGGGAATCGGCTGAGGCGGAACGGAGAAGGAGCGACAGCATGCGGCAGGCAGAAATCATCAGAAAAACCGGGGAAACGGATATTCAGATCCGGCTGAACCTGGACGGGACGGGGAAGAGCGAAATCGACAGCGGCATAGGGTTTCTGGATCATATGCTGACCCTGCTGGCCAGGCACGGCCGGTTTGACCTGACGGTCCGCTGCAAAGGGGATACCCGGGTGGACGACCATCACAGCACGGAGGACATCGGCATTGCCCTGGGAGAGGCGTTTGACAGAGCGCTGGGGGACAAACGGGGAATCGTGCGCTACGGCAGCACGCTGCTGCCCATGGACGAGGCGCTGATCCTCAGCGCGGTGGATCTGTCCGGCCGCGGCATGCTGGTCTGGGATCTTCAGATTCCGGCGGAAAAGGTGGGGACCTTCGATACGGAGCTGACGGAGGAGTTTTTCATCGCGCTGGCCCGGAATGCCCGCTGCACGCTGCATCTGAAGCAGCTGGCCGGAAAAAACAGCCATCATATTATCGAAGGCGCCTTTAAAAGCGTCGCCCGCAGCCTGCGGACGGCGGCGGCCATCGATCCGGAATGCGAGGGAGAGATCCCTTCCACGAAAGGAGTGCTGTAATTGGTCGCCATTGTGGATTACGGCGTAGGGAATCTGTTTTCACTGCAGTCGTCCTTCGGCGCGATCGGGCAGGAGGCGGAGGTGACGGCGGATTCGGAGCATATCCTGCGGGCGGACCGGGTCATTCTGCCCGGGGTCGGCGCCTTTGCGGATGCGGCGGAAAAGCTGCGCGGAAGCGGCCTGGATCAGACCGTGCGGGCCGCGGCCGAGGCGGGAAAGCCGCTGATGGGCATCTGCCTGGGGATGCAGCTTTTGTTTGACCGGAGCCTGGAATACGGAGAGCATCCGGGGCTGGGCATTCTGCGCGGGGAGATCCGGCCCATTGCGGAACGGATTCCGCAGGGGCTGAAGATTCCCCAGATGGGGTGGAACGCGCTGATTTTTCAGAAGCCGGATTGCCCGCTGTTCCGGAAAATCCGCGAGGGGGAATATGTCTATTTTGTGCATTCCTACAGCGCGGTGAACTGTGAGGAATCCCTGGCGGCGACAACGGAATACGGGGCGGAACTGACGGCCTGCGTCTGGCAGGGATCCGTTTTCGGGTGTCAGTTTCATCCGGAAAAAAGCGGAAAAACCGGGCTGGCGATCCTGCAGGCCTTCTGTGAGGTGAAAAGCGAATGATTCTTTTTCCGGCGATCGACCTGTATGAAGGCCGGGCGGTCCGGCTGTACAAGGGCGATTATCAGCAGATGACGGTGTACAGCGATCACCCGGAGGAAGTGGCCCGGGACTTTGCCACCCAGGGAGCGACCCACGCGCATCTGGTCGACCTGGAGGGCGCCCGGACCGGGGAAACGCCGAATCTGGAAACGGCGCTGCGCATCCGGCAGGAAAGCGGCCTCTTCTGCGAGATCGGCGGAGGCATCCGAAGCGAGGAGACGGTAAAAACCTATCTGGAAGCCGGAATGGACCGGGTGATCCTGGGAACGGCCGCAGTGGAGGATGAACGCTTTCTGCGTCGCGCGGTGGACCGGTGGGGGAACCGGATCGCCGTGGGCGTGGATGTGCGGGACGGTTATGTGGCCGTCCGGGGCTGGACGGAGCAGTCCGCGCTGCAGCTGATGCCCTTCTGCCGGCGAATGGCGGAAATCGGAGTGCAGACCCTGATCTGTACCGATATCTCCCGGGACGGAGCGATGCGGGGAACCAACCGGGAAATGTACCGGACCCTGTCGGAACAGCTGAAGCTGCAGATTACCGCCAGCGGAGGCGTCTCCACGCTGGAGGATATCCGGGCGCTGCGGGATCTGGGGCTGTACGGCGCCATTATCGGCAAAGCCTACTATACCGGAGCCATTAATCTGAAGGAAGCGATCAGAGAAGCATGATTACGAAAAGGATTATTCCCTGCCTGGATGTGAAGGACGGCCGGGTGGTGAAGGGCGTTCAGTTTCAGGGCCTGGGAGATGTGGCCTCTCCGGTGGAGCTGGCTCAGTATTACAGCGATAACGGAGCGGACGAGCTGGTCTTTTATGATATCACGGCTTCCGCCGAGGGGCGGGCGCTGTTCACGGATATCCTGACGGAGACGGCCCGGACGGTGTTTATTCCGCTGACCGTCGGGGGCGGGATCAACACGACGGCGGATTTTGACCGCGTGCTGAAGTGCGGAGCGGACAAGGTATCCGTCAATTCGGGAGCGATCCGGGATCCTTCGCTGGTCGGAAAGGCCGCGAAGCTTTACGGGGATCAGTGCGTGGTGCTGAGCGTGGATGTCAAGCGGGTGGACGGCGTTTTCCGGATCTTCGCAAAGGGAGGCCGGGAAAACACCGGCATGGAGGCCATTGAGTGGATCCGCCGGTGCGTCGGAGAAGGCGCGGGAGAAGTGGTCGTCAATTCCATGGATACGGACGGCGTCCGCCAGGGCTTTGATCTGGAGCTGCTGGAAAAGGTCTGCGAGGCGGTGCAGGTGCCCGTCATTGCCAGCGGCGGGGCGGGCTGCATGGAGGATTTTCTGACCCTGTTCCGGGCGCTGCCCGGAGTGGACGCGGGACTGGCCGCCTCGATTTTTCATTTCGGAGAAGTGAAAATTCAGGAACTGAAACAGCTGATGAGGGCCAACGGAATTCCGGCCAGAATATAATCGGAGGAGGAAGGCAATATGATCCGGACGGATGAACTGAAATTTGATGAGAACGGGCTGATTCCGGCCATTGTTGTGGACGCGGAGAACGGGAAGGTGCTGACGCTGGCCTATATGAACCGGGAGAGCCTGAAGATTTCCATGGAAAAGGGACTGACCTGCTTCTGGAGCAGAAGCCGGCAGGAGCTGTGGCTGAAGGGCGAAACCAGCGGGAATTATCAGCATATCGTGTCCATCACCGCGGACTGCGACCGGGACGCGCTGCTGGTGCTGGTGGAAAAGGACGGACCGGCCTGCCATACGGGAACGGAGAGCTGCTTCAACGACCTGATCTGGGAAAGCGACGAGCGGCATCCTTTTTCGCTGAACGGGCTGATGGAGCTGATCCGGGGACGGAAGACCGAGGGCAAGGAAGGATCCTATACCACCTATCTGTTCCAGAAGGGACTGGATAAAATCCTGAAGAAGGTGGGAGAGGAATCCACGGAGGTGATTATCGCCGCCAAGGACCGGGATAAAAAGGAAACCATTTATGAAATCGCGGATCTGACCTATCATGTGATGGTCCTGATGATCGAAGCCGGCATCAGCCTGGAGGATATTCACCGGGAGCTGGCCGGCCGCCACGTGATTGATCACAAGGTCAAACAGGAGAAAATGACCTGATTTTCCCGCAGATCATTCCGGGAACGGCCAGATAACAGGAGCGGATACAGTTATGCGGGATTTGCACATGCATACCATTTACTCGGACGGAAAGAACGTAGCGGAGGATATGATCCTTTCCGCCATTGAAAAAGGGCTGGACTGTGTGGGAATATCCGATCACTCCCACGCGGAATATGACGAATGCGCGATGACCCCGGAGGGAACCCGGGCTTACCGGAAGGAAATCGAAGCGCTGAAGAAAAAGTATGCGGACCGGATCCGGGTGCTCTGCGGGCTGGAACGGGATTATTATTCCGATGACGTTCAGGAGTATGATTATATCATCGGATCCGTGCATGCCGTCCGGATGCCGGACGGGCATTACATCATCGTGGACTGGACGCCGGAGCGGCTGGCCGCGGATGTGGAAAAGTATTATGAGGGCGACTGGTACGGGCTGGCGGAGGATTATTTCGATCTGGTCGGCCAGGTGATGGAAAAGACGGGCTGTGAAATTGTCGGGCATTTTGATCTGATTACCAAGTTCAACGAGCGGCAGTTCTGGTTCGACACCGCGCATCCGAGGTATGTGAAGGCCTGGCAGAAGGCGGCGGACAGGCTGCTGGAAAAGGGAGCGGTGTTTGAAGTCAATACCGGCGCCATGTCCCGGGGTTACCGGACGGAACCCTATCCGGCCCGCGAGATCCGGGAATACATCGCCCGGAACGGCGGGACGATGATTCCGGCCAGCGACGCGCATCAGAAGGAAAACATCGCCTACGGATTTGAACCGATTCTGGAAGAGCTGGAAGGCTACGCGGAAGAAGCGGAAGAGTAAGGCGCCGGCCTGCTCTTCTTTTTTTTCGTCCGGACGGGAACTTTTCGGAAAAAGCGTCGTCTGACAGAGTGACGGGCGGCCGGAAAGAAGAAAGCGGGCCGCCGGAGAGGAGAAAAGAAGAATGAAGAAGCTGCTGGCGGTTCTGCTGACGCTGTGCGTCATGATGGGTATGATCTCCGGCGTTCTGGCGGAGGAAAACCGGATCTGGAGAAACGGGGATACCGGGGAGACGGTGCTGTGGATTCAGACCCGGCTGAAGGAACTGAACTATCTGGACCGTGAACCGGACGGAATTTTTGATCAGGAGACCGAACAGGCCGTGATGACATTCCAGCGGTATCACGGACTGCTGGCCACCGGCATGGTGGACGCGGTGACGATGGAGGCGCTGAAGGCGGAAACAAAGCCTTATGAGGAGCCTTCCTGGGTCTACGAGGAGACGGAAGGCGATTATATGGCGATGGAAGAGGCCGGCGCCTATGCCTATTCCACGTCGGCGCCCGTGAAGGGGGCGTCCAAATCCAACGCCATGCCGGAGTGGAATACGGATGAATACAGCCATTTTGTGAGCAACGGATTTGTCAGCACGGCTTCCTCGCCGCTTTCCACCTTTGCGGCGGACGTGGATACCAGCTCCTACGCCCAGTTCCGGCGCCGGGTACTGGAGGGAAAGGCGGTTCCGCCGGACAGCATCCGCGTGGAAGAGCTGCTGAACTATTTTCACTATGACTATGCCGCTCCGACGGGCGGGGAACCCTTTGGGGTGACCGTTGAATACGCGCCCTGCCCCTGGAATGAAAAGACCCGGCTGCTGCTGATCGGCCTGCAGGCGAAGCAGATTCCGGAAGAGGAAAGGGCGCCGCACAACCTGGTTTTCCTGATCGATCCCTCCGGAAGCATGCACGGAGCGGACCGGCTGGATCTGGTCAAACGCGCCTTCCTGCTGCTGCTGGACGAGCTGAAACCGGAGGACACGGTATCCATCGTAACCTATGCGAGTTCGGACCGGGTGATCATCGAAGGCGTGCCGGCCTCCGAGAAAACCAGAATCATGGAAGCCATCAACGATCTGGAAGCGCGCGGATCCACCAACGGCTCCGCCGGGATTATGCGGGCTTACGAGATCGCGGAGAAATACCGGAAGGAAGGCGGAATCAACCGGATTCTGCTGGCTACGGACGGGGATCTGAACGTGGGCGTGACCAGC
Organism: Clostridia bacterium; assembly: GCA_017652125.1. Lineage (GTDB taxonomy): Bacteria > Bacillota > Clostridia > Christensenellales > Aristaeellaceae > Aristaeella. The sequence continues at coordinate 359 of JAGCBO010000177.1, read as the reverse complement.
GAGGGGGATCTGGCCCGGCTGGCGGAGGAGAAGAGAAAGAGCGGGATCGCGCTGACCTGCCTGGGCTTCGGCATGGGAAACTATAAGGACAACAAGATGGAGGCGCTGGCGGATTACGGAGACGGAAACTGCTGGTACATCGACACCATTCATGAGGCGCGCAAGGCGCTGGTGACGGAGGGCGGCGGCGCTTTCCAGACCGTGGCGAAGGATGTCAAGATTCAGGTGGACTTCAACCCCGCGCTGGTGGCGGGCTATCGGCTGATCGGCTATGAAGACCGGATGATGGCGGCGGAGGACTTCGCCAACGACGAGAAAGACGGCGGTGAAATCGGCAGCGGACACCGGATGACCGCTCT
>JAGCBO010000176.1 GCA_017652125.1 Clostridia bacterium | reverse complement strand
CGTTCTCCGCCGCAGGCATGTTTTTTTCGCGAGATGAGGGTATCGCCCGGAGCGATGGGATTATGCATGTTTTTCATCCCCGTTTTTCCGGCCGTACGGGCAGTCCTCCCGCAGGCCGCAGCTTTCGCACAAGGGCCGCTGGGCTTTGCAGACCCGCCGTCCGTGCCAGATCAGCCAGTGATGCGCCTGGCCCCATTTTTCCTCCGGAATCAGCGCGGTCATCTGCTTCTCCGTCTCCTCCACGGTGTCCGCCCGGCACAGCCCCAGCCGGTTGCTGACCCGGAACACGTGGGTATCCACCGCGAAGGCGGGAATCCCGAACGCGTTGGAAAGCACCACGTTGGCCGTTTTCCGGCCGACGCCCGGCAGCCGGGTCAGTTCCTCCCGGGTCCGGGGCACCTCCCCGCCGTGCTCGTCCCGGATGATCCGGCAGGCCGCGATGATGTTGCCGGCCTTGGATTTGAATCCGCAGCTTTTCACCATCGGATAGAGCTCTTCCTCCGCGGCCTCCGCCATGGCCGCCGCGTCCGGATAACGGGCAAAGACGGCCGGTGTCACCCGGTTGACCTGCTTGTCGGTGCACTGGGCGGAAAGCATGGTCGCCACCAGCATCTCATAGGGACTGGTAAAATGAAGCTCGGCTTTGGCCTCCGGATACAGGGCTTCCAGCTTCTCCAGGATCTGCTCCTTCTGTTTTCGGTTCATTCGGTTTCCCCGCCTTTTTCCGGTTCTTTGGCATTTTCGGACGAAAGCACGATCTCCTCCCGGAACAGGAGACTCAGCTCCGCCCGGCTCGCGGCTTTGGATTTGCTCAGCCCCTCCAGCTCCGTCATCAGCGCCTCCGGCTGCTCCGCTCCGGAAAGGTCGGCCCGGTAAACCGCCACCTGATAGGTCACTTCCGGCCGGAAGGCCCGGGGATAGGCGGACTCGATAATGCAGACCGTATCCTCCTCCGCCAGATCCGGATGCTCCTTCAGCACGTATTTTTCCAGCGCGCGGTTCCGGTTCAGCCGCTGCTCCGAAGTATAGGAGGCGCTCAGCGAGGTGGTGTTATAGCTGTAAATCGCGTATCCGGTGACCGTTCCGGCGCCGATCACCGTCAGCGCGATCAGAGCGGCGATATGCTTCCGGGTGAAGCGGAGTTTGTCCCCACCCGTCACCGTATACCCAAGCTTTTTGAAGGGAGGCAGCAGCGCCCGGAAAACCACCGCCAGAATAACGGTTTCAATGGGGAACAGCGCGATGTTTTTCACGACGCGGATCATCGCGATCGAATAATCCTTCCCCATCACCGCCCGGTAATACCACAGGTGAATCGGATAGGCCAGCAGAACATTGACGAAAAGGCAGATGGTAAACCGGCAGAGCAGCAGCCGGGGCACCGTGATTTCCGCCCGGTAAAGGAACAGGCCGAACACAAAGCAGCCCGCCATCTCCGTGATCATATAGGCCGGAAAATAGACGCCGTCGGGGAACAGAAGGAACCCCAGCGTATCCGACAGGGCGCCGCTCAGCAGCCCCACCACCGGTCCGTAGATCATGGATCCGAAGGCGTTGACGATGAACCCCACGCCTTCCTTCAGATCGCCGAAGATCGGAATGTTCAGCGGCTTCAGCGCGACGCGGAGCGCCAGGATCAGGGCCGCGAACGCCAGCATCCGCGGATCCTTCATTTCCGCCAGGGCCAGTCGCCAGTATTCCCGGTTGAACGGGTTCGCGAATATTCTGTTGTCGCCGGTTTTTCTCTGCATGAAAAAAAGCCTCCTTCTCTCATCTGACTGCCTTCATCAGTGATTCGCAGAGGCTTTCCTGCCGGAAAAAAGCAGCGGGATGCGCATTTTTCACCGCGTGGCTCGGCCGCTTCGTTCCATGACAACTCCCCGTTCATGGACACTTAACGCGAAAAACGCTACTCTGCCTTTACGAATCGGTTCCAAACGGTTCAACCGGTCCGGATCGGTTCTCCGGGTTATTCCTTCGCCTGAATGTATCCCTTTCTGCACAGAAGCTCGGCGGTCAGAATGCCGCCGCCCGCCGCGCCGCGCACGGTATTATGGCTCAGGCAGACAAAACGCCAGTCGAAGATCCTGTCCTCCCGCAGCCGGCCGATGCTGACGCCGAAGCCGTTCTGGAAATCCCGGTCCAGCCGGGTCTGGGGCCGGGCGGGATCGTCGAAATACTGCAGGAAGGGCTTCGGGGCGCTGGGCAGCTCCAGCCGCTGCGCTTCCGTTTCATAATGATTCCAGCGGTCCAGAATCTCTTCCTTCGTCACTTTCTTTCCGAAGCGGACGGAAACCGCCGCCATATGCCCGTCGCTGCAGGCGACCCGCAGGCACTGGGCGCTGATCACCGGCGCCTGGGCGCTGACGATGACGGGCCCGTTCCCCCGGTCTTCCAGATGGCCCCACAGCTTCAGGGGCTCCTGCTCGCTCTTTTCATCCTCGCCGCCGATATAGGGAATCACGTTATCCACCATTTCAGGCCAGGTTTTGAAGGTCTTCCCCGCGCCGCTGATCGCCTGATAGGTGCAGACGCTGACCAGCTCGGGCTCAAAGTCCAGCAGCGGCGTCAGCGCCGGAACATAGCTCTGGATGGAGCAGTTGGGCTTCACGGCGATAAAGCCGTACCGGCTGCCCAGCCGCTTCCGCTGGGTCTCGATCACGGCCAGATGCTCCGCGTTGATCTCCGGCACCACCATGGGCACGTCCTCGATTCCCCGGCACGCGCTGTTGTTGCTCACCACCGGAATCTCGTGGCGGGCATAGCTTTCCTCCAGCGCCCGGATCTCGTCCTTCTTCATATCCACCGCGCAGAAAACGAAATCCACTTTCTTTCCGATCTCGTCGATGTTCTGCGCGTCCATCACGGTCATCCCGGCCACCTTTTCCGGAATCGGCCAGTCGAAAGCCCATCTTTCCCCCACCGCTTCGCGATAGGTTTTCCCGGCGCTTCGGGCGGAAGCGGCCACGCAGGTCACTTCGAACCACGGATGGTCCTTCAGAAGGGAAATAAAGCGCTGCCCCACCATCCCGGTGGCGCCGATGATACCGACACGATAATGATTCATTCTTCCATCCTCCGTCCGCCCGGCCGTCCGCGCCCCTCCTTCCGGAGGTCCGGCCGCTGGTTTGACTGCAATCATAACACCGGAACCACGGCCTGTCAACCGAAGGCGCGGCTCTTTCCCGGTTTTTCCGCTTACAAGGATTTTGCCCTCCCGCCGTAGAATTGAACTGATACTGATCCGATGCGGATCCCGTATGGATCCCGCATGAATCCTGTCCGGAAAAACCGGTTTCATTCCTGTTGAGAAGAAGGAGGCGTTCCGATGGCATACGAGGAACTGGCCCGTCTGGTGACGGAAGCAAAGCGCATGGTGTTCTTTGGCGGAGCCGGAGTTTCAACGGAAAGCGGAATCCCCGATTTCCGCAGCACCGACGGTCTGTACAATCAGAAATATGACCGGCCGCCCGAGGAAATCCTGTCCCATACCTTTTTTATGCGGCGCCCGGAGGAGTTTTACCGGTTCTACCGGGATAAGATGCTTCCGCTGGACGCCCGGCCCAATGCCGCCCACCTGAAGCTGGCCCAGTGGGAGGCGGAAGGAAAGCTGATCGGCGTGGTGACCCAGAATATCGACGGCCTCCATCAGGCCGCCGGCAGCAAAAAGGTGTTCGAGCTTCACGGCAGCATTCACCGGAATTACTGCATGAAATGCCGCCGCTTCTATCCGCCGGAGTATATCCGGGACGCTCCCGGAACCGTTCCGCGTTGTGAATGCGGCGGCCTGATCAAGCCGGATGTGGTTTTGTATGAGGAAGGTCTGGATAACGACGTCGTCACCGGAGCCGTCCGGGCCATCGCCCAGGCGGATCTGATGATCGTGGCCGGCACCAGCCTGACCGTTTATCCCGCCGCCGGCCTCCTGCAGTATTTCCGGGGCAGCCATCTGGTGCTGATCAACCGGGACGCGACCCCGATGGACCGGAACTGCGATCTGGTGATCCGGGACAAGGTGGGCCAGGTGCTCTCCGCTCTTCCGTAAAGGGTTATTTGCAGGTCACCTTCGTGGAGAAGGGAATGCCCCAGAAGTAATAGGTCACCGTGGCTTCCCTCACCTGATGCCCGCCCTTGGCGGAAAGAATGGTCGCGCTCAGCTCCATGCTCTGCCCCGGCTTCAGATCGAAGGCTTCGGTCTCCCCGGTCTGCAGCCAGTCGCCGTTCATGGGGGTGATGCTGATCTCGATCACCTCCGCCTTCAGAAACGTGTGGTTGGTGATCTTCAGCGTATAGCTGTAAAACAGGCTGTTTTCGGCGGTGGCCTCCTTCGGGGGCTGAAAAACCGTCCCGACCAGGGTGTCCCCCAGCGCCTCCGCCTTCAGCCGGTCAAAGGTTTCCCGCTCTGTCACCGCGTCGGTGGCAATGCAGCCCGCCGCCTCCACGGTCAGCTGGGAATGGATATAGAGATATCCCAGGCCCCCTACCGCCGCCAGGCAGAGGACGATCAGAAGAATCGCCGCGACTCTCACGTTGTTCCCTCCCCGGCCTGCTTCGCGCCGTCTCCCTCCAGAATCCGGTTCATTTCCTCAATCATCTCCGAATCCTTCAGGCTGAATTTGAATTCCACCCGGCGGGACGCGTCCGCGTCCTCGCGTCCGTTCTCGTCATAAACCAGATCGGAATAGCTGCGGCCCTTGGCGGTCATAATCTGCTGCAGCTTGTTTTTCTGCTCCCGGGTCAGGGAGTTCAGGTTCAGGCAGTACAGGGCGACCTGCAGCGCCCGTTCCTGGCTCAGCTTCAGGTTGTTGTCATAGCTGCCGGAGGAATCGGTATGCCCCTCGATGATGATCTCGCCCAGATAATCCTCGTATTCCGGGCGAAGCAGCACATCCAGATACACCGGCACAAAGCGGTCCAGCAGCGCCTGGCCTTCCGCCTTGATGGTGGATTTTCCGGTCTCGAAGAACACCGCGCTGTCCAGCACGATATCGCCGTTGTTGGGATCGACGGTGGCCTTCATGTTCGCCCTGTTCAGGCTGGCGGAAAGATCCTGGATAATGTTGGCCTTCACGCCGATCAGATCCTCGATCCGTTTGGCCTGGCTGGTCAGCGCCAGCTGCTGTTCCTCCAGCTTGGCGGTCGCCGCGTCCAGATCGGCCTGCTTCAGCGCCAGCACGGCCTGCAGCTCCTCCAGCTCCTTTTCCCGGCTGATCAGGATGACGTTGGCCGCGTTCAGCTCCTCCTCCTTGGAGGTCAGGGTATCCTTCAGCGTGTCCAGATCCGTCTGGATAATGATCAGCGCCTTTTCCTTGGCCGCCAGGTCATTCTGGGCCAGATTCAGCTGAATCTGCTGCTGTTCCAGCTCCCGGGTCTTCGTTTCCAGCATGCTGAAATACTGATACAGGCTGTAGCACAGGATCAGCACAAAGATCAGCAGCAGGGCGGCCATCATGTCGGAATAGCTGATCCAGCTGGCTCCGCCGCCCGATGAGCCTCTGGCGGCCCGCCGGTTATGGATTCGTTGCCGTGCCATGCTTTATTCCTCCCGGGCCAGTTCGTTCAGCGTCCGCTGAATGCCCCGGACGCTTTCGTTCATCTGCGCGGTCAGATCCCGAAGCTCCTTCAGGGAAGCGCCTTCCGATTTCTCCTCCGTTTTCAGATCCCGGATTTTCTCCGCCAGGCCGTTCAGCTGTCCCTCCAGCTCCCGGTTCTGCTGGTTCATCCGGTTCATCAGCTCCGAGGACCGGCTTTCAAAGGTCGCGTCCCGGATCCGCACCTCGTTGATCGTGCTCATATAGGCTTCGAATCTGTCCAGAATATGATTCGTCATCTCCTGCAGGGAGCGGGCGTTCCGGACGATCTCGCCGGCGTTGGCCAGGGTTTCGCCCGTCTGCTGGGAAGCCCGGCTCTGGGCGTCCGCCAGCGCGCTCATGCCGCCGGCCAGGCTGACGAACTGGTGACCCATCCGCCGGTCCATTTCCTCCAGGAACCGTCCGACAATATGGTTCACCCCGTCGATCTGGTTGCGCGTCGCCCCGATGATAAAGCGGTCCATGCTGTCCCCCACCGGCGTCAGCGCCTGGCTGACCGCCCGGCCGACATTCTCCGCCATCCGCTCCGCCAGCGTCTCGTTGATCCCCTGCAGCATGAAGTTCCGGTCCTGATTCTGAATGATCATCTGTACGTCGTTGTCCAGCGGACGGGACATGGCCAGCTGCGTAAAGCTGGTCACAAAATCATCGATGGCCCGGTAGCTGGATCCCTGGGAAATCCGGTTCAGCATGTTGAACACGATGCTGCAGCTGATGCCCGCCACCGAGGTTCCGAAGGCAAACCGCATGCCCCCCAGCAGGTTCGGAATCCCCTCCACCAGCTGGGAAGCGTCGGAAAAGTTCAGGGAAGAAAGGCCCCGGCTCAGTCCCATAAAGGTTCCCAGAATGCCCAGCGAGGTCAGCAGATTCGGAATCAGCTCCGCCAGGCCGGCGTTCCCCGGCCCGTGGGTCACGGTATCGTCGTTGATATAGTCCTCCACATTGGTGGGCAACCCTCTCCGGTCCAGCTGCTCCGCGTTCTGCAGAAAACGCAGCCAGCTGTTCCGCAGCCTCCGCCCCACAAAGCGGGATTCCTGCCATACCGGCTTTTCGGTCTTTTTCCCCGCGTCGTCCTGCAGACGCCGGATGGCCCTCCGCAGGGCGCCGGTGGTATTCCACAGGGGAAACAGACACTTGAATACGCCGATCAGCGTGACCACGGCAATCGCGCCGTAAACCAGATAATCCGCCAGATCCGGCAGGATCGCGGTGACTTTCGATAAATCCGGCATAGCTTGCCTCCTTACATCCCGTCCCCATGGGCCGCAGGGCTTCGCGGGTATAGCATACCGCATTATATCATTATTAATTTGAAATGTAAATGAAACAATTTATTCACTGATTTGCCATAATTTCGGAAATATCAGGCCTGCCCGGCTTCCTTTCCCATATCTTCCAGCATTTTCGTGAGCACCCGGCAGCAGTGTTCCGCCGCCAGATCCATCATGTTCAGGATGGTTTCATGCGCCTTTCCGTCGGCCTTGTCCGACATGGAGCGAATCACCACGAACGGAACCCCGTATTGCTCGCAGACCGAGGCGACCGCGGCGCCTTCCATTTCGCAGGCCACCGCGCCGAAGTTTTCCTGCAGCTCCCGGACAAAGGATTCAGAGGAGACAAACTGGTCTCCGGAAACGATCGTTCCCCGGAACGTATGCTCCCGGCCGACCACGCTGACCGCCGCGTTCCAGGCCGATTCCGCCAGATCCGCGTCACAGATGAAATGCCCGGTTCCGGGGTTGCTGGTGAAGATCGGCCGGGACCAGTGAAACCCGTCCTCCTTCCGGAAGCCGTAGTCGTACTGAACCAGCTCCGTTGCGATAACCATATCCAGAACCCGGGTCTCATCGCCGACGCCGCCGGCGACGCCGGTGAAAATCAGCGCCTTCACATCATACTGATTCAGCATGGTGGAGGCTCCGGCCGCGGAGAGCACCTTGCCGACGCCTGCCTGCGCGATGACGACGTCCCGCCCGCACATCTTTCCGACATAAAAGGTCACTCCGCCGATGGTGTCCGTCCGTTCAACCTCCGCCCTGGAGAGCAGAGCCCTGATCTCGTTCTCCATCGCGGTCAGAATACCGATTCGTCCTTCAATGTTTTTCATGATTTTTTCCCTCCCTCTTTACGCTGTTCGGATCCGGATGTCTGTCAGGGCGCACTGATCCCCGGTGATGGCGGTAAAGAGCTTCCGGCCGCCATCGATATAGGTGGTATTCCGGATGAAGATGCCGAAATTCTCGGTCGTCACGGTTACGCCGCTGCCCTTTCGTTCAAAGGTGACCGTGCAGTCGAAGCCCGCCTTGTTCTTTTCCTTCCAGGCATCCCAGCCGATAAAATAATCCTTCCGGTCGACGGTCAGCTCATTGACGATCCCGTCGTCCCGGTCATCCCAGTTTTCCCCGTCCAGCCGCACCAGCGCGAACTCATGGAACCCCGGCCCCTTGATCTTTCCGTTCTCCGAGGAATAGACGCTGATAAACGGACAGTGCCAGATCAGCCTGGCTGTCGGAAGACTCATGGTATGGAAGCGAAGCCGGAGCCCGTCCGTGATCGGCACCCCCTGCGTCGCGGCGCTCCGGAACCCGTCGATCTGCACATTCGGCAGATCTCCGGCCGGCCCGTTCACATAGCTGATCTCCGGGGCGATTCTCTGAATGTCGCCCTCCCGGATCCTGTCCAGCGTGATATCGATGGAAACATTCTTCAGATGGCAGTATGCCCCGGTCAGCGCGGCATAGGCATACCGCGTGCTGTCCGGCATCGCGACGGTCACCCGGAGGAGGGTTTCCCCGTCGTCGATGGTGATCAGAACATGGTCCTTGAGCCGGGCCATCTCCAGGCAGTAGGATTTCTCCCCGGTTTTCCCCGGGCCTTCCGCCGCCCCGGAGGGGCTCGGCTCCACCTCCGTCATGATATTCCGCGCGCCGGTGATGCTGCTCTCCCCGTCGAACCGGATCTCGGCATATTCAAAATAGTTGAGATCCCGGATGGTTTTCGGTTCGTCATGATAGCGCCCGTCCAGCGAATCAAAGAGAATCAGGGTCGGTATTCCGGCTCCGGATTCCTCCGCGCCTTCAGGCATGGCTTCAGGCACGGACCGGACCCGGATCCGCGTCACGCAGAAGGTGATCAGAATGCCCTCGGAAACCTCGTTCCGCAGCTCCGTGCAGACCAGCTCGTCTTTTCCCGCCAGCTCCCGGACCTCCTGCCTTTCCTTCATCTCGTATTCTTCGTCCACGTCGATCAGGTGCTGCATGGCCCGGGCGACTTCCGGATCGAACTGCGTTCCCGCGCCCTTCACAATCTCCTCGCGGACAAGCTGCTGGGGCATGGCGCTCCGGTAGCTCCGGTTGGAAGACATCGCGTCGTAGGCATCCGCAACGGCAATAATTCGCGCAATTTCCGGAATATCCTCCCCCTTCAGCTTCTCCGGATATCCCCGGCCGTCGTACCGCTCATGATGAAAATTCGCCGCGATGCTCAGGTAGGGATAGGCGGTGATGCCAGACAGAATCTGCCTCCCGATGAGCGCGTGCTGCTTGATGACTTCGTATTCCTCCGAATTCAGTTTGCCGGCCTTGGTCAGAATCGCGTTCTTGATTCCGATCTTTCCCACGTCGTGAAGCAGCCCGGCATAGTAAATCTGCCGGCATTCCTCCTCGCTCTTCCCCATCTGCCCGGCAATTCTGCTGGCATACTCCGCTACCCGCAGGGAATGCCCTCTGGAATAAACATCCTTCGCGTCGATCGCGTTGACCAGCGCGGTGGCGGTCTGCTCAAACAGGAGCTCCGTGGCCTTCTGCCGTGCCTTCACGGCATCCAGCTCGGCCGTCTGATACCGGTCGAGCCGCTTTTCCCGGCTGTAGACCATGATCACGGCAATGATAACCAGCACGACGCTGAAAAGGCCTGGCAGCGCCGAGCTTCTTCTTTCGGCCAGAAGGCCGAAAAGGAGGATCACAAGCTGAACGGCCAGGAGCGTGACAGCCGTGAGAAAACCGGTTTTTTTGATGGTATTCACCATCAGAATGGCGCACAGGTTTCCGACGGTGGAAACAATTCCGGTGAGGAAAGCCACGGGCACCGCTTCGTCAAAGATCAGGATAACCTCCCGGGAGCGGCCCATCAGGGCCGTCCCGGCCAGGGAACCAAGCGATAAGGCGAGCAGCACGGCATACAGAATCTTCTGCCGCCCCGGCTTCCTGGAATCAGCTTTTCCGTCCATGACCCCGGCCTCCCGCAATTTCTACATGATAAATGTAATTTTATCACTTTTCTCATGTAACTTTGCGGAAAATGCCGGAAAAGAACAATAAAATACGTATAAAATACAGAACCGGGCGAGCCTCCGGAGAAACCAGTTTCAGTAGATTCCGTAAATGGCCCGGTACTGGGTCGGAGTGCATCCCTTCTTTTCCCGGAAAACCCGGTTGAAGGTCGCGATACTCCCGAACCCGCTTTCGATCGCAATATCCCGCATGGGGCGGCTGGTCCGGATCAGCAGATCCATCGCCACCTGCAGGCGCTTCTGGATCAGGTATTCCTTGAAGGAGTATCCGGTCTGTTTCTTGAAGGACCGGGAGAAATAATACCGGCTGAAGCCCGCGAAATCCGCCACGTCGTCGAGGGTAATCTCCTCCTGATACCGGCTGTTGATATACCCCATGGCCGCCGCGATGACCTCGGATTCCACGCTGCGTTTCTCCCGCCGCGGATGCACGGCCGGAAAATAGTGCTGGCCCATCAGCGCGTAGATCTGCAGCAGATAGCCGAAGCACGCGGTGTTCCACATCATATCGCCCTGCTGATAGACGTCCTGGATTTTCCGGTACAGCTCCCGGATCCGGGTATGGGCCTCCGAACCGTCGTGCAGATAGAACACCTGGCTGAACTGCCGGCTGAGGGGTTTGATATCCCGCATGCCGAGCACCGTGTCGGGCTCATACAGGTAAAGATACCGGCTGCTGCCCTCCTCCATGTTCAGCCCGTGGGAAACGTCCGGCGGAATGATCAGAATCTCGCCCTTGCGTACATGATAAACCGTTCCTTCCACCGTATAGTCCACCACGCCTTCCAGCGTCAGGCAGACCTCCACGGCGGAATGGTAGTGGGACTCGTATTTCCACGGAATATTGGAATACCAGATCCGGATGGACGCATCATCCCGGTAGGTCACGTATTCCCGGAGTCCCTGGAGTACGCGAAAGCCGTCCTCATAGCGGTCCGGTACAAACGAGGCTTCTGCGGCCGGGTTTCTCTCCGACATGATGTCTCCCTCCTTTCAGCTCTGCTTATCCCTTCACCGCTCCCAGGGCCATACCGGTTACGAAGTATTTCTGCAGGAACGGATACACGATCAGAATGGGAACCGTGGAAATCACCGTGATCGCGCACCGGATGGTCACGGGCGTGGTCAGCGTCGTGGTCTTCAGCGCTTCCGCGGAGGTCTTGGCGGCGTTAGCGCTGGCCTGGGTCGTTGCAAGCTTCATTTTCAGGATGTACTGAAGCGTATACAGATCCTTCTCGCTGCCGCAGTAGAGGTAGGTGTCAAACCAGCTGTTCCACGCGCCTACGGCCACAAACAGGGCTACCGTGGCCAGCACGGGCATGCACAGCGGGAAGATAATCTGCCAGTAGGCCCGCAGATCCCCGGCCCCGTCGATCTTCGCCGATTCCACCAGCGCCTCCGGCAGTCCCGAAATATAGGTCCGGATCACGATCATATTGAAGCAGGAGAACATGGTCGGAATAATATATACCAGAAATGTATTCCGAAGTCCAAGCGTTTTGGAAATCAGCAGGTAATTCGGAATCATGCCGGCGTTCACATACATCGTCAGCACCAGCACGGTGGTGATCACCTTCCGGAGCACATACTCCCTCCGGGACAGCGCATACGCCAGCATGCCGGTCCAGAAAAGGTTCAGCAGCGTGGTCAGGATCGTTTTCGCCGCCGAAATAAACGCCGCCTGATACACCGATTTATCCGAAAGAATGGATTCGTAGCTTTTCAGGCTGAACACCCTGGGCCACAGTCCGATTCCGCCCCGCAGCGCGTCCGTTCCTTCGTTGAAGGATTACGCCGCGTCCTTCTGGGCGTATGTGGTCTCTATTTCCTCCAGGATCCCGATGGAACGGTCGAACAGGGCGAAAAGATCTTCCTCGGCAATCAGCCCGTCCGCGTTCGTTTCCACGCCGGCAAAGCGCAGGTCATAGCGCTGGGGCGGATTTTCCATCGTCAGCATTTCGCCGCTGCGGATCTGTTCCGTGCTGCGATAGATCAGGCTCACCCGGTACCAGGCCCGTCCTTCGCCGTCGCGCCGGCGCTCAAATACCAGCTTCACGCCGATGGGCGTTTCGGTTTCAATGCTTCCCGGCAGAGCATAGGGCTCGGCGCCCAGCGCGGAGAGGGTTCCGAGCACGGTGCAGTCGTGGGCGCAGAAGAGGGTGAATTTCCGTTTTTCGTTTTTCAGTTCGCTGTTCAGCTCCCGCAGCAGCGGATTGGTGATGTTGGCGGCCAGCAGGGGCGCGCCGTGCTTCATCTTCAGGCTGGTGGTCATGAAGGCGCCGATCTGGGCCCAGTGCTCATCGGTCAGCTCATGGCCGAAGGCGGCCTTGACCGCGTCGGGCTCCTCGTAGTACTGCAGAATCAGCGCGTCCGCCACCTGATTGGCCGTCTTGACCGCTCCGGTAATGTCCGGCTCCGTGTCGGGTTCCATCGTAAAGCCGGAGGGATCCTTCAGCAGGTCGCCGTATTTTCCGCTCTGATAGATCTCGCTGTCCTGCATGTCGACGGTGTCCATGATCAGCCGGATCACATCCCGCGTCTGATCCTCGACGGTGGCAAATCCCGCCTGGGCGGGCAGCTCCGCTACCTGCGCCTGGACGGCGTCTTCATATTCGTTGCTGTAAAAATGCAGCACGGGGGCCATGAAGTCCTCGGTGCCCTTCGCGTCGCCGGGATGCTCCACCTCGATGTCGGCCAGCGGAAGCATGCCCGCGGCGAAATACCGGGCGGTGGCGATGCAGCGCTGCTTGCTGCGGGCATTGAAACGCACTTCGCCCTCTTCAGGAACGGTGTTTTCGGGAATCAGGCCCTCGCGGTCCAGCCACTTGCGGAAGTACTGGCCCATGCTGGTCTCCTCCACGCCGCCCCGCAGGGTCAGTTCGCTGGAGCCCGCCGACCACCGGATCCAGGAATGGGGCGTCAGCTCGCTCGGTACGGAGCCGTTGCTGGAAAGCGGCGCGCGCAGATTGTGGCGGCTCAGTACCACCACCTGCTCGAGGGTGTATTTGTCCGCGATGTCCCCGACGTCCGCCGCCGCGTCCCGGTCCGCGTAGGTTTCCAGCCAGCGGAAGGAGCCGGTTTTGACGACGTTCTCTCCGTAGATGGTCTTCCAGTCGTCGCGCTTGGAGATGACATGGTATCCCATGCCCTGCCATTTTTCGGTCAGCTCTTCATGCTTTTCGGACTTTCCGTAATCCCGTGCGTCGTCGTCCGCGATCAGCATGAACGCCGCGCTGCGGTAACGGTTGTTCAGCAGGGCGTAGTTGTTCATGCTTGCGTCGCCGGAGGAATTGCCGAAGGACAGCACCGGCTGCCGGCCGATCTCCTGAGCGATCTGCAGCACCTTGTTGGTCTTGAGATCCTTGATGATCAGCCGGTCCGTCCGGACCAGCACATCGTCCCCGGTGAATTCATACACAATGCAGTCCGTGTCGCCCTGGTTCCTGGCGGCCAGCGCGGTATCGGATCCGTTAATGTTCT
>JAGCBO010000175.1 GCA_017652125.1 Clostridia bacterium | reverse complement strand
GATGCAGGGCGGCCGGGCCATCGGTCTTTCCGGAATGGACGGGCGCCTGCTCCAGTGCACCGTCAAGGATCCCCGGCTGGGCTATGTGGGGGAGATTGAAAAGATTCACATCCGCCCCGTCACGGATCTGCTGGAGAACGGCTATATTCCCGTCATCTCCACCGTGGGCTGCGACAAGTCCGGCAACGCCTATAACATCAACGGGGATACCGCGGCGGCATATATCGCCGGCGCCCTGGCGGCGGAACGGCTCATCATGATGACGGATATCGCCGGAATTCTGCGGGATAAGAATGATCCCTCGACGCTGATCCCCCGGATCTCGATGGAGGAGCTTCCCGAGCTGTATGAAAGCGGCATCATCTCCGGCGGAATGATTCCCAAGGTGGAGTGCTGCTCCACCGCCCTGTCCCGGGGCGTACGGAACGTGGTCATCATGGACGGCCGGGTTCCCCATTCCATTCTGATGGAGCTGCTGACGGACGAAGGCGCCGGCACCATGGTATCCCACTGAGCAAGGAGGATTTCCCGATGAACACGATGGAACTGGATCAGGCCTATGTGGCCCATACCTATAAACGGTTCCCGCTGGAAATCGTTTCCGGCAGCGGATCCCTGGTGAAGGATGCCGCCGGAAAGGAATATATCGACATGGGTTCCGGCATCGCCGTCACCTCTTTCGGCATCGCGGACGAAGCCTGGGTCGGGGCGGTGGAGGAACAGCTGCACCGGGTGCAGCACATGTCCAACCTGTACTATACGGCCCCCTGCGCCCGGCTGGCGGAAGCCCTCTGCCGGCGGACGGGCATGAGCCGGGTCTTCTTCTCCAACTCCGGAGCCGAAGCCAATGAATGCGCCGTCAAAATCGCCCGGAAATGGGCGGCCGAAAACAAAAGCCCGGACTGCTCCGTCATTGTGACCCTGCGGAACAGCTTCCACGGCCGTACGCTGACAACCCTGGCCGCCACCGGACAGGATCATTTTCATCAGCTGTTCCAGCCGCTGACGCCCGGGTTTGCCCATATCGCGCCCGGGGATCTGGACGCGCTGGAAAGCCTGTGCGAGGGGGACAAAGTCGCCGCCGTGCTGATCGAGTGCGTGCAGGGCGAAGGCGGCGTGGTGCCCCTGGATCCCGCTTTCGCGCAGAAGCTGGAAGCCTTCTGCCGCTCCCGGAATCTGCTGCTCATGGTGGACGAGGTACAGACCGGCAACGGGCGGACCGGAAAGCTGTACGCCTATATGCATTACGGCCTGCATCCGGACGTGGTCTCCACGGCCAAGGGCCTGGCCGGCGGGCTGCCGATGGGCGCCACCCTGATGTCGGACCGGGTAAAGGATGTCCTCTCCTACGGAGACCACGGCTCCACCTTCGGGGGCAATCCGGTCTGCGCGGCCGGCGCCCTCTCGGTGCTGGACCGGCTTACGGAGGACTTCCTGCAGCAGGTTTCCGAAAAGGCGGCCCTTCTCCGGAGCCTGCTGGAGGGCGCTCCCGGAATTCAGTCCGTCACCGGCCTCGGCCTGATGCTGGGCCTGAAAACCGACCGTCCCGCGCCGGAAGTGATTGCCGGCTGCATGGAGCGCGGCGTGCTCTGCCTCTCCGCCAAGGATAAGGTACGACTCCTGCCCGCCCTGAATATTCCCGAAGAACTGCTCCGCCGGGCCGCGGAGGTTATCCGTTCCGTCTGCAAACCATAATCAAGGAGGACAGCCCCATGGCGTTTCTCGTTTTAGGCAACGGTACAGTCTTTGAAGGCCGCCGGATCGGCGCCCCCGTGGATCGGCTGGGCGAGCTGGTATTCACCACCGGCATGGAAGGCTATCTGGAAACCCTGACGGATCCCAGCTATTACGGCCAGATCGTTACGCAGACCTTTCCGCTGATCGGCAACTACGGCGTGATCGAAGAGGATTTTGAGGGAAACAGCGCCCTGTTCGGCTATATCGTGCGGGAGCTCTGTGCCACGCCCTCGAATTTCCGCTCCGCCTATCCGCTGAATGATTATCTGGTTTCCCGCGGGATCCCCGGCCTGTGCGGCGTGGACACCCGGGAGATTGTCCGCATCACCCGGGAGGAAGGCGTCATGAACGCCCTGATCTGCGATCAGGTGCCGGAGGATCTTTCCGCCATCCGCGCCTTCCGCGTGGAAAACGCGGTTCCCTCCGTCACGGGGGATACGGTGCGCTCCTTCCCGGCTCAGGGAAAGGAAATCGCCCGGGTCGCCCTGATGGATTACGGCGTCAAACGGAATATCATCCGTTCCCTGACCCGCCGGGGCTGCTCCGTCACGGCCTATCCGGCCGGAACCCCGGCGGAAACCGTTCTGGCCGCCGATCCGGACGGCATCATGCTGTCCAACGGCCCCGGGGACCCGAAGGAAGCCTCCGCCTGCGCACAGGAAATCAGAAAGCTGGTCGGAAAAAAGCCCGTTTTCGGCGTCTGCCTGGGGCATCAGCTGGTGGCCCTGGCCCTCGGAGGCGATACCGCCAAACTGAAGTACGGCCACCGGGGCGGCAATCAGCCGGTTCGGGATCTGATCGGCGGCAAAGCGTATATCACCAGCCAGAACCACGGCTACGCCGTCCTGGCGGATTCCCTGAAGGGAATCGGCATTCCCTCCTTCATCAACGCCAACGACGGCAGCTGCGAGGGGATGAATTCTCCGGATCTGGACTGCGTCACGGTGCAGTTCCATCCCGAAGCCGCTTCCGGCCCCCGGGATACCGGTTTCCTGTTCGATCAGTTTGTCGCAAGGATGGGAGGAAAAAAGCATGCCTAAGGATTCCGCAATCCGCAAAGCCCTGGTCATCGGCTCCGGTCCCATCGTAATCGGTCAGGCGGCGGAATTTGACTATGCCGGCGCTCAGGCCTGCCGCGTGCTGAAGGCGGAAGGGGTCAATGTGGTTCTGGTCAATTCCAACCCCGCCACCATCATGACGGATCAGCATCTGGCGGATGAAATCTATCTGGAGCCCCTGAATGAGATCACCCTGCGCCGCATCATCGAAAAGGAACGGCCGGACGGTCTGCTGGCCGGCCTGGGCGGCCAGACCGGACTGACCCTCGCCATGCAGCTGAGCCGGGACGGCACGCTGGAAAAATACGGCGTCCGCCTGCTGGGCTCCCCCATCGAAGCCATTGAAAAAGCGGAAGACCGGGAGAAATTCCGGGATACCATGCAGGCCATCGGCCAGCCCTGCGTCCCCTCCGAGATCGCGGAAACGCTGGAGGCGGCGCTCCGGGCTGCGGAGGATATCGGCTATCCGGTGATCGTCCGTCCGGCCTATACCCTGGGCGGCAGCGGCGGCGGCATCGCCGAAAACGAGCAGGAGCTCCGTTCCATCGCCCGGGGCGGGCTGGATGCCTCCCCGATTCACCAGATTCTGGTGGAAAAATGCATTTCCGGATGGAAGGAAATCGAATTCGAAACCATGCGGGACGCCGTCGGCAACACCATCGCGGTCTGTTCCATGGAGAATGTGGATCCGGTGGGCATTCACACCGGCGACAGCGTGGTGGTGGCTCCGGCGCTGACCCTCTCCGATCAGGAGTATCAGATGCTTCGCTCCGCCTCCCTGGAGATCGTATCCGCCATCGGCATCGTCGGGGGCTGCAACTGCCAGTTCGCCCTGAATCCCGATTCCTTTGAATACGCGGTCATCGAGGTCAATCCCCGGGTCAGCCGGTCCTCCGCGCTGGCCAGCAAGGCCACCGGTTATCCCATCGCCAAGATCACCACCCGGATCGCCCTGGGCTATCATCTGGATGAAATCCCCAATGATATCACCGGAAAAACCGTCGCCTGCTTCGAGCCCACCATTGATTACATCGTCGTCAAGTTCCCCAAGTGGCCCTTCGATAAATTCCACGGTTCCTCCCGCCGGCTGGGCACCCAGATGAAGGCCACCGGCGAAGTCATGGCGATCGGCCAGCGCTTCGAGGAAGCCCTGATGAAGGCCGTCCGCGGAGCGGAAATCTCGCTGGATACGCTGAACGCGCCGCCCCTGTCCGATGAGGATGTCCGGGTCCGGCTGACGCGCCAGGACGATCACCGCCTGTTCACGGTCTTTGAAGCGCTGAAGAGCGGCGTTACCGTCGACGAAATCTTTGACCTGACCAAAATCGACCGCTTCTTCCTCTTCCGCCTGCAGGAAATGGCGGAGATGGAGAAGAAGCTCGCCGAAAACGGCCTGACGGACGAAGGCTATGCCCGCATGAAACAGCTGGGGTATCCGGATTCCGCGATCAAACGCCTGGCCGGCGTGGATCAGGTTCCCGGATGGACCTTCAGCTATAAAATGGTGGATACCTGCGCCGCGGAGTTCGCGGCGGAAACCCCGTATTTCTACTCCTGTACGGACCGGGCCTGCGAATCCAGAAGCCTGAAGCGTTCCGGCCGTCCGGTGGTCATCGTGCTTGGCTCCGGTCCCATCCGGATCGGTCAGGGCATCGAGTTCGACTATTCCTCCGTTCACTGTGTCTGGACGCTCCGCCGGATCGGCTATGACGTGGTGATCATCAATAACAACCCGGAAACGGTCTCCACGGATTACGACACCGCGGACCGGCTGTACTTCGAGCCGCTGACCCCGGAGGATGTCATGAACGTGATCCGGGTGGAAAAGCCCATCGGCGTGGTCGTCGCCTTCGGCGGCCAGACCGCCATCAAGCTGACCCGCTTCCTGCATGAGCAGGGCATCCGGATTCTGGGCACCTCCGCCGAATCCATCGATATCGCCGAGGATCGGGAACGTTTCGACGCGCTGCTGGAGCGCTTCGGCATCCGCCGTCCCCGGGGCATGGCCGTCCGGACCATGGAGGAAGCCGTCGAAGCCGCGGAGGATCTGGGATATCCTGTGCTGCTGCGCCCCTCCTATGTCATCGGCGGCCAGAATATGACCATTTCCCGGAGCCGCGAGCAGACCGAGGACTATATGGCCCGCATTCTTTCCGGCGGCATTGAGAATCCGGTGCTGATCGATCAGTATCTGCCCGGAATCGAGCTGGAGGTGGATGTGATCTCCGACGGCACGGATGTGCTGATTCCCGGAATCATGGAGCATATCGAGCGGGCCGGCGTGCACAGCGGCGACTCCATCGCCGTCTATCCGCCCTTCAACCTGACGCCCCGGTTCCAGGAGAAGGTCTGCGACATCTCCGTCAAGCTGGCCCTGGCGCTGGGAACCCAGGGGCTGGTCAATATTCAGTATCTGATTTATGACAATGAGCTGTATGTCATCGAGGTGAATCCCCGGGCTTCCCGGACGATTCCCTATATCTCCAAGGTGACGGGCGTTCCCATGGTGGATCTGGCTTCCCGGGTCATGCTGGGTGAATCCCTGCAGTCCATGGGCTTCGGCTCCGGTCTCTATCCCGCGCCCCCCTACTGCGCCATCAAGGTTCCCGTCTTCTCCTTTGAAAAGCTGAACGACGCGAACTCCATTCTGGGGCCGGAAATGAAATCCACCGGCGAGGTGCTGGGAATCGGCATCACCAAGGCGGAAGCCCTGTTCAAGGGGCTGTCCGCCGCCGGCTTCTCCCTGTCCACCGCCCGGGACAATGCCCATACCGGCGTTCTGATCTCCGTGGAGGACGAGGATTTCCCGGATGCCATCACGCTGGCCAGGCGCTGCTATGACCTCGGCATCCATGTCTATGCCACCAAGGATACCGCCCGCGCGATCTCCTCCGTCGGCATTCAGGTTCAGACGGTTGCCGACCCCAGCCTCAGCGATGAAATCATTCATCTGATGGAAAACGGCGCCGTGCATTACATCATTTACACAGGCGCCGTAAAGGACGATACGGTCGGCGATTACCGGGTGCTTCACCGCCGGGCGATGATTCTGGGAGTTCCCTGCATGACCTCTCTGGATACCGCCAACGCGCTGGCGGAACTGCTGGGTTCCCGCTTCTCGGCGGAAAACACGGAACTGGTCGATATCAATCACATGAGACGGAACGGGGACTGAGAAATCAGTCCCCGTTTCCGTTCGGCTTACACATCGTCATCCGGCACCGTCGGATCGCTCATAAACGCGTACAGAATGGCATCCGTCCAGGTAACATGGCCGGCAATATCATAGTTCTGCAGCCAGCGGGTATAGAAATCGAAATAGGCGTTGGAATAAACCGGTATCGCCGGAACCAGCTCCTGATACCGCTGCTGGAAGGCCATCCAGCGGGTCTCATAGGTTAACAGATCGCCCGGATCCGTGGCGGCCATCTCGCAGGCCAGCCGGTACAGCTCGTCATCCGCGATTCCCGTGTTGTTTCCCATGCCTACCCGCGCAGTCGACGGATCGACCTGCGGCCGGGGATCGAAAACCTCCTGGAAATTGCTGCCCAGAAACAGGATATGGCTGGTTCTTCTGTCCAGGCGGTAATACTCCCGCAGCAGGTTCTGCCAGGCCACGGGTACCAGAGTAACCCGGATGCCCGCCTCGGTCAGATGCTCAATAAAGGTATTCTTCAGAATGTCGCCGATCCCGTTTCCAACCGGATATTCCAGGGTGAAATCGAGCCTTTCGATCTTCCCTTCGTCATTCATCCGGCAGCGATAGTCGTCCCACTCCGGATCGTAGGGATCCCCGTCCGAGTTCAGCGTCCAGCCGTCTGTTTCCAGCAGATGGATCGCTTCCTCCACATCCAGATCATACCTTTTGACATTGATCATGCTCAGGGTATCGCCGGCTGCTTCCAGCTCCGGAATCGTCAGGGATCCTGAGGCGGCCTGATACATCCATTGTCCGATGCCGTAGTATCCGTCCACCCGGATGCCGTAGGAGCCGCAGTACTCGCTGACCGTTTCATCCTTATCCAGACACAGGGCCAGCGCCTGGCGGACGGCCTGATATTTCATGGCGCCCAGTTCGCAGCTAAGGGACAGGAAGCTCAGACCCGTCCGGGAATAGCTCTGCATGCCGTAGTTCTGCATACCGGTCAGGGAAATTCCCTCCTGGATGGTTTCTTCCTTTACCACCTTGTTCAGCAGCCCGAACTCCCCGGACTCCAGCGCTTCAATCTCGTTTCCGGTGTTCGCGGGCTTCAGCCGCAGCCTGTGAATACTGGGCTTCTGTCCCTCGAAGTTCCCGATATACATGTTGTTGATGTCGAGAACCGCCTCGTGGGTTTCCGCGTCATAGGAATACAGCTTATAAGGCCCGCTGACCACGGAGGGATGCGACATGTAGCCGTATCGCGGATCCAGCAGGGTGGTTTCCAGCAGCACGCTGTTGAACACCCCGTCGATGTAAGCGCCTTCGCCGTCGTCCAGCACCTGGCATCCCGGCGCGATGGCCCGGATGGGCATCGGATAGCAGCGCAGATAGCTCAGCTCATAGAAGAAGGGCAGGTATTCCTTTTTCACCGTCAGGCTCAGCGTATGGGCGTTCAGAATCCGGACGCCGGCGATGCCGTTCCGGTTTCCGCTCCGGTAATCGTCCACTCCGAGAATCATGGCATACTGATTGGTATCCCCGCCCAGGGTGCGGACCGCGGGCGCGGTGCTCAGCAGGATGGAAAAAGCATAGTCCGCCGCGGTGATCGGCGTTCCGTCGGAATATTTCAGCGCGTCGTTCAGGGTCAGGATATAGATCCGGTTCCCTCCCTCGGCGGCGCTCTGGTCCATGACGCTCAGGCTGGTCACCACGGAGGGATCCGGCTCGAAATAATCATACCCGTGATCCCAGCGGATCAGATTGTATCCGCAGATCAGGGACATCACGTCCACGTCGCTGGTATTATAGCCCCACATCCGGGTGGTGAAATTTCCGCTCAGCGGCGTCGGGTTGCCTACCACCAGTTCCTTCGGATCATAGGCCGGTCCGGTATAGAGGTAGCCTTCTTCCTCTAGTTCCTCTTCCGTCTCAAAATCCTCCGCCAGAGCCAGTCCGGCGGTCAGCAGGAGCATTGCTGCCATCAGCAACGCGATGATTCGTTTCATGCCCCGTTCTCCTTCTTACTCCCAGCATTCGCCCACGTTGATCGGCATGCTGCCGAAGCTTCTGGGAATCCTGTAATCCTCCATTACGGTATATCCGTATTCCACGGGGATATACACGATCCGGATCCGCTGATTGCCCGTAAAGATTCCCTGCGCCACGGTCAGGCCGGCACGGTAGCCCTCGATCTCCGGCACGGGCACCGAATACTCGTCCCCGATATGCATTTTCTGCAGCGTGACGGCTTTGGCCAGCTCCTCGCCCTTCTCATCCAGGAACTCGATCGTCAGCACATAATCCATCGGTTTGTAGATCACGTGATACACGTCATCCCGGACACCGGTCTTCCCGCTGACCACCGTCATGTTGGTCTGATATCCGGGAATCTGGGGGCTGTAGATCTCGAAGGCCTCACCCTCCCGGTGATTGACGCTGGCCGTTTTTGCCGCGGTCTCTCCGCCCTGCTTTTTCAGCCAGTAGAACACCTTTACATTCCGGATCGAGGACCGGGTGTCGGAAGAATACCCGCCGCCGTAGTATCCGCCTCCGGAACTGCTCCCGGAGCTGCTGCCGGTTGAACTGCCGGTCGATCCGCTGTAGTTCGTTGTGCTTCTGCTGGGGGGAGTCACCGGCGCCGGAATGTGCGTATCGGTGATGGTAACCTTTCCGCCGTTCACCACCTTGATCGCTTCCTCCGCGTCGGTCGTATAGCCGTTGGCGTTGACCATCACTTCCCGCACGCTGTAGGAAATCGGCTTTCCGGCCTCATTGACCGGCAGTCCGCTCCATACCTTTGTCCACACCAGATCCGACGTCTGTACGGTGATGCTGTCCGCAATGTCGGTGTTTCCGTCCACCGTCTTCAGCAGCTCAATCCGCGTCACAACATCCGCGCGCAGCCCGTCCTTGTCCAGCCGGTCATTCCAGCGCTTAATCACCGTGATCAGGGTCTGTGCCGGGCGGTAGGTGTTCAGGAATGTCCCGCCGACGTTGACAACTCTGTATTTGCTCGTGCTGGTCGTATTGTATCCCGGAACCTTATTTTCCCGGATCTTATAATCGATCGGATTTCCGGATTTCTTTTTATCCTTGATGCCGAAACTGACCGTATAGGTATTATCGTGATTATCCGTGACGGTCGGCGTTGCACCTTTTACTTCAACATCTCCGATATACAGCTTCAGATACGACGCGTAATCACTTGTCCCCGGCCGCTTCCCGTCCCGATCGCCATCATCGTTCCATTGAGTGGTAACCTTGACATCCACCACCTCATAGACGAACTTCAGATGATACTGATTACCCTCCGTTCCGACAGCGGGTGTATACTCTTCGGGAAGATCAGTGGCTACCAGCT
>JAGCBO010000174.1 GCA_017652125.1 Clostridia bacterium | reverse complement strand
GTTTCAGTGAAGCTCACAGGTCAGAAATCGTCCCCGGGAATCCATGAGACGGACCGCACCGTCTTTTGCGGTCTGTACCGTGAAGATGAGGGCATCCTCCGGGACGGCACCTGTCAGGCTGTCGCCCTCATCGGCGATCGCGGCCGAGGCAATGGTATTGACGATTGCCCTGTCGGAAAACGTGCAGCCCTCCGGTTCCTGATAGAGGATATAGCGGCGCCCGTCCTCCGGGGCGTCCACGCGGCGGGCTACCGTCCGGCCCTGATCCGCGAGGGCGGGAAGGCAGAGCCCGCTCAGCAACAGGATCGCGCAGACCATCCAAAGCAACCATTTTCCTGACTTCATGCGATGACCTCCTGTGTCTCTTTCCGATATGGCGTTCGGCTTCGTCCCTGTCTTTGGACACGGGTCCCGGAATGTACGACCGCCGGGAAGCAGCGCTCCGGAACCCTTTCTTTTCGTATCCTGTGCTGACAGTATACACAGCAAGGGACTGACTTGCAACTCCGTCCGTTTATCGCAAATACCGCCCGGCAGAAACAGCGGAACCAAACCGTTGCGTTCAGGCAGGGGGGCTGATATAATTTATGATACTCAGACGGACGAAATTCTGTAAGGAAAAGAGGAGAATCCGATGAATCGATATCAGGAAACCGCGGACCGGGTGCTGAACCGGCTGAAGTCCAGCCGGGGGGACGGCAGGTGGGACGATCATCTGTCCCTGGCCACCTGGGAATGGCCCCAGGGCGTGGCGATGTATGCCATGATGAAGGTGTATCTGGCAGGCGGGGATCCCTCTTTGCTGCAGGAAATCCGGGAATGGTATGACGGACATCTGGAGCGCGGGCTGCCGGCGCCCAATATCAATACCACCGCACCCATGCTTGGGCTGACCTTTCTGTATGAGCAGACCCGGGACGAAAAATATCTTCCCGTGATGGAGGCCTGGGGCCGGTGGGTGATGACGGAGCTGCCGCGAACGGAGGAAGGCGGATTCCAGCACGTGACCAGCGACTGCTTTAACGCCCAGCAGCTGTGGGACGATACGCTGTTCATGACGGTGCTCTTCCTGTACCGCGCCGGGATCCTGCTGAATCAGGAAAGCTGGCAGCAGGAGGCCCGGTATCAGTTCCTGCTGCATATCAAGTATCTGCACTGCGCCGGGACCGGGCTGTGGTATCACGGCTGGTGCTTCGAGGGCAGGCATCATTTCGGGAAAGCCTTCTGGGCGCGGGGGAACAGCTGGTTCACCGCCGGCGGGGTGGACTTCCTGGAATGGCTGCCGGAGGAGGATCCGGTGCGCCGGATCGTACTGAACACCTGGAAGGAACAGTGTGAGGCGCTGCTGGCGGCGCAGGATCCGGAAACGGGTCTGTGGCACACCCTGGTGGATCAGGAGGACAGCTATCTGGAGACATCCGCCAGCGCGGCCATCGCATACGGCCTGCTGAAGGGATGCCGGCTGGGACTTCTGCACTGCGAAGCCCAGGCGATGAAGGCCGCGGAAGGCGTGCTGAGCCGCGTTCAGCCGGATGGGCTGGTGGAAGGGGTTTCCTACGGCACGCCCATGGGAATGGACCTGGATTTCTACCGGTCTGTGCCGCTGCGGCCCACGGCCTACGGGCAGGGGCTGACCTTCCTGATGCTGACGGAACTGATGCAAAAGGAATGATGAAAAAAGCTTGATTTTCTGTCAGGTTCTGAATATAATGCTGTTAAGAGATGGAAAAGTTTATCAGGATTCGATCAAAGATCACCTGAAAACTGACAGGAGGATGAACAGCGTGAAATCCAGACGACTGATGGAAATGGAAAGCTATATTCTTTCTCATACCTCAGCCTCAATGGAGGAACTTTGCGCCGTATTCGGCGTATCGATGAATACGGTGCGCCGGGATGTGGCCGAGTTGGCGGAGAGCGGCCGTGTGCAGAAGGTGTACGGCGGCGTTCAGGCCAGGACGGAAGCCAAGGGCCTGGTGCCCTATGCGGAAAGATCCAGCCGCCCCAGCGGGGTGAAGCGGGCGATCTGCCTGCAGGCTGCCCGGATGGTGCGGGACGGGGATATCGTTTTTATCGACTCCGGCACCACGACCATGCATCTGATGGATACCCTGAAAGGGAAAAATATCACTGTCATTACCAACAACATTGAAATCATGCTGCAGGCGCTGGCCTATGAGAACATCCGCCTGATCGTGGTGCCCGGAGAGGTTCACCGGAAGACCTACTCCATTACCGGAGAGGAATCCGCCGCCTTCCTGAGCACCATGAACATCAATATTGCCTTTATGGCGGCAACGGGGGCCTCCGTGACGGGGGTGACCAATTCCAGCCCGCTGGAATATGCCATCAAAAAGGCCGCGGTGAAACAGGCGGAGAAGACCGTGCTGCTGGTGACCGGGAACAAGTTCGGCGTCACCAGCCTGTTCTCCTATGCGACGCTGGATCAGTTTCAGTCCGTGATCACGGATGCTTCCATTCCCGCCGACTATCTGGAGAGACTTCAGGAAAAAGGCATCGAAGTGCAGATTGCCGGCGAGGAAAAGGCGCCCGGGGACGTCAGCTGAGCTCCCGCTCCAGCTTTTCCGCCAGGGGCAGCAGCTCCTCCGGACGATGAATGCGGTATTCCGCGTGATCCTCCGGCAGCTCCTCGTCAAAGGGGCGGCGCTTGGACCAGTCGATCAGGACGGAATGAAGGCCGAAGCGATTGGCGCCGCGGATATCCCGCAGGACGTTGTTCCCGACCATGATGATCCGGCTTTTATCCTGATCGGTGAGCCCCATCGCCTTCATGGCGGCGGCAAACATCCGGGGGCTGGGCTTGTCCTCGCCGACTTCCTCTGAAATAATCCAGGCGGAAAAAATCCCGTCCAGTCCGTGCTGCTCCATGGTGTTATGAAAGGAGCGCACCAGCCCGTCAGCGACCATGACAATGGAAAACCCGGCCTGATGCAGGGCCAGATACGTTTCCCGCGCCCCGGGAATGCAGTCCGCCCGGGTGACGACGCCGGCCGCGTCGCGCTGCTCAGTGCCTTCGTCAATCACGGTATCGCCGATATCTGTCATGATGATTAATCGCTTTTTAATGCCGCTCATGCCTGATTCTCCCTTCGGGTTCATGAGAGGATCTTATCATAATTCCAGCAGGGAGTCAAAAAAGGTCAGGAGGAATATGTATCATGTACGATCTGGGACGGCAGGTCAGTCAGCGGATCCGCAAATGGAAAGAGGAGCTGAAAAACCATCTCTTTACCCCGGTGGGAACCGTATCCTTTGATTACTGTATCGCGGAGCAGGCCCTGACCGCCGCGGAAGCGGAGGCACAGCCCCGCCTTCCGGCGCCCGTGGGCATGCCCTGGGGGAAAAAATGGGAATATGCCTGGTTTACGGCGGATGTGACCCTGGACGAGGCCGCGGCGGGCCGGCGGGTCGTTCTGTTTTCCGGGACGGGCGGGGAGCAGCTGGTCTACGTGAACGGCCGGGCGGCCGGATCCATCGACCGGCAGCACGCTTATGTCACCCTGACCCGGAACGCCGTACCCGGCGAGCGCTTTCATCTGCAGATCGAAAGCTATGCCGGTCATGGCCTGCGGCTGGAGGAGCTGGGTCCCTGGCCGGAGGAGCGGCCGGTGCTGCCGGAGGTCACGGAGCCCCAGTGCGTGGTGGGGGAATCCGTTCTGGCGGTCTGGAACGAGGAGGCGTATCAGCTGTGGCTGGATGTGGAGACGCTGGATTCCCTGCAGCAGGCGCTCGGGGACAACAGCCTGCGGGCGCTGCGGGTGGCCGAGGCGCTGAAGGCATTTACGCATATCGCGGATTTTGAACTGCCGGAGGGAAAACGGGAGGAGAGCTTCCGGGCGGCCCGGGAAGCGCTGAAACCGGCGCTGGCCTGCGTCAACGGCACGACGGCGCCCGTCATGTGGCTGCTGGGGCAGAGCCATATCGATCTGGGCTGGCTCTGGCCGCTGGAGGAGACCCGGCATAAATCCGTCCGCACCTACGCGAATCAGCTGGCGCTGATGGAGGAATACCCGGAATACCGTTTCCTTCTGTGCGAACCCGTCCTGCTGGAGCTTCTCCGGAAACAGGATCCGGAGGTATGGGACCGGGTCCGGCAGGCGGTGCGGGACGGAAAAATGACGCCCGAAGGCGCCTTCTATGTGGAGTGCGATACCAATATCCCCTCGGGCGAAAGCCTGATCCGGCAGGTCCTGATGGGGAAAGCCTGGTTCCGGGAGCAGCTGGGCGTACAGACGAAGGTGGCCTGGCAGCCGGATACCTTCGGCTTCAGCGCGGTACTGCCGCAGATTCTGCAAAAGGCGGGGATCCGTTATTTTGCCACGGAAAAACTGCTCAGAGCGGATCCGGAGACGGAACGCTTTCCGTATCAGAATTTTATCTGGGAAGGCATGGACGGATCCACGGTGGAAGCCCTTTCCTTCTTTAAAGCCAACGCGCCGGTCAGCCCGGCCCTGCTGCAGAAAAGATGGGACACGGAGCGCTCCCAGCGGGAAAACATCGATACGCAGCTTTACACCTTCGGCTACGGGGACGGAGGCGGCGGAGCGGACCGGGATATGCTGGAAATGATCCGCCGGGTCGGAGATCTGGAGGGCGTTCCCCGCACCCGCTGGGGCACGCTGCCGGAATTCTTCGCGGAAACCTCCCGGCAGGCCCGGCGGAACCGCTGGACCGGGGAGCTGTATCTGGCCTGGCACCGGGGAACCTATTCGGTTCAGCGCCGGCAGAAGGCCGCGATGCGCCGGGCGGAGGAAGCCCTTCGGGAGACGGAGGGGCTGGCGGCCCGGCTGTCCCCGAAGGATCGGGTGCCTCTGCGGCATCCGATCCGGGAAGCCTGGCGGACGCTGCTGCTGAATCAGTTCCATGATATCGCGGGAGGCGTCGGGATCGCCCGGGTGCATCAGGAGGCGACGGAAGCCCTGGTCCGGCTGACGGAATCGCTGGAAGCCCTGAACGGGCGCCTGCGGCAGATGGTGTATCATATTCAGCCCGGCCCTGGGCTGGCGCTTGTCAATCCGCTGAACTGGGCCCGGTCCGGATGGGCTGTGCTGCCGGACGGGCGGGAAATCTACGCGGAGGTTCCGGCCGGCGGCGCGGTGAACGCGGAAGAGGCGGAGCGGCCCCTTTCTCCGGAGGAAGGCGTGACCGCCTCGGAGGAGGAAGACGGCATTCATCTGAGAAACGGCCGGCTGGAAGCGGTGGCGGACTATCAGGGGAGGATCGTATCCCTGCGGCTTTGCGGCGGGGACGGAACCGAGGAGTTCCTGGCTTCGGGACAGGTGATGAACGACTGGCGGCTGTACCGCAATATCCAGACGGTGTATGACGCCTGGGAGCTGGATCGGGACTGGCCGGAGGAACGGCTGGAGGGAGCGGTTGAGGCGGAAGCCCGGCTGACCCGGAACACGCCCGCCTGCGCGGAAATCACCGTGACGCTGAAATTCGGCCGCAGCTCCGCGGAGCAGCGGATCCGCCTGCGGGCCCGGGAAGAGCAGCTGACCTTTGAAACGGAAGTGAACTGGCAGGAGCGCCGGAAGATGCTGAAGGTTCACTTTGAAAGCAATCTGATCTGCGAGGACGCGGTGCATGAGATCCAGTTCGGCTTCGTCCGGCGGCCCTGCCACCGCTCCCATCCCTTTGCCCGGGACCGGTATGAGGTCAGCAATCACCGCTACAGCGCGCTGTGCGAAACCGGAAGGGGATTCGCCCTGCTGAACGATGGGCTGTACGGGCTGAGCACCGGCCGGGGAGAAATGGCGCTGACGCTGCTGAGGGCGCCCCTGGTGCCGGACGACGGCTGCGACCGGGGCGTTCACCGCTTCACCTACGCGCTGCGGCCCTTTGACGTTCCGTTCTGCGAGGCGGAGATTGCCCGGGCCGGCTATGAGCTGAACCAGCCCCTCCGGGTGGCGGAGGGACAATGCGGCTGCCAGGAAGGATTCAGCTGCGAAAGCCCCGGCATTCTGCTGGAAACCGTTAAGCCCGCCGAAAACGGAGACGGCATGATTTTCAGACTGTATGAAAGCCTGGGCACTGCGGAGCGCGGGGTGCTGAAGCTGCCCTTCGAGGCGGTGGTGCGGACAGCCTCCCTGGAGGAGAAGGACGGCGAAACCCTGGGAACGGGCCGCGAAATCGCGGTTTCCTGCCGTCCCTTCGAGATTCAGACGCTGCGGGTGATCCCCGTGCGGGCGGACCGGAAGAAGAAACCCGGGAAAAGAAAAAGAAGAAAATGGCTCAAAAGATAACCAAAAAGAAATCAAAAAGCAACAAAAGATGTTGACAATACAAAAAAGAACGTGTAAAATTAATCCAGAATATATCAAAAGAACCTTGTGATCTGATCACCCTGACCATGGATGGGAGACGAGCCGGGATTGCTTTCGGGCACGGTTTCCCGCTTCTGAACCGGCTGAAGGACAGTTTGCAATCATTGGACGGACGGAACGACCGGGACGAGAGAAAAGGAGTGGAAGCTTATGACCACAAAAGCTTCGGGCAGGGAGCTGCGGCCGAACCGGAAAGGCTGGTTCAGGCCTTATATCGCCGGGACGTGGCAGCTGTACGCCATGATGCTGATCCCCATCATCTACATCATCTGCTTTAAGTACAAGCCCATGCTGGGCATCGTCATGGCCTTCAAGAAGTATACGCCCTTCGGCGGCCGCTCCATGTGGGAGATGGACTGGGTCGGGTTTCAGTGGTTTCAGGAGGCCTTCAATGATTCCCTGTTCTGGAAATCCCTGGCCAACACCCTGATCCTGAACCTGGGCGACCTGATTCTCGGCTTCCCGTTCCCGATCTTCCTGGCCATTTTCCTGAACGAGCTCCGTTCGAACAAGATCCGGAAGGCGACGCAGCTTTCCCTGTACCTGCCGAACTTCCTGAGCTGGGTTATCATCGCCGGAATCACGTCCCAGATCTTCGCAACCAGCGGCCTGATCAACAACGTCGTAAGGGCATTGGGAGGGGAGGCCGTTCCCTTCCTGAACCAGACCGGCTGGTGGCGTTTCGTTTACTGGTTCATGGGAATCTGGCAGAGCGCCGGCTACAGCCTGATCATTTATCTGGCGGCGCTGATGAGCAACGATCCCTCCCTTTCGGAAGCCGCCTACATCGACGGGGCGACCCGGATGCAGCGGATCTGGCACGTGACGGTGCCGCAGATCATGCCGACCATCTCCACCCTGCTGATCATGCAGGTGGGCAAGGTTGTCTCCATCTCCTTTGACCGTCCGTTCATGATGCGGAACGCGCTGGTGACGGACGCGGCGCAGGTTATTTCCACCTTCGTGTATGACAAGGGCCTCAAGGGCGGCCGCTTTGACTACGCGGCAGCTGTCGGCCTGTTCCAGTCGGTGGTCGGAATCATTCTGATTCTGATTGCCAACAAGGCTTCGAAGAAAATGGGACAGGAGGGGATTATCTGATGAGTCAGGTTAAGCAAACCGCCTCCGGCCGGGCTCCGAAGAGGATGAAGGAATCCACGGGCGAAATCCTGAACGCCGCCGGCAAGCGGTATCAGGTGCTGTGGTCCATCTTCTTCATTCTGATCTCCGTGATCGCCATCATCCCGATTCTGCGGGTTATCTCGGTTTCCTTCTCCTCCAGGGACGCGATCGTCCGGGGCGAGGTGTTCGTTCTGCCGGTCGGCTTCAACACGGACGCCTATACCAAGGCGCTGAAGACCGGCAATTTCCTGGGCACCATGGGCTACTCCGTGCTGCTGATGCTGGAAGCCGCGGCGATCAACATGGTCATGACCATCCTGATGGCCTTCCCGCTGGCCCGCCGGAATCTGAAGCTGGGCAGCGCGATCATGACCTTCTGCGTGCTGACGATGTATCTGAATCCGGGCACGATCCCCACCTTCCTGAACGTGCGGGATTTCGGCCTGATCAACACCATCTGGGCGCTGCTGGTTCCGGGTGCGATGAGCGTATACAACATGATCATCATGCGCACGGCGTTCCGGTCGATCGATGAATCGCTCTATGAGGCGGCCCGGATCGAGGGCTGTTCGGAGTTCCGGATCATGTGGCAGATCGCGGTGCCGCTGACGGTGCCGACCATCGCGACCCTGGCGCTGTTCTACGCGGTGAGCCGGTGGAACGGAATTGAGGATCAGATTTACTACATCAATTCCTCCAATCTCTACACGGTGCAGATGACGCTGAAGCAGATGATCGAATCCATCGCCATCTCCGCGGAAGAGGGCTCCAATACCCAGATGACCCCCGAAAACGTCAAGGCAGCCAGCATTACCCTGTCCATGCTGCCCATGCTGATCGTTTATCCCTTCGTTCAGCGGTTCTTTACCCAGGGCATTATGCTGGGCGCCGTGAAGGGATAAGACAAACGGATTGACGCCCGGAACGGGCTTAAATCATAATTTTAAAGGAGGTAGACCCCATGAAAAAATTCCTTGCTATCCTGTTGACCATGGCGCTGGCGCTGACGATGTTCAGCTTTGCCGCCCTGGCGGACGACACCGTCACCCTGAAGGTGATGCTGTGGGACCGCGGAGACGCTCCGACCGGCGGCACCGTTGAGAACAGCAAAATGACCACCTGGATCAACGAGCAGATCGCTCCCCTGGGCATTCAGGTTGAGTTCGTTTCCACCCCCCGCTCCGGATCCGATGACAAGCTGGTGACCTGGATGGCCGGCGGTTCCGCCCCGGACATCATCTTCACCTACGGCCAGAGCACCTTCCTGAACTTCGCGACCCAGGGCGGCCTGGTTGACCTGGCTCCCTCCATCGCGAAGCTGGGCGAAGGCAACAACATCGAGACCTATGTCGGCGACGTGATGAACATGGGCAACATCGACGGCAAACAGTATGCCCTGCTGTCCAAGCGCGGCGCCGCCAACCCCCGCCACACCGCCTACATCCGCGCGGACTGGCTGGAAGAGCTGAATCTGCCGATGCCCACCACCAAGCAGGAACTGATCGACACCCTGTACAAGTTCAAGGAAGCCAAGCCGGACTGCATCCCGTGGGCGATGAACGGCCGGACGGACACCGAGAAGACCTATCTGAACTTCGTGGGTTCCTATGTCAACTTCACCGACGTGAAGGATCAGTACGACTATTCCGAAGCCTACATCGTGATGCATGACGGCGCCCTGGAAGGCATCCGTCAGCTGAACAAGCTGTACAACGACGGCATCATCGGCAAGGACTTTGCCACCGACACCACCGAAGACCTGTTCAAGGCGGCTGTGGCCTCCGGCAACGTCGGCTTCGTGCTGGATGACAACACCCGGATCTTCGACTACATGGAAGCTCTGAACTGCGAAAACGGCGCTCAGGTCCGGACGACCTTCGTTCCGATTTCCTGCTTCACCATGGAAGACGGCTCCATCCGGAACCCCTTCGAGTATGCCTACGGCATGTATGTCATGTGCCCCTGGACCAGCGCGGACAAGGCGGACGCTGTGGCTGTGTATCTGAACTGGCTGTGCGATCCCAAGGTGGCGGAGAACATCGCCTACGCTCCGGAGCACACCAACGATGAAAACGGCATCGCGATCCCCTTCACCGGCGATCAGCTGTCCGAGATGGGCTACAAGACCACCCTGGACGACTTCAACATCCTGAACAAGCACTTCACCTGGACGGAAGAGCGGGAAGGCGTCATCGCCGGCTATCAGGGCAGCAACATCTTCGAAACCCATGACTGGTTCGCGAAGCTGTATGACACCATCCAGATCGGCTTCTTCCGCTATCCCACCATGCCCATGGCTCCCGAAGTGGAAGCTCAGAAGGGCGACATCGTGAAGAACGACATGATCACCTACGTGTACCGCCTGATCTCCTGCCCGACGGATCAGTTTGATTCCCTTGAGGCGGAGCTGCGCGCGAACCTGGTGAACGCCGGTCTGAACGAGATCATCGAAGCCCGTGACGCGTACTACATCAGCGTGAACGGCAACTGATTCAGACTGATCGTGTAAGGAAACGATCTGGCCGTCCGGTTCAGGCCGGACGGCCGTTTTTGTCCCTCAGACTGCTTGGATGCCGGAAAGGAAAGGCGGTGGGCGGCATGGCGCTGGTGAATATGAAGGATTTGCTGCGGCAGGCGGAAGCCGGAAGCTACGCGGTCGGATGCTTCAGTGCGGCCAATATGGAATGCATCCGGGGTGTGATACAGGCCGCGGAGGACTGCAGGGCTCCGGTGATTCTGCAGGTAGCTGAAATCCGGCTGCCCTATTCGCCGCTCCCGCTGATCGGGCCGATGATGCTGGCGGCGGCGCGGCAGGCTTCCGTTCCGGTGGCGGTTCATCTGGACCACGGAAAGACGATGGAATGTCTGCGGGAAGCCCTGGAGCTCGGATTTACCTCCGTGATGTGCGACGGGTCGGATCTGCCGATTGATCAGAACGTGGCCATGGCACGGGAGACGGTCCGGCTGGCTTCCCGGACCGGCGCGGCTGTGGAAGCGGAGGTAGGCCGGGTCGGCCGGGGAGAGGACGGAGCGGAGCTGAAGGAGCAGATTGCCTCCTTTGAGGACTGTCTCCGGATGGATGAAACCGGGATCGACGCGCTGGCGGTGGGGATCGGCAACGCCCACGGCCTGTATACCGCGGAGCCGCAGCTTCGCTACGACGTGCTGGAGGAAATCCGCGGCCGGGTCCGGGCGGCGCTGGTCATGCACGGCGGAACGGGACTGACGGACGAGCAGTTCCGGCGGGTGATCCGGCTGGGAATGCGGAAAATCAATATCGCGACGGATATCTTCATGGCCCAGGCGGGAGCCTGCCGGGGAACGGATATCTTTCAGAACATTTCCGCCTCGGTGGAGGCGGTGCGGAATACGACAGCACGATATATCAAGCTGTTCGGCAGCGAAGGAAAGGCGTGAGGCGCATGATTGCATTTGATCTGAACAAACCCCTGCATATCATTCCGGTGGGGCGGGTAGCCATCGATTTCAATCCGACGGATTACAACCGGCCGCTGAGTGAGAGCGCGAATTTCAATAAATATCTGGGCGGATCGCCTGCCAACATCGCCGTCGGAATGGCCCGGCTCGGAAACCGGGTGGGCTTCCTGGGAAGAGTATCCGACGATCAGTTCGGCACCTTTGTGACGGACTATTTCAGAAACGAGGGAATCGACGTTTCCCATATTTTCCGCTGTGAAAACGGGGAGAAGCTGGGGCTGACCTTTACCGAGATGCTTTCTCCCACCCAGTCCTCCATCCTGATGTACCGGGAAGGCGTGGCGGACCTGCAGCTGAATGTGGATGACGTGGATGAGCCCTATATCGCGGGGGCCGCGTGCCTGCTGATTTCCGGCACCGCGCTGTGCTGTTCGCCCACCCGGGAAGCTTCCCTGAAGGCGCTGACCTTTGCGCTGCGGAACGGGGTTCCGGTGGTGTTCGACGCGGATTACCGGGCCTATACCTGGAAGAATCCGGATGAGATCGCCATCTATACCTCGATGGTGGCGGAAAAGGCGGATATCATCATGGGCAGCCGGGAAGAGTTTGATCTGATGGAACGGCTGCTCGGGCTGGCGGGAACGGATGAGGCTTCCGCATCCTACTGGCTGAACTGCCGTGCGCAGATCTGCGTGATCAAGCACGGGAAGGCCGGATCGAGAGCCTACAGCCTGGAGGATGGCTGCTGGGAGGTGAAGCCCTTCCCGGTCAGCGCCCTGAAGGGCTTTGGCGGCGGGGACGGCTACGCGTCCTCCTTCCTCCACGCGCTGATGGCCGGCCGGCCGCTGCCGGAGGCTCTGGAGCGCGGAAGCGCGTCCGCGGCCATGCTGGTGGCCAGCCACGCCTGCAGCAAGGATATGCCCTCGGAAAAGGAACTGGATGCATTTATCGAACGGGAAAAGGCACAGTACGGATCGGTGATCAGTCCGCTGGATCTCAGTCTGTGACCGGATCGGGACAGACGAAAGAACAATACGTGTGAAAAAAGGAGAGTCCGAGCATGGAAGAAGTCCGAGTGATGAAACCCTTTATTAACGGCCGGTTCATTGACAGCGAGAGTGAGAAATTCAACACGATCTATGATCCCTCCACCGGACGGGAGATCGCGAAGGTGCCCTGCTGCACCAAGGCAGAGGTGGAGCAGGCGATCGCGGCCGCGAAGGCCGCCTATCCGGCCTGGCGGGATACGCCGGTCCGCAAGCGGGCGGCGGTCATGATGAAGCTGCGGAACCTGATCGAGGAGCATATGGAGGAGCTGACGCTCCTGTGCGCGACCGAAAACGGCAAGTGCTGGAGCGAGGCGGCCGGCGATGTGGGAAAGGCGCTGGAAATGACGGAACTGGCCTGCTCCGCTCCCAGCCTGCTGATGGGCGAAAGCCTGATGAACACCTCCGGCGGCTATGACACCACGCTGTACCGGGAGCCGATCGGCGTCTTTGCCGGAATCGCGCCCTGGAATTTCCCGGCGATGATTCCCGTGGGCTGGATGGCGCCGCTGTGCATTGTCTGCGGCAACGCGTTTGTGCTGAAGCCGGCTTCCACCACCCCGATGACCTCCATGCGGTTTGCCGAACTGTACCGGGAGGCGGGGGTGCCGGACGGGATTTTCAACGTGGTGCCCTGCTCCCGGAATGAGGCGGAAATTTTCCTGACCCATGAGGACGTACGGGGAATCACCTTCGTCGGTTCCACCTCCGTGGGCCAGCATGTGTACGCGACGGCCGCGGCCCACGGAAAGCGGGTGCAGTGTCTGTGCGAAGCCAAGAACCACGCGCTGGTGCTGCGGGACGCTCCGATTACCCGGACGGCGGCCGGCATCATGAATTCTTCCTTCGGCTGCGCCGGAGAGCGCTGCATGGCCCTGCCGGTGGTGGTGGCGGAGGAGGAGATCGCCGATCAGCTGGTGGCGGAAATCGTCCGGCTGTGCAAGCAGCAGAAGGTGGGCCCGGCTTATGACAAGACCAGCAATCTGGGCCCTGTCGGCAGCAAGGGACATCAGCAGTTCATCCTGGACTGGATCGAAAAGGGCATTCAGGAAGGGGCGGAGCTGATCCTGGACGGCCGGAACGTGAAGGTTGAAGGCTATGAGGACGGATACTATATCGGTCATACCATTTTCGACCATGTGACGGAGGACATGACCATCGGAACCCGGGAAGTGTTCGGCCCGGTGCTCTGCATCAAGCGGGTCCGGGACTTTGAGGAAGGACTGCAGCTGATGAACCGCAACCCCTTCGCGAACGGCTCGGTGATCTTCACCCAGAGCGGATATTATGCCCGGGAGTTCGCCCGGAGGACCGACGGCGGCATGGTGGGCGTGAATGTCGGCATTCCCGTTCCGATCGG
Source organism: Clostridia bacterium (assembly GCA_017652125.1). GTDB lineage: Bacteria > Bacillota > Clostridia > Christensenellales > Aristaeellaceae > Aristaeella. The sequence goes on along the minus strand of JAGCBO010000174.1, from coordinate 6,491 downwards.
CGTCTTCCCCTTCAGCGGACACAAAAAATCCTTCTTCGGCGATCTGCACTGCCACGGAAAGGACGCCTTCCGGTTCTATACGGAGAGCAAGACCGTTACCACGCGGTGGTTTGACGAAGAGGAAATGAAAAAAGAACAGGTTTCCACCTGGGACGGTTCCTTATAACAAAACCCGGAGACCATCCTGCGCCCCGCTTCGGGATCCGGCAGGATGCAATACAGAGAGGAGTCTTTGCCATGAGTATCATCAATATCGGGATTATCGGCGCCGGCCGGATCGGCAACGTACACGCGGAATCCATCACCTACCATATTCCGGAAGCCCGGGTGGCCATGGTGACGGACGTGATTGAGGAAAGCGCCCGGAAGCTGGCGGAGCGCTTCGGCGTGCCCAAATACTCCGGCGACTATATGGATATCATCAACGACCCGGCGATCGACGCGGTGCTGGTCTGCTCCCCGACGCCGACCCATGCCGATATATCCATCGCCGCCATGAAGGCGGGGAAGCATGTTTTCTGCGAAAAGCCGGTGCATACCTCCATTGAGAAGATTCAGGAGGTTGCCCGCGTGGCGCAGGAAACGGGCCGGAAGCTGCAGATCGGCTTTAACCGGCGGTTCGACCACAACCACAGGCATGTGCAGCAGCTGGCGCAGAACGGAACGCTGGGCAGCATTGAGATCATCAAGATCACCTCCCGGGATCCGGAACCGCCGTCTCCTGAATATGCCGCTTCCTCCGGCGGGCTGTATATCGACATGATGATTCATGATTTCGATATGGCCATGTTCCTGGCGGGGAGCGATGTGACCGAGGTTTACGCCATGGGAACCAGCCTGGTGGACAAGCGGATCGGCGAAGCCGGGGATGTGGATACGGCGATCGTCACCCTGACCTTTGAAAACGGCGCCCTGGGCGTGATCGACAACAGCCGGCGGGCGGCCTACGGGTATGATCAGCGGGTGGAGGTCTTCGGCAGCCTGGGAATGGCCGCGGATGAGAATGACGGCGATTCCACCGTGCGGGTGTCCACGGCGGCCGGCGTCGTGGCGGATAAGCCGCAGTTCTTCTTCCTGGAGCGCTATATGCAGTCCTTCACGGAGGAGATGCGCCAGTTTATCCGGGCGATCCGGGAAGACGGAGAGGTTCCGGTCGGCATTCATGCCGGTCTGATGAGCGTGGTGCTGGCCAAGGCGGCCAAAAAATCGCTGGATGAACACCGCCCGGTGAAAATCAGCGAGATCTGCGGGGGATAAGACGATGAATCAGAATATCATCAAAGCCCACGGCGCCCATCCCTTCGGGCTCCGGTGGATGGCGCGAATGGACGGCCCGCATGCCGATATGCTGATGGATTTCGGCGTGTACCGGATGAAAAAAGGGGATGCCTGGGAGGAACCTGCCGGCCTGGAGAAGGCGGTGCTGCTCGTTTACGGCGAAGTCACCTTCGAATGGGAGGGGCAGAGCCATACGGAAAACCGGGCCAACTGCTTCGATGTGCCCCCGACCGCCCTGCACGCGGACCGGAACGCGGCGGTGCGGGTGATCTGCCGGTCGGAGGAAGCGGAAATCAACATCCTGCGTACCGGGAATGAAAAGGCCTTCGGGTCGAAGCTGTACCTGCCGGCGGATACGCCGGATGAGTTCCGCGGCGCGGGGCTGATGCGGGAAACCAGTACCCGGATCGTGAGAACCATCTTTGATTACAGCAACGCGCCGGATGCCAATCTGGTGCTGGGAGAAGTGATCGGATTCCCGGGCAAATGGAGCAGCTATCCGCCCCATCATCACCCCCAGCCGGAGATTTATTACTACAAGACCAATCCGGAAAACGGCTTCGGCTACGGCGAGTTGGGAGACGAGGTGGTCAAGGTTCAGCAGAATGACACCGTGTTTATCGAGCCGGGGCTGACGCATCCGCACTGCACGGCGCCGGGATATGCCCTGTGGTACCTCTGGGCGATCCGCCATCTGGAGGGTCAGCCGTATAAACAGCCGGAATGCCCGGTGTTCCTGAAGGAGCATCTGTGGGTGATGGAGCCGGACAGCGTGTATTGGGGAGACCGGAAGTAAACGGGGAGGAATGCAGCATGAAAACCATTCGTCTGACCATGGCGCAGGCCCTGGTCCGGTTCCTGGATCAGCAGTATGTGGAACTGGACGGCACGGAGCATAAGTTTGTTCAGAACATCTTCGGCGTGTTCGGCCACGGCTGCGTGGTGGGGGTCGGCCAGGCGCTGCAGGAGGGTGGACATCAGATCCGCTTCCTGCAGGGGAAGAACGAGCAGAACATGGCGCTGGCGGCCACCGCCTTTGCCAAGCAGAAAAACCGTCTGGAGATTATCCCCTGCGTCAGCTCCATCGGGCCGGGAGCCATGAATATGGTCACGGCCGCAGGCTGCGCCACCGCGAACCGGATTCCGCTTCTGCTCCTGCCGGGGGATACCTTTGCCTGCCGCCAGCCGGATCCGGTGCTGCAGCAGGCGGAGTTCTTCCAGTCCTTCGGGCAGACGGTGACCGATGCCTTCCGGGGCGTATGCCACTATTTTGACCGGATGGAACGGCCGGAACAGCTGATGACCGCGGCTCTTCATGCGATGAGGGTGCTGACGGATCCTGCGGATACCGGGGCGGTCTGTCTGGCCATGCCGCAGGATGTGGAAGGGGAGGCCTATGACTATCCGGTCTCCTTCCTGCGGAAGAGAGTATGGCATCTGGATCGCAGAGCGCCTACTTCCGCGCAGACGGAGCGGGCGGCGGAGATCATCCGGCGGGCGAAGCATCCGCTGGTGATCTGCGGCGGCGGGGTGCGCTATTCACTGGCCGGCGACGCCCTGGAGCAGTTCTGTGAAACGACGGGGATTCCCTTTTCCGAAACCCAGGCGGGCAAGGGCGTGCTTCCCTGGAATCATCCCCTGAACCTGGGCGGAATCGGGGTAACCGGCGGCAGGGCGGCGAATGTTATGGCCCGGGAAGCCGACGCCGTGATCGCGGTCGGAACGCGGCTCACCGATTTTACCACCAGCTCCAAATGGCTCTGGGGAGAGGAATGCAAGGTCGTGTCCGTCAATATCTGCCCGTTTGACGCCATTAAGATGGACGGGGAACCCATGATCTGCGACGCCCGGGAAGGCCTGAAGGCGCTGACGGAAGCCCTGAAGGAATACCGTTACGCGGAGCCGGAAAAGGTTCAGACGGTCCGGAAGGACTGGAACCGGACCGTGGATGAATGGTATGCCGCGCGGGATTCCCGCGGGCTGACGCAGACCCGGGCCCTGGGCATCATCAACGCGTTCATGCGGGAGCAGGATATCGCGGTGGGCAGCGCCGGCAGTCTGCCGGGGGATATGCAGCGGCTTTTCCGGCCGGGCCTGCGGGATACCTACCATATGGAATACGGCTTTTCCAACATGGGTTATGAACCGAACGGAGCCCTGGGCGTCAAACTGGCCTGCCCGGAGAGCGAGGTTTACGCGTTTTTCGGGGACGGCACCTATCTGATGGCCCATTCGGAGCTGGTCACCTGCCTGCAGGAGCATCTTCGGGTGCATTTCTGCCTGTTCGACAACTCCGGCTGGGGATGCATTGAAAACCTGCAGAACAATCAGGGAAGCGATACCTTCGGCACGGTGTTCCGTTTCCGGAATCCGGAAAGCGGAGCCCTGGACGGGGAGATCATTCCGCTTGATTTCGCGGCCAATGCCGCCGGCTACGGGCTGAAAACCTATACGATCCGGACGGAGGACGAGCTGCAGGCGGCCCTGGCGGACGCGCTGAAGCAGGACCGGCCGGCGCTGTATGATATCAAGGTTCTGCCCGGCTCGATGACCCCCGGCTATGAAAGCTGGTGGCGGGTCGGCGTGGCGGAGGTTTCCACCCAGCCCCGGGTGCAGAAAGCCTATGAGGATCTGACGGAACATGTGAAAGATACGCGGAAATTCTGACGAAAAAGGAGAGACGGAAAAATGCTGGACCCCGGAAAGGTAAAACTGGCAATTGCCCCGATCGGCTGGACCAATGATGACATGCCGGATCTGGGCGGAGAGAACACGTTTGAGCAGTGCGTCAGCGAAATGGCGCTGGCCGGCTTTACGGGAAGCGAAATCGGCAACAAATATCCGCAGGATGTGCAGGTGCTGAAGCACAAGCTGGAGGTCCGCGGGCTGCAGATCTGCAACGCCTGGTTCTCCACCCTGTTTACATCCGAACCCTATGAGGTGACGATCCGGAACTTTATCGCGCACCGGGATCGCCTGCACGCGCTGGGCGCCCGGGTGATCGGAGCTTCCGAACAGGGAGATTCCATCCAGGGGAAGGATCTCAACATCTTCGGCGGCGGGAAGCCGGTCTGGACGGACGAGCAGTGGCAGCTGATCGCGAAGGGCTATAACGAGCTGGGCGCGCTGGCGCAGGAAAAGGGGATGACCCTGACCATGCACCATCATATGGGAACCGGAGTTCAGACGGCGGAGGAAATCGACCGCTTTATGGACGCGGTGGATCCGGAGAAGGTCTTCCTGCTGTTCGACAGCGGCCATCTGACCTTCGCAGGCATCGATCCGCTGCCCGTGCTGAAGAAATATATTCACCGGATCCGCCATATCCACCTGAAGGATGTCCGCCTGCCCATCCGGGATCAGGCGCAGCGGGAAGGCTGGAGCTTCCTGACCGCGGTCCGGAACGGCGTGTTCACGGTGCCGGGAGACGGGGATGTGGACTTTGGCCCGATTTTCCGGGTGATCGAAGAGAGCGGCTATGAAGGCTGGGTGGTCGTGGAAGCCGAACAGGATCCGGCGAAGGCCAATCCCTTTGAGTATGCGCAGATGGCCCGGAAATACATCCGGGAGAAGACGGGTCTGTAAGAATCTTTGTTCCGGCTGCCGGAGCATGGATGACCCGCAGGAAGTGAATCATAAAGCGAAGCCCCCGGCGGTTCGGCATAAGGCATGCGAACGCCGGGGGCACTTTTATGATTCGGGTCGGTCCGGTTTACGGCTGCGTCCGGGCGGGATCAGCCGCGGCGGGCTGCCTGGCCCATAAGATTTCGTCCGTCGGCTGCCAGGCTTCATTCAGGACCGGGATATTGACCGGCAGCACGCCGTTTGTCTCACCCAGCCCGAAGCAGGACAGAAGCCCGGCCGGAAGATTGGGGGACCAGGAGCTGCCTTCCGCGGGCAGTTCCCGCATGGCGCTTCCCCAGTAGGTCAGCAGGATCGCGTCGGCTTCCGGGAAACGCGCCGCGTCATAGGGCAGCTGGCAGCTGACGACGATCACGCTCTTTCCCTTTTCATGCAAAGCGTCGATCACCCTGTCAAAAGCGCCGGAGGAGAAGCCGTCCCCGGTGGCCGGATCCAGGCAGGCCTGGGCATAGACCCTGTGCACCAGGATCACGTGATCCGCGCCGAGGGCCGCCAGGGTGCAGATGTCCCCGTTGTCTTTGGTGTTTTTCATCACGATGATCTCCGCCCCGTCCGGCAGCGCCTGCTTCTCTTTCAGCAGCTGCCGGGCCAGGTCGCCGGTTCCCGCGCGGCTGGCGCAGGAGTCCGCGAACAGAATCAGCGTTTTCTCGCCGGGCTTCAGCTGCAGCGGGAAGGCGTTGTTTTCATTCTTCACCAGGGTCAGCGCGCTTTCGGCGATCTGCCACTCCGTTTCCCGGTGCGCCGCGGAACCGATGCCGCTTTGGGCTGCGGCAATCTGCTGATCCGTAACGGTGAAATCCGTCTGATCCAGCACGCCGTATTTTTCTTTCATCTTCAGGATCCGCAGAACGGCTTCGTTGATGGTCGCCTCGTCAATCTCTCCGCTTTCCGTCAGGGCCACGGCCGTGTCGATAAAAGTCACGGTCAGTTTAAACAGGTTGGTATCCCTGACCGCCGGAAGGATCAGCAGATCCACGCCGGCATTGATCGTCCGCTTTACCGTATCTTCCACACTGAAATTGTCCGTGATGGACTTCATGTCCAGGGCGTCGGCAACGATCAGACCCTTGAATCCCATATCACCCCGGAGAATATCCGTCAGGATCGTGCGGCTCATCGTGGCCGGAAGATAGACCTGCTCTCCGGTGGATATGGAAGTATAGGTTTCCTTCTCAATCTGAGGGTACTGGATGTGCGCGGTCATCACCATATCCGCCCCCGCATCGATGCCGGCCTGGAAGGGGATCAGTTCGTTCGCCTTCAGTTCCTCATAGGTGCTGTTGATCAGCGGAAATCCGGTATGGCTGTCCGTCGCCGTATTTCCGTGGCCGGGAAAGTGCTTCAGCGCGGCCATGATCCCGGCGTCGTGCAGGCCGGCCAGATAGGCGCAGCCGTATTGCGCGACGGTCTGCGGATCATCGGAGAAGGAGCGGACCCCGATCACCGGATTGGCCGCGTTATTATTCACATCCACGACCGGCGCAAAGTCCGTATGGATTCCCAGCAGGCCGATTTCCTCCCCGTGGATGAAAGCCATCTTCCGGGCGTTTTCCGGATCGCCGGAAGCGCCC
>JAGCBO010000173.1 GCA_017652125.1 Clostridia bacterium | reverse complement strand
GAGCGCCACCGTGGAATGCAGCTGGTGGCTGGTATTTGTGCTGCCCGCCATGGCGCCCAGCATCAGCCGGTCCGTGATCCAGGCCGTGGCCGTGCACAGGCTGTGATTATCGCCGGGCTCTCCCCGCTCCGCGAGTTCCCGAAAGCGGCAGGTCACCTGACGCTCCGGCCGCGGCTCCGTCAGCAGGGGCCGAACCTCCGCCGGGATCTTCGGCTCCGAGAAGCACAGCACGCCGGCGCTTTCCGTCTCCGGTCCGAAGGCCGGCGCCGGATCCACGGGCAGGGAATCCAGCCCCAGATACATCAGCAGGGGCAGCGCCGTTCCCTCCATCGTCAGGCCGTAAGCCCGGGAAAAGGGCCCGCAGAGCGTTCCCATGGCCGGATTATAGAAGTCCGCCAGGTTTCTCCAGAGGCCGTCCTCCAGGATTTCCCCCATCCGGCGTACCTCCGGGGATCCGCCCTTCTCCCGCAGCAGGCCGGTATAGGACAGCACGACCCCGTTGTAGGTGGGGGAATTGAACTCCGCCACCGCGCGGTACTGCAGATACTCCTCCGTAAACCGGGCGGCATAGTCCGCCGCGTAGCGGCGCAGGTTTTCGTCGTGGAAGCGGCGGGCAAAGGCGTCAAAGAAGAAGACGTGCATGACCCGCACGTTCGTGTTCAGGGGGGTCAGGCCGCTTTCCGCCCGGAAGCGCGCGCCGGAGAGCCCCTCCCGGGCCGCGTTTTCCATGGCGCCGACGGTCCCCGCCGGCAGCAGCGTCTCAAACTCCTCCAGGATCAGCGCGAAGGTGCTGAAGATAAACTCCCGCCAGTTGGGATCGTAGGTTTCCCAGACCACGGGGAAAACGTCCCGCAGGGAGGCTGAGAGCAGGCCGCTGAGCTCTTCCTCCCGGTTTTTCAGCTCCGGATCCGCCTGCAGCCGGGCCGCGAACGCGGAAAGCACCCGGGTCCAGATCACATCCCCCTGCCAGCGGGCTTCCGCCGTCAGTCGGGAGACATCCACCGCGGCGCGGACGGGCCGGGAATCCTCGAGAGATTCGGCGAAGGTTCCGTTCCAGATCTCCCCGGGGCAGAGAAGCTGCAGCGCCATCACCGACCGGAGGATCCGGTCCGCCCGGGCGGCGTCCCCGGGTTCCTGCCGAAGCAGCAGCGCCAGCGCGTAAAAGGCGCTTTCGCGGGTCGCGTGCCGCTCCCGGCCTTCCGACCGGGAACACAAAAGCCCGGTTTCCTCGTCCCACCGGGCGTCAAAATCTGCCAGAGCCTGCTGAAGAAGCCGCTGCTTCTTCGGGGAAATGCTCGCCAGGGTCAACATCAAACTCTCCTGCCTTTCCTGAAACTGCAGGGGAAATTATATCATGCGCCGCCGAAAAGGCAACCGTTATTTTCTGTATCCATCCGACCGGCTTGAATCTGCCGGTTTCATTCCGCCGGGTTCATTCTGACTGGCTTCATTCTGCCGGGAACATTTCAGCCGCCCGCACCCCGGATTCGGGGGCACGGGCGGCTGTTCCGTATTTTGCTGATATCGGATTACTGATAGCCCCAGGTCAGCAGCTGCCATCCGCCGTCTGCCTTGCGGGCCAGCCACCATTCATAATCGGTGTATTCCGTATCCGGCTCCCAGGACGGGTCTTTTTCCGGATTCACCGGACTATGGAAATCACTCACGAATTCCACCACCTGGGTGTAGCCTTTTCCCTCGTCCAGCGCATTCATCCTTCTGAGGTTTTCTTCCGTATTGCACCCGTCCCCGGCGTAACGGAGGGAATGAAGCTCGCAGCCGTCAAAAGAAGCGAATTTGCATTTCACCTGCACCGCTGCTTCTTCCAGGTCTTTCCGGGTATACAGGTCCGAAGTGCCGTAATCGACCGTCAGACCGGGATCCTTGACTGCGCCGAGATAAACCTCCAGCGTCATGCCGGGCTGTGCCATGATTTCCTTTGCCTTTTCCGCGTCATCGATATAGCGGATATGCCAGGGCTCATAGCCATATCCGGTCAGATGCTCCTTATCCTTCAGATAGCGCAGAATAAACCCGTAATCCGCCAGCTTGGCATGGATTTTCTCCCAGATGCCGTCGTATTCCGGTTTGGTCATATCCTCATTGTAGTATACATCGGTAAAGGCGCCGTCCTCATTCCGGATTTTGAAATAGAGATCCAGCGCCAGGCCGGTATGATGCTCGGAGTATCCGGGCGTCGCCACGGTTTTTGCAGCGTAATCCGCCCCGTATTTTTCAATGTACCGGTCCATGATTTCCTGCTGGGCGGCAACGCTGCGGCGTGCGGAATCCAGCTCCAGATAGATGCCGTCGTTTTTCTCCAGATCGTCCTTCAGCAGAAGATACGCATCATAGGCTTTTTTCTCAACTTCAACCTCATCGCCAACTGAGTTGGTGATTTTCACGGTTTCCAGCGCTTCCTCCCAGTTTTCCGGAAGGGAATGGAGCTTATTCACCAGCGCCAGATAGTCGATCCCGCCCGCGGCATAGCCGGCGGAGCACCCAATAGCCAGGATCATTGCGAGAGCCATTGCCAGAATCATTTTCCTTTTCATCGTGTTTTTCCTCCATAATGATTGATTGAGTGGAACCGTCATTCCTTCATGTGATCCATCTTCCGTTCTTAACAAACGAATATTTCTTTACCCCATTCTCCGATTCATGCAATAATGCCGGGGTTTATCACGAACCCCGGCGATCTGTTACTTTCCGTGTCTCTTCCTTCTTCTTGTTTTTCGTTAATCAAAGAAAACAGTTCTTTGTGAAATAACAGGAGTTGGACAAAACACGCTCAAACCGAAAAACCGCCGTTAATGATATGATACACCCAAACACTGAAAATGGGAGTACCCAAGTTGAACGGAATACCGGTTTCTATCCTTCCTTTATCTCGGCCTAAAGGGTAAGAGCATTCTGGTCTGGGCTTTATATTCTTCATATCCGGCCTTCCGGGACTGGTGTTCGTCCGCCAGGGGAATGCTGACAAAAAGAAACAGCAGCGTATTCACCAGAGCGCCGGAAATGAGCCATAAAGGTCCCGGCGATGCAAAAAGAACCGAAAGGCCAATCCCCCACCACATCACGATTTCACCCAGATAGTTCGGGTGACGGGAGTAGGTCCACAATCCTTCCCGCAGCAGCTCTCCGTGATGAGCCTTGCGGAAGGCATGCATCTGGTAATCCGCTATTCCCTGCCAGACGACCGCGCAGACAGAAGCCGTTACGCATACGCATCCGGGCAGATTCGCATGCAGATGATGAACCATCGCATAGACCACCGGGAGAAAACAGAGATATACGATCAGGGTCGGCACGAGATGAATGCCGAACAGATTGACGGCAGGGTACCATTTCCCCGTCTTCTGCTCCAGCAGGGTATATCGCCAGTCCTGATCGCCCAGTCCATGAAAGGTATAAGCCCAGTTCGCAGTCAGACGAAAGCCCCAAAGGCACACAGCGCCAATATGCAGGACATTCAGCATCGTCAGACGCATTCTGGACGCGAACAGTATAACGGCCGCCAGAGGAAATACACTCCAGTAGGGGTCGTATACGGAAGCGTTGCGGAAAAGGGCGCTGAAAAGAAAGATAATGATTGTCGCGGCGACATCCGCAAGAAGCAGATTCAGCCCATAGGAAAAAGGCAGAGATCTGAAAAGCAGGATTCCTGCAATCCCCGCCAGAAGATAGACCCCCGCCAGCACCGCGAAGCTTGTTTTTCTGTCAATGTTCCCGCTTTTCGGCATGCTTTGTTGTTCCTTTCATGAATAACAGGTCAGGTCTCCGCCGGCGCAGCCTGTTTTGCGTCTCAGCCTTCAGAAAGAGGATAGGGTTCCGGTCCGTCCTCCAGCCGGACGGTTCCGTGATCGTCCACGCTGAAAATCACCGGCTGATTTTCAGTCAGATAGATTTTCGCATCCGGGCGCGCGGCCCGCAGACTCTGAAAGATCTCGCTGTCCGGCGGCAGGTATTCCAGTCCGTTGGTGATGACCACATTCCGGGGGCGGTAAATCTGCATGGTTTCCGGCCGCGCGGTTCCGCGGGTTCCGTGATGCGGGGCTTTATAGAGATCGATCTCTTCGCCGATTTTCCGGGCTGTCTGATAATTGACTCTGTCCGCCAGAGGATGGGCGGAAGGGATATCGTGCAGATCCCCGCCCAGAAAGATCTTTGCGCCGTTGACTCTCAGAAGGGCGGCCAGGCTGTTCTGGTTCTCACTGAAAGCATATTGGCGCCAGGTTTCCGGATGCGAAGCATCCTCATAGATGGTCCGTATGGAATTGGAAGCGGAAAAGAGCTGCATCGCATGCCCTTCAAAATCAATTTCCGTCAGATTCTCACAGGGAACGGCGCGGCTTTTCTGCCGTGCCTGATCCCATATGGCCCGAAACGTTTCTTTCTCTGAATCCCGATAGGCGTCGTCGGCCGGAGCGCCCCAGGCGGTCATGCAGTCCAGGCCGCTGTACTCCTTCAGATAGACACGCCCCACGCGATAGTGATCCAGTAACGCGGGAATGCAGCCATAATGATCCCGGTGAAAATGGGTCAGCAGGATGAATGAAATGTCCCGGACGCCCATTCTGTCCAGGCAGTCCCGGATCATCGGGAACTGATCCGCCGTTCCGGTATCGATCAGTGCGGTCTCTTTTTCTCCCTGAAGGATGATGATATCGCTCCACATGGTTCTGAGAAAATGCAGCTTGATCATTGTTATCCATGTACCATCCTTAACAAACAATCCCCTGAGAGGCAAACCCTGCCGTTATCGGAATGCGTTTTCCCTCCGCGCGTTCCGATAAAATCAGTTTCCCGGTCAGCCTGAACGGTCTGACCGGTTACCATGTCTTCTGTTATTCGATACCCGGAAGGGAGTTTCCTTCTGTTCCGCTTATCCCTTTTTCATCCCGCTGAAGCGGTCGAGAACGGCTTTCATATCCTCCGGCAGCCGGGCTCTGCATTCCCGCACCATAAACTCAGGGATTTCGTACATGGCTTCAGCCATCCCGGCGGCGATACAGGTCAGCGTATCGCAGTCTCCGCCTAAAGACACCGCCGTCCGGACAACATCCTCAAAGTCATTTCCTTCCATGAAGGCCGTGATGGCTTCCGGCACGGTTTGCTGGCAGATCTCAATGTGGAAATAGGTCGGGCGGATCTCGTCGCAGGTCCTGGACAGATCATACCCGAATTCCCGAATGACGTAATCCCGGATCTTCTCCTTGCTCCAGCCGTTTCTGGCCATCCAGATGACGCCGGCCGTGGCTTCCGCCCCCTTGATGCCTTCAGGATGATTGTGGGTCACTTCCGCCGTCAGCCTGGCCACATGCCGGGTTTCCTCCAGCGTGTCAAACAGCCATCCCGCGGACGATACCCGCATGGCGCTTCCATTGCCAAAGCTGCCATAGGGTTTCGGGTCCCGGGTATGCAGCCACCGATAGAACAGGCCGCCGTAGCCGGCATCCGGATAGATCCTTCCCCACTTCTTCATGGATTCCACCAGCGCGCTTTTGATCTCGTCGTCCGTCCCGCCCAGGGAATCCATCAGCGCTTCCGCCACCGCAACGGTCATCACGGAATCGTCCGTGAATTCGGACCGGCTGCTGAACAGCGGAAACTCCTTCGTCTTCGGGCTCCTGTCAAACTCATACGGCGCCCCGATCATATCGCCCATTATCGCTCCGATCATTTTCTCCGTCCTCCTTCATCGTTGGTGATTCCATTATAGTCCATTCACGATTCCCGTGGTCGTCCTTCAGGCGACAATGCGTTCAGGATCCGCCGCAATCCGCACATGCTCATGGCCCGGCACGCGGATCACGCTCTTTCGCCTGATGATGATGTCCTTCATGAAAATCAATATACCACGTTATTCCTTCAAAAACAAAGGGATGCATGCTATAATCTGTCCATGAAAATCCGCGTCCTCCCGGCGGATGAGGAGGAGCGCGGATTCAGAGCGGAACAGGACCGGCCGTATATATTGGGACTTATCCCATTTGGCAGGAGACGACGGTATGTATATTCGTGGATTTTCCATTGACTGGGACGAAATCGGCAGAGACAGCTATCTCAGAAGCATCGACGCCATCCGTGATCTGGATTATCTGCAGTTCAGGAAACCCATTACGTTTTTTGTGGGCGAAAACGGCAGTGGAAAATCCACGCTCCTGGAAGCCATCGCGATCTCCTATGGCTTTAACCCGGAAGGCGGGACGCGGAACTATCGTTTCTCAACGAGGGATACGCACAGCGAATTATGCGAGGCCATCCGGCTGATCCGGAATCCGTCCAAGCCGCGATGGGGCTATTTCCTGCGGGCGGAAAGCTTTTATAATGTCGCCACGGCGGAAGAAGCGTATGCCGAAGTGTCGAAGGAATATCATCGGAAATCCCACGGGGAAAGCTTCCTGGCCGTTGCGCAGGATAACTTCAACGGGAACGGAATGTATCTGCTGGATGAGCCTGAAGCCGCTTTGTCTCCGCAGAGACAGCTGACCCTGATGCTTGAAATGATCAACTGTTCCAAAGAAAACTCCCAGTTTATCGTGGTTACGCACTCGCCGATCCTGCTCGGCATGCCCGATTCGGAGATTCTGAGTTTCGATTCCGGAACCATCCATCCAATTGAGTATGAGGAAACGGAAAGCTATAAAATCACGGAGATGTTCATCCGGGACCGGAAAAGGTTTCTGACCAGATTGCTGAATGATGAAGAATGAACGGCAAAGCGGAACAAAAACCTGCTATCCGTCTTTGGACAGGAACGAAGGAGGTCGGGAAATGATCAGGAAAGCGGCAGCACGGGATCTGGACGCAGTGGAACTGTTATATAGCCGGATCCATGACGCGGAAGAAGCGGGTATCATTACGACAGGCTGGCTGAGAACAATATATCCGACCAG
>JAGCBO010000172.1 GCA_017652125.1 Clostridia bacterium | reverse complement strand
TGGAAGAAGATTTCCGTCAGGGACAGGGTGGCGAAACTGGAAGGGAGGATGAGCAAAGTGGAGGCCCGGCTTCAGCTGGGGGACAAGCGTTTCGACCTTCAGAGCGACGATATGGGGCATCTGCTGAACAGCCAGATGGCGCTGATGCTCCATTTCGTTTCAGGAAACGACCACGACAAACTGAGGGAACAGATCACGGCCCTGAGTGACTACATGGCGCAGCGGGCGACGAAGGCGGCCCAGTATGCCGCAGAACATGAACAAATACAGAACGGAGGGAACACATGAAAATGAGCAATAAGGTATACGACATCCTGAAATTCATCGCGCAAATCCTGCTTCCGGCACTGGGGACGCTGTACTTCGCGCTGGCGCGGATCTGGAATTTCCCCTTCGCGGAGGAGATCGTCGGGACGATCACGGCGGTGGACGCGTTCCTGGGGGCTCTGCTGGGGATCAGCACCATGCAGTACAACAAGGCGAAGGAAAACCAGGCGGAAGGATAAGAAGGGAGAAAAAGGAAGCATGGACGGAAACAACAAGGACACGCCGATGATCCCGAAACACCAGGCGGAGACGATGATGATGCACCTGGAGATCGCGAACAGAAACATCGCGATCGTGGCGATCGTTTCCGTGCTTGCAATGGTCGCGGCGATCATCATTTTTGTGAGCGGATACACGTCGAGGACAAAAGACTGGCTGAACACATTAAACAACCTTCAGGGGAAGCCGGCGGTGACGGAGGTGGCTGATGGAGTATACAAACAGCCGTCTCCGTGAGATCGTCGGGGATTACGTCCATGATGAAAGGGCCAGGGTGATTCTGCTGCGGAAATACGCAGACAACGCGACGCTGGAGCGGATCGCGGAGGAACAGGAACTGAGCGTTTCACAGGTGAAAAGGATCATCAAAAAACATTATTATCAGGTTTTCCGGCATTTTGACGAAAAATGAACCGAAAGAGGACCCAAAGAGGACCGTTTGCGAACTCGCAGGCGGTCCTCTTTTTTTGTACCATAAAAGCAGAAAAACGCGGAGGGACAGGACGATGTGGATCAGGTGCAATCCGAACCCGCTGGGGAAAGAGACCGGGGACTGTGTGATCCGGGCGATCGCGATCGCAACGGACCAAAGCTGGAGAGAAACCTACCGGGACCTGTGCAGACTGGGCGAGATCCAGGGAGATCTACCGAACAGCAACGCGGTTTGGGGGTCCTATCTGAGAGGAAAAGGGGCGCGGCAGTTCCTGCTGCCGGAAAGCTGCCCGGACTGCATCACGGTGCAGGCTTTCGCGGAAAGGTATCCGGACGGCGTCTACGTGATCGGGACCGGGACGCACGCCGTGGCCGTGATCTCCGGGGACTGGTATGACAGCTGGAACTCAGCGTCCGCCACGCCGACCGTGTTCTGGAAAGTAAAATAAAAGGAGGAAGAAAACGATGGCCTATTACAACGGATTCCCGGCAAACTATCCGCAGATGTACCAGCAGCCGCAGTATCAGCAGCAGAACCAGCAGACGGGGCTGATCTGGGTGCAGGGCGAAGCGGCGGCGAAAAGCTACCTGGTGGCGCCCGGAAGCACGGTGCAACTGTTGGACAGCTAGGAGTAGTTGATCTATCTGAAAAGCGCGGATCCTTCCGGGATGCCTTCGATGAAGATCCTGGACTATACGATCCGCGGCGAGGAGGCCGCGAAGCCGGCGGTGGAATACGCCACGAAGGCGGAGCTGGCCGCGCTGGCGGAAAAGATCAAGGCACTGGCAGCGAAGAAAAAACCGGCGAGAGTGCTCAGGGAGGAAGATGA
>JAGCBO010000171.1 GCA_017652125.1 Clostridia bacterium | reverse complement strand
TTCATACCGGCCGTTTTCAAGAGGGCTGAACCGGACGCCTTTTCCGAAAGCGTCGATGACATCGGGAACGTCGTGGCTGCCGCCGATAAAGGTGATACGTTCCGTCTTCCCGAAGGCCATGTTGATGTTCCGCTCCATGTATTCCTGCAGAGTCAGTCCGGCCTCGAAGCCGTCGAGCTCCCGGGGGGATTTGACCGGCAGGTCCGTGACCGCCACGCCGGTCATCCGGTCCATCCGGTAGTGGGTCATGTCGGAATAATTGTCCTTGTTGCAGATCAGATAATAGAAGCCGTTCCGGACCACCATGGCGTAGGGATTCAGCAGCTGGCGATAGTCCGGATCCCCGTAAACCGGATGCAGGCGGAAGTCCGGCCCCAGATAGTTGTAGACGCAGGTGATTTTCCGCCCTTCCTCCAGAGCCCGCCCGGTCTGCTCAATGCTGTGAAACAGCTCCTCGTTCATGGGTTCTTCTTCCGCCAGACGGCGGATTTTTTTCATATTCATGTTTCTCCGGAAATGCCGGTTTCCCAGTTCGCAGAGCTTTCTGATCAGCTCGTCCCGTCCGGCATGCGGTACATTCCGGCTGTAGAGAATCCCGTCGATCAGCCAGCGCAGCTCCGCGTCCGTGAATTCCTGATCGTAATACAGATCGGTAAAGTACGGGCGCTTATCCCCGTCGGAGAGGGCTTCCGCCTCCTCTCCCAGGTGGTGCACGCGGGTTTCCGGACTGTTCGCCAGCAGATCGTTCAGCGCGTTCCAGACGGTGGTCCGGTTGATCTTCTCATCCTTTTTCCGCAGCTCCGCCAGCAGATCCTTCTGGAGCATCGGATGATCCCTGTCCGTGTTTTCCTTCAGAATGCGGATCAGATCGTAATGCAGATATTTCTTCATAGGCGTTTCTCCCGTCCGGCTTTCGGTTCCTGAATCTTTTTTTCCATTCTACCCCAAATGTTGCGATTTCTCAACATGGCTTCTGCCAGAATGACAACACTGGGGATGCGGCCTGCATTGCCGGAACGGCTCCTCCCGCCGGAGCTTTCCGGCGGCCGGATGCCCGGGCTGCACGGCGGGAGCAAAGATACACGGAACGGAACAAAGGGAGGAAAACGGAAATGTCAAACACTCATTATGTAACAGGCTCCAGCGACAAAAGCCGGGGAACAGCGCTGGCGCTCTGCGTGATCGGCGGCATGTTCGGCCTGCATCAGTTTTACGTGGGACGGATCGGCAAAGGCGTTCTGTATGCCTGCACGATGGGTCTGTTCGGCTTCGGCTGGATCGGGGATATCCTGAAGATCCTGAACCGGAGCTTCACGGACAATGTCGGGAACCCGCTGAGGCACTGAGACACGGGAGGAGAGGGAAGGACGGCCTGCGCTGCCGTCATCCGGGAAGAAGAAATGGCAGAGCTGTTCGGTGAGTAAGTCTGGAGGCTGATGATATGTATGAAGCACTGACGGCGTTTATTCCCTTTATGGAGAGCGGGAGCTTTGGAGACTGGTCCGAACGT
>JAGCBO010000170.1 GCA_017652125.1 Clostridia bacterium | reverse complement strand
CGGCCATATAACCAATGTGATCCGCATTCTGCGGGAATGCAGCCATGACAGTCTGGTTTTACTGGATGAGCTCGGCAGCGGCACGGATCCCGCGGAAGGTTCCGGTCTGGCCGCAGCTATCCTGGAGGAACTGCTCCGCCGCCGCTGCTTCTTTATGGTCACCACGCATGACCCGCAGATCAAACAGTGGGCGGAACAGACCGAACATGTCATATCCGCCCGCATGGCCTTTGACCAGGCCTCCCTGCGGCCCCTTTACCGCCTGGAGCTCGGCAAAAGCGGAAAAAGCTGCGCCATCGAAATCGCCCGGCGGCTGGGAATGGACGAGGGGCTCCTGGCCCGGGCGCGCCAGGTGACTGATCAGGGACCGGAGGCGAAGCCGGAAGGACGGCACCGTCCGATGCCGGTTCCCGCCACCCGCCTGCAGCGCCGGATCATCCGGAATGAAGGCGCCTTTGAGCGCTTCACCATGGGAGACAGCGTCCTGCTGCTGCCGGATAAAAAGAACGCCATCGTTTACCGGCCGGCGGATGATGACGGCAATGTCATCGTCCAGCTGCAGGGCCGGAAGCTGTCGGTACGCCATAACCGCCTGCAGCTCCTCGTCCCGGCTTCAGAGCTGTATCCGCCGGATTATGATTTCTCGATCATCTTTGATACCGTAGCCAACCGGAAAGCCGCCCACACCATGGACCGGAAATTCGATCCGGATGCGGTCATTATTCTGAAAGAGGGAAAGCAGCCGGATCAGCAGTGAAAGGATAGATGATTACCGGTTTAACCATCTCTCATCAGTTCCGCCAGTGTGTCTTCTGTGGCTACAGGGATCCAGTGGCCCTCCACACAGAGATCCGGATTGATTTCCCGGATCGTGCCGGCCAGCTTCCGGCAAAGGTCTGCCCTTCTGATTCCGGTAAAGAAATCGTCACCGGCGGAGTCGCCGAGGAATAACGTTTTATCCTGATCAACGCAGACCAGGGTGGAATCGTCCGTGTGCGGCGCCTCTGCCTGAACAGCCCTGACCGTACAGCCGCCCAGATCCAGCGTAATCTCCCCGGAAAACACCAGATCCGCCTGTTTAACGATCACTTCCGTGCTGACGGCATATTCTTTTCGGATGCTTTCATGAAGGGCAAGGAATTCTCCCGGCCCGTTCCTTTCGATTTTGTCCTTCCATTCCGCAAGATGCATGTCCGTCTTGCCGTTTGCAAGGGTCAGCCCTTTTACGGCATGCATTCCGAAAGTATGATCCCAGTGCCAGTGCTTCAGAACCGTCAGGCTCGGGAGCGGCAGATTCTCTTTTTCCAGGAGCCTGTAAAACTCCCTGACATGGGCCGCCGAATGACCGGCGTCTATCGCCAGGCTCCAGTTCTTCCCCTTCACATAGCCAAGATTCGGGCGGTCCCTTTCTTTTTCAAAAGGCATAACCCTTATATGTTCTGTCAGCTGTTTCAGTTCCATTTCCCATTGGTCCCTGCCATTTCCTTTTTCTCTCGGGATTACGCATTTCTCTCAGGATTACACAGACTTTGAAAAAGCCACATTG
>JAGCBO010000169.1 GCA_017652125.1 Clostridia bacterium | reverse complement strand
GTCTTTTTCATTTCATTCCTCAGGCCTTCCGGACGATATGCACCGCAAAGCCCCCGATTTCATCCCGCAGATAAACCGCGTTCAGGGTGCCGTCCGGCTTATACTTCGCCGTGGACAGATCCACCGCATAACCCCGCTCCTCCAGATCCTTCACCGCGGCTTCGCAGTCCGGGGTCGCCATGCCGATATGGCCCAGTTTTCCCCGATAGGGCGTTTTCATCACTTCCACCGCGCTGCCGGCAAAGACAGAGCTGTTGCCCACCTTGACCGGCAGGCCGAACACCGCCGCAAAGAGACCCGCAATCGCCTCGGCCTCCTCCGGATCCTTTCCGTTAATTCCCACATGCGCCAGTTCATACTTCACTTCCGCCATTTTTTTCATCTCCTGACCTTTTTCAGATTCAACAGGCTTTATCCATATTATGACAGATCCCGGTTCCGTTTTCAAGCATTCCGCGGCGCTTTCGGCGCCCGCGCCACGGAGACAGCCACGACGCGCAGACGGTCACGTTACGCAGACGGCCATGCCATACAGACGGTACCGCCGCAGCAGCCTCAGAACCAGGCTTTCGGCAGCCAGGGGCGCTGATTTTCCAGCATATCATCAAAGAGCTTCTGCCCGTCCGGAACGGACACGCCGGCCAGCTGCGGATCATTCATAAAGGTGGAGAAGCCCAGCTTCCGGTCGCAGCGGAGCGCGGCGGTCAGCGTATTTTCCTGATTATAGACATGGCGGGCCACCAGCGGGAGGATATTCGCCGGCATCGCACCCGCGTACAGAGGCTCAATCCGGTCCCGGCCGAAGAGCGCGTTGGTCTCCACCACCGCTCCCAGCGGCAGGTTCGGAATCTGACCGCGGTTGGGAATATTGACATTGGAAACCAGGTCTCCCAGACCGAGGATCGCCTTCAGCAGCAGGTGCCCTTCCTCTCCGGAGGGCTTCAGCACCAGCTCTTCCTTTCCGGAAATCAGATCATCCGACCGCTGCAGCCGGCGATGCAGGTCTTCAATCCGCCAGTCCACCGTGGTCAGGCTGAACTTCCAGTCCGCGACCGCCTCCGGCGAGGAGGTGTACCATGGCGCCGTAAACTCCGCCAGATGACGGTCCCCCGCGGCGGCGATGGCCCCATAGCGCCGGAACAGGTCGAACTTGACGCGATGGGCGCACTCAAAGAAGGAGTTCATCCAGTTTTTATCTCCGCCCTCATCATAGCCCGACTCGAAATACTTATCCGCCATCCTGGCGTAGAGGGGCATCAGATCCATCCCCTGCCAGCTGGCCGTGGTCAGCCAGGTAAAATGATTGATGCCCGTGACCGTGGTATACAGATCCTGCCGCCGGACGTCCGGAATTCCTTCCTCCGTTTTCAGCATGGCGCAAAGCAGCTTCTGCGTTCCGAACACCTCATGGCAGCATCCGAAGGCCTTGACCGCCGGGAAAACTTCATACAGGGTGCGCACGCACAGGGACATCGGATTGGTATAATTGATCACCCAGGCCTCCGGCGCGTAATCCCGGATCGCCTCCGCAATCGTGACATACATGGGAATGGTCCGCATGGCCCGCATAAAGCCGCCGGCACCGACCGTATCCCCCACCGGCTGATAAATGCCCACGCGCTCCGGCAGATGCACATCGGACCGCATTTCCTCAAAGGTGGCGGGCAGGATGGAAATGACCACAAAATCCGCCCCGGTCAGCGCGTCCTTCAGGGAATCGCTGACCGTATACTCCCAGCGGGAAACCGCATCGGGATGCGCGCTGATCTTATTCCCGATGATCCGGTTCCGTTCCGCCGCCGACCGGTCAATATCATACAGCCGGACCGTACCGCAGATCTCCCCGTCCATCGCCAGATCCATCATAAAACCCCAGGCCCAGCCTCTGGACCCGCCGCCGATATAGGCAATATTCAATTCCTTCGCTCTCGGATTCTCCTGCTTGCTCATCCGTATCCCGCTCCTCCTGTTCTGATTCCTTCCTCTGACATTCCCATCTGGCATTCTACATCGCCTTTCCGTCCGGATCAATCCCTTTCCGGTATTTTCCTTCCGAAAACCTGGCGGAAACCTTTTGAAAACCCGCCGGCCCCGCCTTGACATCACCGGAACACGTGATAAGATACCCATAGAAATCCATCCGGGGCGAAAGGAAGCGATGGTCATGACGATGCTGGAAATCATTGAAAAAAAGAAGCTCGGCCGGGAGCTGAGCCGGGAAGAGCTGATTTTTCTGGCCCAGGCCGCAGCCCGGAAAACCGCCCCGGATTACCAGCTGGCCGCCCTGCTGATGGCCATCCGTCTGAACGGCATGACCGACCGGGAGACAACCGATCTGACCCTCGCCATGCGGGATTCCGGCGATACGGCGGATCTGTCCGCTATTCCCGGCCTCAAAATAGACAAGCATTCCACCGGCGGCGTCGGCGATACCACCACGCTGATTCTGGCCCCGCTGGCCGCCGCCTGCGGCGTTACCGTCGCCAAAATGAGCGGCCGGGGGCTGGGACATACCGGCGGGACGCTGGATAAGCTGGAATCCATTCCCGGCATGCGGATCAGCCTGACGGAAGAAGAACTGATCCGGCAGGTGCGGGAGATCGGTCTGGCCGTCGTGGGACAGACCGCCCGGCTGGCCCCCGCCGACAAAACGCTCTACGCGCTGCGCGACGTAACCTCCACCGTGGATTCCCTCCCGCTGATCGTTTCCTCCATTCTCAGCAAAAAGCTGGCGGCCGGAACGGACGCCATCGTGCTGGACGTGAAAACCGGCAGCGGCGCTCTCATGCGTCAGCTGGAGGACAGCATCGCGCTGGCCTACGCCATGGTGCGCGTCGGGCACCTGGCCGGAAAGCCGGTCGTCGCCCTGGTCACCGGCATGGAGCAGCCGCTGGGCACCCACATCGGCAACGCCCTGGAGGTCCGGGAAGCCATCGACGTCCTCGCCGGACGGACGGAAGGGGATCTGCTGACCGTATCCCTGAAGCTGGGCGGCTGCATGATGCTGTTGGCCGGGCTGGTTTCCTCTCCGGAGGAAAGGGAAGCGCGGATGCGGGAGGCCATCGCAAACGGAGCAGGCCTGCGGAAACTGAAGGAAATGATTGCGGCACAGGGCGGAAATCCCGCCGTCTGCGATGATACGGGGCTGCTGCCGCAGGCTCCCTTTGTGCGGACCGCCCTGTGCGGGCAGGAAGGCACGATTCAGGCCATGGACACCGCCGCGCTGGGAAGGGCAGCGCAGGCAATGGGCGCCGGCCGGCTTTCTCTGGAGGATCAGCTGGATTATTCCGTGGGCTATATTCTGAAGGTCCGGATCGGCGACCGGGTCACGCCCGATACCCCCCTGTGCGAACTGCACGCGAAAACGGAAGCGGACGCCGCCCGGGCGGAAGCCGCGATCCGGGCTGCCATCCGGATCGGAAAAGAACCCTGCGCCCGCGCCCGGAATTTTTATGCCGTCATCACCGAGGACGGAATTCAAAGAATAGGAGAAAACGCATGAACAGCGCTTTCCGGAAGGGGATCCGTCACGGCCTGCCCATCGCTCTGGGCTACCTGAGCGTTTCTTTTGCCTTCGGCATGAAGGCGGTCGGCGACGGGCTGACCGTGATGCAGGCCGTCCTGATCTCCATGACCAATCTGACCAGCGCCGGGCAGATCGCCGCGCTGCCGCTGATGACCGGCGGCGCCGCGCTGACCGAAATGGCGCTGACCCAGCTGACCATCAATCTGCGCTACGCGCTGATGAGCCTGTCCCTGAGCCGCAAGCTGGACCACACGATGGGAACGCTGCAGCGCATGATCTTTTCCTTCGCCAACACGGACGAAATCTTCGCCGTGGCCTCCTCCCAGCCCGGCAAGGTCGGTAAACACTACCTGTACGGGCTGATGCTGACCCCCTGGTTCGGCTGGAGCCTGGGCACGCTGCTGGGCGCCGCCGCCGGCACGCTGCTGCCGGCCTTTGTCCGGACAGCGCTGGGGATCGCCATCTACGGCATGTTTCTGGCGATTATCCTGCCGCCGGCCCGGAAGCATTCCTCCGTGCGGGCCGTGGTGGCAATGGCCGTCGCGCTCAGCCTGTGCTTCCGGTATATTCCCGGGCTGAATCGGGTTTCCTCCGGATTCGCCATCATCATCTGCGCGGTGAGCGCCGCGGCCGCGGGGGCGGCGCTTTTCCCGCTCAAGGACGGTGAAAGCGAATGAAATGGTCCGTCTTCCTCCCCTATCTGGCGGTCACCGCCGGGGTGACCTATCTGATCCGGATGCTGCCGATGACGATCTTCCGGAAGGAGATCAAAAGCCGGTTTGTCCGCTCCTTTCTGGCCTATATTCCCTACGCCGTGCTGGGAGCCATGACCTTCCCGGATGTGCTGTATTCCACCGGGGATATGAGAACCGCGATCTGCGGCGCCGCGGTGGCGGTTCTGCTGGCCTGGCGCGGACGAAGCCTGCTGACGGTTGCGCTGGCCGCCTGCTGCGCGGTCGCCCTGGCCCAGGGCGCTCTGCTGCTGATGTGAAAGCGCGCCCGGAGGGCATGAAAAAAAGGCCGGTGTCTGACGGTTCCAGACACCGGCCTTTTTTCATTCTTCCTCTTCTTCATCCGGCAGATCCGCGTTATGATACACGTTCTGCACATCATCATTTTCTTCCAGCAGATCCAGCATCTTCTGAATTTTCAGAATCGTATCCGGATCCGTCACCTCCACGGTGTTCTGCGGAATCTTCTGGACATCCGCGGAGAGGAAGGTCAGCCCCTGCTTTTCCAGCGCTTCCCGGACGGCGCTGAAATCATTGGGCGCCGTATAAATTTCGAATACGTCGTCCTCCGCCTTCACGTCCTCGGCGCCGGCATCCAGCGCGATCATCATCATCTCATCCTCGTCGCTGCCGGGCTCCCGTTCCACAACCAGCACGCCGCGCTCGTCAAACATGAAGCCCACGGATCCGGTCGTGCCCAGATTGCCGCCGTATTTCGCGAAGCAGTGGCGCACGTCGCTGGCCGTCCGGTTCCGGTTGTCGGAGATCGTATCCACGATCACCGCCACGCCCCCGGGGGCATAGCCTTCATACGTGATTTCCTCATAGACCACGTTGCTCAGCTCGCCGCTGGCCTTTTTAATGGAGCGCTGAATATTATCGTTGGGCATGTTATTCGCCTTCGCCTTGGCGATAATATCCCGCAGCTTGCCGTTGGATTCCGGATTCGCGCCGCCCTCGCGGACCGCGATGGCGATTTCCCGGCCGATCTTGGTAAAGACCGCGCCGCGCTGCGCATCCGCCTTGCCTTTTTTCGCCTGTATGTTATGCCATTTGGAGTGTCCTGACATCGTATCCCTCCCCGTTTACGCGTGATTGCGCCCGGAATTATTTATGGCTGATCCAGTCATAGTTCTTCAGATTCATGGTCAGGTGCCGGGGCAGGCCTTCCACCATCATGGGAGAATACTGACCCTGAATCAGCGGCCGCACATAGTCCAGGAACTCTTCCGTGACATAGTTGCCGCTCTTGCTGATCCAGTTCCGCGGAACCACTTTTTCGTCGTTCGCGATGCGGTGCACATCGTTCACGTCCGTCGTGCTCTGATAGGGATCATCGGAAACCCGGACGATTACCACCATGACGCCGGTGCGGCCTTCATCCGCCGCCTTCACGCAGGCGCCGCCCACATTGAACGCTTCATCCACGTCGATTTTGCTGGCCAGATGCGCCGCGGCCCGCTGCAGGGTGGACAGTTCCACCGCTCTGGTTTTGCAGCCCAGCTCCTTCTGCACCAGACCGGCCAGATAGGAAGCCGTACCGGTCATCTGGATATGACCGAAGGCGTCCTTCGTTTCGGAGCCGGAGGAGTTTTCGCAGACATAGCGGCCGTCCGCGGTCTTGATGCCCTCGGAAACGACGGCCACCACCACGTCCTTCTTTTCCAGCAGCTTTTTCACGTTCTCGATGAACTTATCGATATCGAAGGTGACTTCGGGCAGATAGATCAGATCGGGACCTTCGCAGTCCTCTCCGCGGGACAGCGCCGCCGCACCGGTCAGCCAGCCGGCATTCCGGCCCATGATCTCGATGATGTTCACGTTCTTCTTCTTATAGGAGAAGCCCATGGCATCACAGATGATTTCCTTGGTGGAGGTGGCGATATACTTGGCCGCGCTGCCGAAGCCGGGGGTATGATCCGTCATCGCCAGGTCGTTATCAATGGTCTTGGGGCAGCCGACAAAGCGCTGCTTCGCGCCGGTCAGCATGGAATAGTCCGTCAGCTTTTTGATGGTATCCATGGAATCATTGCCGCCGATGTAGATGAACACTTCGATCTCCAGCTTGTTCAGCAGCTCGAAGATCCGCTCATAAATGGCCTTGTCCTCATGGATTTCCGGCAGTTTATAGCGGCAGGTGCCCAGGAAGGCGGAAGGCGTCCGCTTCAGGAGCTCCAGATCCAGCTCGTTTTTGATATGATCGCTCAGATCAATATACTGCTCGTCCAGGAAGCCCTGGATGCCGTTCCGCATGCCGTAGACCTTGTCGAAGCCGCGCTCCTTCGCAGTCTTAAACACGCCGGCCAGGCTGGAGTTGATGACGGCGGTCGGTCCGCCGGACTGTCCTACGATTACGTTCCCTTTCATGTTTCCCATGTCCTTTCTATTCCTTTTATTTCTTTGTCTTTAAAAGACTTAACCCCGGCTGATAATACTGTGGCGCTCCGGCCCGACGGAAATCCACTTGATGACGGAGCCCACCGCTTCCTCAATCCGCTTCACATAGGCCTTGGCCTCTTCCGGCAGATCCCACCAGTTCCGGATACCGGAAATATCCCGTTCCCAGCCGGGCATCTTTTCGATCACCGGCTCACACTGGCCCAGAATCGACGGGAAGGGCATGGAATCCATCTCCCGGCCGTTCAGCTTATACCGGACGCAGACCGGAATCTCCTCCAGCTTGCTCAGCACGTCCAGCTTGGTCAGGGCGATCTCCGTCGCACCCTGGACCTGAACCCCGTAACGGGTGGCCACCAGATCGATCGGGCCGACCCGGTGCGGCTTATGCCCGTCAAACTCGCCGCCGATCTCGCGCAGCCTGTCGGCCTCGGCGCCGAACAGCTCGCAGACAAAGGGGCCCTCGCCCACGCAGCTGGAGTACGCCTTTACCACGCCGATCACCCGCTCAATCTCCACACCCGGCATCCCGGAACCGATCGGCGCAAAGCTGGCCAGCACATTGGAGGAGGTGGTATAAGGATAAATTCCGTAATCCAGATCCCGCAGCGCCCCCAGCTGGCCCTCAAAGAGAATCCTCTTGTGCTGCCTGTGCGCCTCCAGCAGGTAGGAACGGGTATCCCGGATAAAGAGCTTCAGGGGAGCGCAATACTGCGCCAGCCAGTCGTCAATCTCCTTCTCGGAAACAGGTTCGGCCCCGTACACCCCGGTCAGGACCAGGTTTTTCCACTCCCGCAGGCTTTCAAGATGCTGCTTCAGGATCTCCGGATAGAACAGCTCGCCGGCCAGCACCGTCTTTTTCTGATACTTATCGGAATAGAAGGGCGCGATACCCTTCTTGGTGGAACCGAATTTCTGATCCTTCAGCCGGGCTTCCTCCAGGGCGTCCAGCTGACGATGCCAGGGCAGCAGCAGCGAGGCCCGCTCGCTGATCATCAGATTTTCCGGCGTGATGGAAACGCCTTTATTCTGCAGCTCCCGGATTTCCTTAATCAGGTGCTCCGGATCCAGAGCCACGCCGTTCCCGATCACGTTCACGACGCCCTTCCGGAACACGCCGGAGGGCAGCATATGCAGCATGAACTGCCCATAGCGGTTAATCACCGTATGCCCGGCGTTCCCTCCGCCCTGATACCGCACAACCACGTCAAACGACTCCGTCAGCAGGTCCACCATACGGCCCTTGCCTTCATCGCCCCAGTTGATTCCCACAATCGCGGTACAAGCCATTGTTCAACCACCTCTCGAGGCCTTGCCCCTCTTCTTTTTTCTGATCCGCCTGCCTGAGCCCCGAACCCGGGAATCAATTAAGCCTGCCGATAATTTTACCCCCGGCGGCCTTCTTTGTCAATGCGGCATCAGCTGCCCAGATACGCTTTCCGAACATTGTCGTCATGCAGCAGCTCCTCCGCCGCGCCGCTCATGGTAATCCGGCCCGTTTCCATCACATAGGCCCGGTGCGCTACCGACAGCGCCATCTGCGCATTCTGCTCCACCAGCAGGATCGTGGTGCCGGATTGATTCAGATCGCGGATGATATCAAAAATCTGCTCCACCAGAATGGGCGCCAGTCCCATGCTGGGTTCATCCAGCATCATCAGTTTCGGCTTGCTCATCAGGGCGCGGCCCATCGCCAGCATTTGCTGCTCGCCGCCGGAAAGGGTGCCGGCGATCTGCTTTTCCCGCTCCTTCAGGCGGGGGAAGAAGGAATAGACATGGTCCACGGAGGCCGGGAGCTCCTCCTTCGGGCGGGAGAAACCGCCCATCAGGAGATTATCCCGCACCGTCATCTGCTGAAAAATCCGCCGGCCTTCCGGGCAGAGGCTCAGGCCCCGGTAAACCATACGGGAAGCCGCCGTGCCTTCCACCGGGAGACCGGCAAAGGCGATCGTGCCCTGCCGGGGTTTCAGGGGCCCGGCGATGGTATTCAGGGTGGTGGATTTTCCCGCTCCGTTCGCGCCGATGAGGGTTACAATTTCCCCCTCGGTGACCTCGAGGGTGATTCCCTTAATCGCGTGAATGGCGCCGTAATACACATGGAGATCCTTCACCTTCAGCAGGGGAAGCTGATGCTCGCTCATGCCTTCGCCTCCTTTTGCTTGCCCAGATAGGCCTCGATCACCGCCGGATTGCGCTGGATTTCATCCGGCGTTCCCTTGGCAATGATCCGGCCGAAGTTCAGCACGCAGATATCTTCACAGATCCCCATGACCAGATTCATGTCATGCTCAATCAGCAGGACGGCAATGCGGAACTGATCCCGGATTTTCATGATATTTTCCATCAGTTCTTCGGTTTCGTGGGGATTCATTCCCGCCGCCGGCTCATCGAGCAGGAGGAGCTTCGGGTGAGTGGCCAGCGCCCGGACGATTTCCAGACGCCGCTGGGCGCCATAGGGCAGGCTGCCCGCCCGCGCGTCCGCCAGAGACGCCATGTCAAAGATATCCAGGAGCTCGAGAGAACGCTCATGCTGCTGTTTTTCCGACTTCCAGTATTTCGGAAGTCTCAGGATTCCGCTGAACATCCCGTATCGGATCTGATTGTGCAGGCCGATGCGCACATTTTCCTCCACCGTCATATTGCCGAAGAGGCGGATATTCTGGAAGGTTCTCGCGATGCCCGCCTTATTGACGTCCACGGTGGTCATATTTCCCATGTCCCGCCCCTCCAGCATCATGGTGCCGCGGGTGGGCTGGTAGACTTTGGTCAGGAGATTAAAGATGGTGGTTTTGCCGGCGCCGTTGGGACCGATGAGCCCGGCGATTTCCGTACGGCCCATGATGACATTGAAATCGTCCACCGCCTTGAGGCCGCCGAAATCAATGCCCAGATGGGTGCATTCGAGGACGGGAATCGACCCCAGATCCCGTTCCGGCACGATCGCTCCGGAAGGATAGGGCACCATGGGAGTATTCTGACGAAGTTTGTTTTCACTCATGCCCGCATTGCCTCCTCTCCGTCCGCCGGCTTCTTCCGCCAGGGAATCAGCTTTTTCAGCAGGCTCTTCATGACCGGATTATTGCTCAGGAGCATGGCCAGGATCAGGAGCACCGCATAGGCCAGCATCCGGTAGTTCTGCAGGAAGCGAAGCTTCTCGGGCAGAATCGTCAGGGCGGCCGCGGAGACAATGGAACCCGGAATATTACCGATTCCGCCGAGAACCACGAAGACCAGGACGTTGATGGATTCATTGAAGCTGAACTTGGTGGGCACCAGGGTCGCCATGCTCAGCCCGTACAGCGCCCCCGCCATGCCCGCCAGCACCGCCGCGGTGACAAAGGCCATCATTTTGTACTTCGTGATATGGATTCCCATGGATTCCGCGGCGATCCGGTTATCCCGGGCGGCCATGATCGCCCGCCCGGAGCGGGAGTTGGCCAGGTTCAGCACCACGATCAGGGTAAACATCACCAGGAGGAAACCCGCCGTGAAGGTGGAGATCGCCTTCACCTTCACCGCGCCCATGGGGCCGTTCAGGAGCAGGGTTCCCGGCAGCTCGTTGGTCAGGAAACCCCAGTGTAGCTGCTTCCCTTCCACCGCCACGTAGACGCAGTTCATGACATTCTTGATAATTTCCCCGAAGGCCAGGGTCACGATGGCCAGATAGTCGCCCCGCAGACGGAGCACGGGAATGCCGATCAGCGCGCCGACCACCCCGGCCACCAGACCGCCGGCCAGGATGGCCAGGATCAGGCGCAGGGAGGGATCCTCCATCTGGAATCCGTTCAGCAGCCATCCGGACATCACGATGCCGGAAAAGGCGCCGAGGCTCATGAACCCGGCATGGCCCAGGCTCAGCTCCCCGCTGATTCCCACCACCAGGTTCAGGGATACCGCCATCACAATCCAGCTGCAGATGGGAATCAGCTGGCCCTTCAGGGTACGGGAGATGGATTTGTTATCGATCATCACGGTCAGGATGATAAACAGCGCGATCACCACGCCGTAGGTCACCATGGAAGTGATGAACCGGGCTTTTTTCGTTCTCATGCCGCTCGCCTCACACTTTCTCCCGTACAGCCTTCCCCAGCAGGCCGGTGGGGCGTACGAGCAGGACAATAATCAGGACTGCGAAGACAATGGCGTCTCCCAGCTCCGTGGAAATATACGCCTTGCCGAGAATTTCAATGATTCCCAGCAGAATTCCGCCCAGCATGGCGCCGGGGATGGAGCCGATGCCCCCGAACACCGCCGCCGTGAAGGCCTTGATGCCGGGCATGGAGCCTGTGGTGGGCTGCAGGAGGGGGTAGGAAGAGCAGAGGAGCATACCGGCAATGGCCGCCAGCGCGGAGCCGATCGCGAAGGTCACGGAAATCGTCCGGTTCACATTGATGCCCATGAGCTCCGCAGCCCCCCGGTCTTCCGAAACGCAGCGCATGGCCTTCCCCATCTTCGTGCGGGAGGTGAACATCGTCAGGGCGATCATGATGATGATATTGGCGGCGATGGTGACCAGGATTTCGCCCTTGATGGAGAGCTGGCCGTCAAAAAGCTGGAGGGTATTCAGGTTCATCAGGTCGGGAAAGACCTTGGGATTCGCACCCCAGATCAGCAGAGCCGTATTCTGCAGGAGATAGCTCATGCCGATGGCCGTGATCAGCACCGCCAGGGACGTCGCCTGTCTCAGCGGTTTATAGGCCAGCTTCTCGATGGTGATCCCCAGCAGCGTACACACCGCCATGGCGATCAGCAGCGACACGATAAACGGCAGGTTCCAGTACTGCGCCGCGCAGAAAATGATATACGCCCCCACCATGATCACATCGCCGTGGGCGAAGTTCAGCATCTTGGCAATGCCGTACACCATGGTGTAGCCCAGCGCGATGATGGCGTATATACTGCCCAGACTGATCCCGTTTACCAGATTGGACAGAAAAACCATGCTTGTTTCCTCCCCTGTCAGTAACATTCTGCCTTTTTTTACCACAGAACAGCCCATTTGTCCATCGAAATAGGAAATCCGGCCGCGGGAGTTCCCGGGCCGGACGGGTTTAGCGGTTCAAATCAGTTCTCCAGACCGACGTAGGCGCCGTCCTTAATGACCATGGCGGTGGGCACCTTATCCACTTCGCCGTTGGCGGACCACTTCATCGTTCCGGTCAGACCGGTGATGGAGATTTCCTGCATGGCGGCGATCATGCTGTCGCAGATTTCCTCCGCCGGGGAACCGGTCTGCACGCCGGCCTTCCGGGCGGCTTCCACCAGGGCGTAGATGCAGTCGTAGCCATCCGCCGCGAACTGGTTCGGCACTTCGCCGTACAGCTCGTTGTATTTGGCTACAAACTTCACGGTCAGGTCATCCTTGGCATCCGCCACGAAGGGGGTCAGGAGCATAACGCCTTCCGCCAGCTTGGTGTCAAAGCCTTCCAGGGTCAGGATGCCGTCCATGCCGTCCACGCCGAAGAACACGGGGGTATAGCCCTTGCTGCTGGCGGCGATCAGGATCTGGGAAGCGGGGGTGTAGTAAATGGGCAGGAACACCAGATCGGCGCCGTTGTTCTGGGCATCCGCCACCTGAGCGGAATAGTCCGTGGTATCATCGGTGAAGGTGGTGGTGGAGACGATTTCCAGGCCCAGCTCGGCGGCCTTCTGAACGAAGGTCTGATAGATGCCGGTGGAATAAGCGTCGGCGTTGTTGTAAATCACAGCGATTTTGGTGCCCAGCTTCTTTTCGCTGATCACCGCCGCGGAAGCGGAGCCCTGGTTCGGGTCCGTGAAGCAGAGCTGATACACGTTATCCTTATCCGCCGTCACATCCGTAGAGGAGGCAGAAGGGGTCAGCATGAACACGCGCTCCTCGAAGGCCTTTGCGCCCACCGCGATGCAGGGGGCCGTGGTGGTGGTGCCCACGATCATCTGGGCGCCGTGCTCCATGACGTTATTATAGGCGTTCACAGCCTTTTCGGCGTCATGGGTATCATCCTCATTCAGCAGCTCGATCGTAATCCCGTTATCGGCGGCGGTGATTTCATCCGCGGCAATCTGGGCTCCGCGGTAGGTAGCCAGACCGTACACGGCAGCCGGACCGGTCTGCGGGCCGATATGCGCAATCTTCAGCACCAGATCCTCCGCAAGCGCGGAACACACCGTCAGTGCCAGACAGAGCGCCAAAGCCATTGCCAATACCTTTTTCATGGGTTGATCCTCCTTATTTTTATCACCCGGAAGGCAGAGACCCGCCGGATTTATTAACTATCATACGCCGGGGCAAAAACCCGCGTCAAGAAACCCCTTGTTCTCTTTCTGTTTTTCCACACCGCGGCGTTCCCCGCCGGATATTTCCGCGGCGGAAAAGGCCGTTTTCAGTCCCGCCGGCGGATCAGCGCGCCCGTGGATCCGGGGAGAGGACTTTTCGCAGATACTCCCCGGTAAAGGAACCGGGCGCCGCGGCGACCTCCTCCGGCGTGCCTATCGCCACAACGGTACCGCCGCCGTCTCCGCCCTCCGGCCCCAGATCCACCAGATAATCCGCCACCTTGATCACATCCAGATTATGTTCGATGACCAGAACCGTATTGCCGGTATCCGCCAGGCGCTGCAGCACCTGAATCAGCCGGTCCACATCCGCCATATGCAGCCCCGTGGTCGGCTCATCGAGGAGGTAAATGGTTCGGCCGGTCGCCCGGCGGCTCAGCTCCGTGGCCAGCTTGACCCGCTGGGCTTCCCCGCCGGAGAGGGTGGTGGAGGCCTGGCCCAGCTTCATATATCCCAGGCCGACGTCATAGAGGGTTTCCAGCTTCCGGAGAATCTGGGAGTGGTTTTCAAAGAAGGAGAGCGCTTCCTCCACCGTCATTTCCAGCACTTCATAGATATTTTTTCCGTGCCAGACGACCTCCAGGGTTTCCCGGTTGTAACGGCGGCCCCGGCAGACATCGCAGGGAACATAGAGATCCGGAAGGAAATGCATTTCAATTTTCTGAACCCCGTCCCCCTGGCAGGCCTCGCAGCGCCCGCCCTTGACATTGAAGGAAAAACGGTTTTCCCTGTATCCGCGGGCTTTGGCTTCCGGACTCATCGCGAAAAGCTTCCGGATCAGGTCGAAAAGGCCGGTATAGGTCGCGGGGTTGCTGCGGGGCGTACGGCCAATCGGGCTCTGGTCAATCATGATTATTTTATCCAGCTGCTCCACGCCCTCCAGGCGCTCAAAACGGCCGGGATGCGTATGCGCCCGGTTCAGCTTTTTCGCCAGGGCTTTATAGAGAATTTCATTGACCAGGGAGCTCTTGCCGCTGCCGCTGACCCCGGTGACACAGGTCAGAACGCCGAGGGGGAGACGGACATCGATGTGCTTCAGGTTATGTTCCGCCGCGCCCCGGATCGTCAGCCAGCCCGAGGGCGAACGCCGGAGAGCGGGAACCGGAATCTGCTTTTTTCCGCTCAGATACTGACCGGTCAGGCTGTCCGGGCAGGCCATGATCTGATCCGCGGTGCCCTCCGCCACAATCCGGCCGCCGTGAAGCCCCGCCCCGGGGCCCACGTCCACGATCCAGTCCGAGGCGAGCATGGTTTCCTCATCATGCTCCACCACAAGCACCGTATTGCCCAGATCCCGCATCCGCTTCAGGGTCGCGATCAGCTTCGCGTTATCCCGCTGGTGCAGGCCGATCGAGGGTTCATCCAGGATATAGACCACGCCCATCAGGGCGCTGCCAATCTGGGTTGCCAGGCGAATCCGCTGGGCTTCCCCGCCGGAGAGGGTCGCCGCCCCGCGGCTCAGCGTCAGGTAACCCAGCCCCACGTCCTCCAGGAAACCCAGCCGGTTATCAATTTCCCGCAGGATCTGATCCGCGATCATCCGCTGGCTTCCCTCCAGATGCAGGCCGCGGAAAAACGCCCGGGCCTCCACGATGCTCAGCGCGCAGACGTCCGGGAGGCTCCTGCCCCCCACCGTCACCGCCCGGGCTTCCGGTTTCAGCCGCTGACCCCGGCAGTCCGGACAGATTTCCTCCGCCATATATTCCTCGTACGCCTGCTTCATGGCTTCCGAGGAGGTTTCCCGGTAGCGGCGCTCCAGCGTCGGCACCACCCCTTCGAAGGAGGCCGCGTACTGCGAGGCGCCGTGGGCGCCCTCATAGAAAATCGTGATCTTATCCCGGCCCGTGCCGTAGAGGATCGCCTGCATGCCCTCCTCCGGGATCCGGGAGACCGGGGTATCCATCGTAAAGCCGTACTTCCGGCCCATGGCGTCAAAATACTGGGCGGCTATGCCCCCTTCGTCCGTGGCGTTAAAGCCCATCGCGTTCAGCGCGCCCTCCCGCAGGGAGAGACTTTCATCCGGGAAGAGGGCTTCCCGGCTGATTTTCATCAGCGTTCCCAGACCGGAACAGGTCGGGCAGGCGCCATAGGGGCTGTTGAAGGAGAACATGCGGGGGCTCAGCTCCTCCACGGAAAACCCGCAGTCCGGACAGGCATAGTTCATGCTGAACAGTGTTTCCGTATCCGGCTGACCTTCCTCCCGGCTGATCCACTGGGCAATCACCAGGCCGGCGCCCTTCGACGCCGCGGTTTCGATATCATCCGTCAGCCGCTGGCGGAACTCCCGGCTGTCCCGGAGGATCAGCCGGTCCACGACCAGTTCGACAGTATGCCTTTTTTTCTTGTCCAGGGAAGGGGTATCCTCCAGATCATACAGGGCGCCGTCGATCCGGACCCGGACATAGCCGCTTTTCCGGGCGGAGTCCAGGAGATCCCGGTGCTCCCCCTTCCGGCCCCGGACCAGCGGGCTGAGGATCTGCATCCGCGTGCCTTCCGGCCGGCGGCAGATGACATCCACAATTTCATCCACGGTCTGCTTCCGGATCTCCCGGCCGCAATGAGGGCAGTGCGGAACGCCGACCCGGGCCCACAGGAGGCGCAGATAATCCTGGATCTCCGTCACCGTGCCGACCGTGGAGCGGGGATTGCGCCCGGTGGTTTTCTGATCAATGGAAATCGCGGGGCTCAGCCCCTCGATGGCATCCACATCCGGCTTATCCATCTGGCCGAGAAACTGCCGGGCATAGCTGGACAGGCTTTCCACATAGCGGCGCTGACCTTCGGCATAAATCGTGTCGAAGGCCAGCGAGCTTTTTCCGCTGCCGCTCAGCCCCGTAATCACGGTCATGCGGTTCCGGGGAATCCGCAGCGAGACGTTTTTCAGATTGTGTTCCCGGGCGCCGGTGATTTCAATATATTCATTCATGACGCTGTTCCCTGTTTTTCTCCTTTTCCCGGGCCGCCTGCGCCCGGGCGTTGGTATCCTCCGAGCCTCTGTAAACGACATACTTCTGGAACAGGAACTCGGTGATAAAGTTGATCAGCATGGTACCGCCCTGCACCACATAGTTATTCACCAGGGGGGTCGCATCCGCGCCGGCGCCCGTAAAGGGGTTTTCTCCCGTCAGGGCGGCCGTCCACCAGGTGCTCAGGGGCGTGAAAACCAGATAGAACAGCCCCACCAGCGCCATGCTGCGCCCCACATCCGCGTCGCTGCGGAAGGTATAGGTCCGGTTGAAGGTGAAATTCCAGAGCACGCTGAGGATCAGGCTGATCAGATACGCCAGCCAGGGCGCCCAGTGAAACACCTCGTAAAAGAGCGTGTAGGAACCGATCTGAATCAGCCCCGCGGAGATGCTGAAGAGCGTAAACTTCAGCGCCTGCAAGAGATTCTTTTTTGAGGCGGCCTTCTTCGGATCCGGCATATTGGGATCCGGTATATTCTGATCCGGCATATTGGGATGGGTCATCGCAGACTGTCCTCCTGATTTTCGGTCTCCTGATGCTCATGCTGACGCGTGGTTGCGCGGCCCAGCGCCTGCTCCAGCAGGTTCTTTGAATAGAACACCGCGCTGTTGCCTCCGTCCGCTTTGGAGAAATACATGGCGATATCCGCCGCCCGGTAAAGCTCGCTGTAGCTGCGCTGAACCATTTCCGTCGTGACCACGCCGACGCTGGCGCTGATCTGGACATGGGTTTCTCCCTCGCCCACCCAGCGGCGCACCGTGCGGACCACCTGCTCGGCCCGCTGCTCCGCCCAGCTGCGCTCGGGAACCCCCTTCATATACACGATGAACTCATCCCCGCCCAGACGGGAAAGAACATCCGAACTGCGGAACATCTTTTTCAGATCGGAAGCCACATCGATCAGCACCCGGTCCCCCATCTGGTGGCCCAGCTTATCATTCACGCTTTTAAAGCGGTCCAGATCCAGGAGCAGGAGCACGCCGCTTTCCTTCGACTCCCTCAGGTGCCGTTCAATTTCATGCTGGGCGGCCGCCCGGATCGTCAGCCCCGTCAGCAGGTCCGTTTCCGCCCTCTGCCGGGTCTGCTCCCGGCTGGTGATCATGGAAATCCGGCTTCGCCCCTGCGCCCACATGGCGACCATGCCGCAGAGGAGGAAAAGGGTAGCGAAGAGCATCCGCTGGCCGTCCAGGCCTTTTCCGGTAACATCCCAGGCCAGGATCAGCGAAAAATAACTGATCAGCTGAAGCCCGACGACGCGCCAGGCATAATCCAGCATAAAGCCGCACAGGCCCATCTGCACGCCGACCCAGAAAGCGCCGTTATTATGGATCACCGACCCGTAAATGCCCAGCGCATAGAAAGCCAGATAAAGAAAATAACCCGACAGCAGGAGGCCCAGGCGGCCGCCTTCCCGCCGGCAGCACTGCCAGAGCGTCAGGATACCGGCCACCAGCAAGGCGCCGCAGAAGTACGCCCCCGACGTACCGTCATGGACCGCCAGCTTATAGGAAAGCAGGCAGACGCTCAGCACCGCCGCGCTGCCGCCCAGCACCCGGAGCGCACCCCGGTTGCTGTTCAGCATCGCGCTGCGATACTTATCAAAGGCATCCATCTCATATCCGTACTGATTCAGCCAGCGAAAGCGACCCGTTTTTTCCACCGTGTTTTTTCATCTCCATTCCCCGGGGCAGAGCGTGAGAACGGATTCACACGCGTTCCGCCAGTCTGAGCGAAGGTTCCGCATTCAGGGAGAGATCCGCCAGATCCCCTTTGCGAAGCTGATAATAGGCGGCGCTGCCGATCATGGCGCCGTTATCCGTACAGAGGGCAATTTCCGGCATCCGGAGGGGGACGCCCAGCTCATCGCAGAGCGAGGACATCATCCGGCGAAGCTCCCGGTTGGCGGAGACGCCTCCGGCCATCGCCATCGCCCGCGGCGGATGCCCTTCGGCGAGGCGGTCCGTCAGCAGACGCCGGGTTTTTTCCGTCAGCTCCCCGCAGACCGCCCGGCGGAAGGAGGCGGCCAGGTCCGCTTTCGGAAGGGGCTCCCCCCGCTGCTCCAGGGTATGCACCAGATTCAGGAAGGCCGTCTTCAGCCCGCTGAAGGAGGTATCATAGCGGCCGCCGGTCCGGGGGGACGGCAGGGAAAAGGCCAGCGGATTTCCTTCCTCCGCCAGCGCGTCGATCCGCGGCCCGCCGGGATAGGGCAGGCCCAGCACCCGGGCCGCCTTATCAAAGGCTTCCCCGGCGGCATCATCCACCGTCTGGCCCAGGAGGCGGTAAACGCCATAATCCGCCACCTCCACCAGATGGCTGTGGCCGCCGCTGACCACCAGGCACAGAAACGGCGGCTCGAGATCCGGATAGGTCAGATAATTGGCGCTGACATGCCCCTCGATATGATGGACGCCAATGAGGGGCTTTTCCGCGGAAAAGGCGAGCCCTTTCATGCAGTTGACCCCCGTGAGGAGGGCGCCCACCAGCCCGGGGCCCCGGGTCACCGCGAGGGCATCGACCTCCCGCAGCGTCATTCCCGCCTGGCGCAGCGCCTCATCCACGACCCGGTCGCAGGCTTCCATATGCGCCCGGCTGGCAATCTCCGGCACCACGCCGCCATAAAGGGCATGGAGGTCAATCTGGCTGAAAACCACATTGCTCCGGATGATCCGCCCGTTTTCCACAACCGCCGCGGCCGTCTCGTCGCAGCTGGTTTCCAGGGCCAGAATACAGACCCGATCCTTTTCGGCCAGCTGCTTCGCCCGCTGCTCCGAAAACGCCTGAAACGTCATTGCCCGCGTCCCCTTCTGTTCGGTGATAAAGGAAAGAAACTCAGGATCCCCAGCGCGCAGGGAACGGCCAGCGCCGCCAGCGCGCCCTTCCGGCCCAGGCTGACGAAAAAGCTCTCCGGCATCAGGCGGATCAGCAGATCCGTACGGGGATTCAGCAGCCAGCCGTCATTCGTAAAGGCCAGACGGTGAAACGTGATAAAGAGGCCGTCAAAATTCAGCAGCGCCCAGAGCGCGATCGCTCCGGCCAGCGCGGCAAAAATCAGAAGGCCCGTCCGGATTCCCGGGCGGAACGCCGGCGCGGCCCGCCGGGAAAACAGGCCGTAAACCGTCAGCGCCGCCGCGGCCGCCAGGGAGATCCACAAAACCCGGCGGTCCAGACGGATCAGGCCGCGCACATCCGCCATATGCGCCTCCTCATGAGGCTGAAAGCAGCGGATCTCCGCTCCGGAGGGGCTTCGGTACGTATACTGAAAGCGTTCCGTTCGGTCCGTCAGGTAATCCGCGACCAGGGCGCCCATCCCGTCATACTCCGAATCCGGGAGCCCGGTCGCCTCCGGCGGCGCCCAGGCGCGCATTTCCCGGGACATCAGGGAACCGCTGCCCGCCATGATCAGGATCACCGCGGTCAGGCCGGCCAGGATCCAGCAGAGGGCCGCCGCGGCGCCGGGCAGGCGGCGGAGAAACGGCCCGGAGGACGCCGGCCTCACTGCATTTTCAGATAAGCGGTGACGAAGCCTTCCAGGTTCCCGTTCATCACATCGTCAATATTGCCGCTTTCATAGTTGGTCCGGTGATCCTTCACCATGGTATAGGGCTGGAAGACATAGCTGCGAATCTGGCTGCCCCATTCAATCTTTTTCATTTCACCCTTGATATCCGCCATCTGCTGCTCCTTTTCCCGCTCCCGGAGCTCCAGCAGCCTGGCCTTCAGCATTTTCAGACAGGTGGCCCGGTTCTGCACCTGGTCCCGCTCCGTCTGACAGGCCACCACGATGCCGGTCGGATAATGCGTCATACGGACAGCCGAACTGGTTTTATTCACGTTCTGACCGCCGGCTCCGCTGGAATGATAGGTGTCCACCCGGACGTCCTTCATATCGATCTTGATTTCATCCCCTTCATCCTCCAGCATCGGGGCCACGTCCAGGCTGGAAAAGCTGGTATGCCGCCGGGCATTCGCGTCGAAGGGCGAGATCCGCACCAGGCGGTGCACGCCCTTTTCTCCCCGGAGATAACCATAGGCATGATCCCCGCTGACCTCGAAGGTCACGCTCTTGATCCCCGCCTCGTCTCCGTCCAGCAGATCCAGCAGCTTGACCTCGAAGCCCATGCGCTCGCAATACCGGGTATACATCCGGTACAGCATCTGGGTCCAGTCCTGCGCCTCCGTTCCGCCCGCGCCGGCATGCAGGCTGAGGACGGCGTCATTATCATCATAATCGCCCCGCATCAGGGTTTCCAGCTCCAGGGCGTCCGCCTGTTCCTTCAGCGCGGCCAGCTCGGTGCCGACCTCCTGCACCATGTCCTCGTCGTTTTCCTCCCGGGCCAGCTCCATCATGGTATCCACGTCATCCGCCGTGGAAAGCAGCTTTTCATAATGATTCAGCTTGTTTTTCAGATGGCCCAGCTTCTGGTTGACCCGGGTGCTGCGCTCCGTGTCATTCCAGAATTCCGGCTGATTCATTTCCTCGGTCAGCTCGTCGATCTGCTCCTTCATGTGATCGATATGCAGCGCTTCTCCGGCCGCCAGGATCGATTTGCGGATCCCCGCAAGGTCCTGGGTATACTGCTCCAGTTCCAGCATGATTTTCTCCCCCGCTCCTTACGCCTGCTGATTTTTCAGCATACAGCAGTTCTTATACTTCTTTCCGCTGCCGCAGGGGCAGGGATCGTTCCGGCCCACCTTCTGGGCCGGGCTCGCTTTCCGGGGCTGGCGGGGACCGTCCCCCGCCGTCCGCGCTTCCACCGGCTTCGCGGTCTGAACCCGCTCCGGCGTCACCTGCACCTTCGTCTGATAGACCCGGCGCACGGTATCCTCCCGGATCAGATGGTTCAGCTCCTCAAACATATGTCCAGCTTCGATCTGATACTCCGTGACCGGATTCTTACCGCTGTACGCCCGGAAGCCGATGCCGTCCCGCAGCTGATCCATGGCGTCGATATGATCCATCCACCGGCTGTCCACGCTGCGCAGCAGCATGACCCGCTCCAGCTCCCGCATATCCACATGGAGCTCCGCCATCAGGGCTTCCCGCTCTTTGTAGAATTCCGCGGCATCGGCCTTCAGGGCCTGAATAAAGTCCTCCCGGTTGTCCGCCTCCGCCAGGCCCCGGTTTGCCTCCAGCGTGCCATGATGGCAGCAGAGGTTTTCCAGATACAGCGCCGCTTCCTTCCATTCCCACTCGGAAGCGTCCTCCCCGTTCATCCACCGGCCGGCGGCGAAGTCGATCACATGATCCGCCATCCGGGTGATGCTGTCCCGGACATTCTCGC
Source organism: Clostridia bacterium (assembly GCA_017652125.1). Taxonomy (GTDB): domain Bacteria; phylum Bacillota; class Clostridia; order Christensenellales; family Aristaeellaceae; genus Aristaeella. The sequence goes on along the minus strand of JAGCBO010000169.1, from coordinate 26,800 downwards.
CCATCAGCACCCTGCGCCGCTGACCGTAAATCACCTCGCGCTGTCGGTTCATGACATCGTCATATTCCAGAACGTGCTTCCGGGTTTCAAAGTTCCGGTTTTCGATCCGCTTCTGCGCGTTTTCAATCTGCTTGGTGAGCAGCCCGGCCGTCAGCGGTTCGTCATCCTTCAGGCCGAGCCGGTCCACCATGACGCCGATGCGCTCGCTGCCGAAGAGGCGCATCAGATCGTCCTCCAGGGAGATAAAGAACTGCGTGGAACCCGGATCGCCCTGACGGCCGCTGCGGCCCCGCAGCTGATTGTCAATGCGCCGGCTTTCATGGCGCTCCGTGCCGATAATATGCAGTCCGCCGGTCTGCAGCACCCGGTCATGCTCCCGGTCCGTCTCTTCCTTAAAGCGGGTATAGAGCTCCTGATAGCGTTTCCGGGCTTCCAGAACTTCCGGGCTGACCTGCTCGCTGTGGCCTACGGCTTCCTCGATGATCTCATCCGCCGCGCCCTCCTGGCGCATGGCCCGGCGGGCCAGGAATTCCGGGTTTCCTCCCAGGAGGATATCCGTTCCGCGGCCGGCCATGTTGGTGGCGATGGTCACGGCGCCCCAGTGACCCGCCTGGGCCACGATCTCCGCTTCCTTGGCGTGATTCTTGGCGTTCAGCACCTCATGGGGAATCCCCTTGCGCCGCAGGAGCTCGCTGAGCATTTCGCTGACTTCCACGGAGATGGTACCCACCAGCAGGGGCTGGCCCGTAGCGTGATGCTGCTCGATGCTGGCGACCACAGCCTGGAACTTGGCCGCCTTGTTTTTATAGACCATATCCTCCAGATCCCGGCGGATGTTTTCCCGGTTGGTCGGAATCTCCACCACGTCCAGGCTGTAGATCCCCTGGAACTCCGCCTCCTCCGTTTTGGCGGTACCGGTCATGCCGGAGAGCTTGGCGTACATACGGAAGTAGTTCTGAAACGTGATGGTGGCCAGGGTCTTGCTTTCCCTCTCCACCTTGACATGTTCCTTGGCCTCGATCGCCTGATGCAGTCCTTCGCTGTACCGGCGGCCGATCATCAGGCGGCCGGTGAACTCATCTACAATGATCACCTGGCCGTTCTGAACCACATAGTCCACATCCCGCTTCATGATCGCGTGGGCTCTCAGGGCGCAGTTGACATGGTGATTCAGCTCGCTGTTTTCCGGGTCATTCAGATTGTCAATGCCGAAGGCGGTTTCCACCTTCCGGGCGCCCTCGTCCGTCAGGGTAACGGCCTTTTTCTTTTCCTCCAGCGTATAATGGATCTCCGGCTTCATGCCGCGGACCACCGCGTCCACCCGGTCGTACAGCTCCGTACTCTTTTCGCCCTGGCCGCTGATGATCAGCGGCGTCCTGGCTTCATCGATCAGAATGGAGTCCACCTCGTCCACGATGGCAAAGGCATGGCCGCGCTGAACCAGATCCCCCTGACGGATGACCATATTATCCCGCAGATAATCGAAACCCAGCTCGTTATTGGTGCCGTAGGTGATATCGCAGGCATAGGCGGCCCTGCGCTCCTTCGGCTCCAGGTCATGCACGATCAGGCCGACCGAAAGGCCCAGGAAGCGATGCACCTTGCCCATCCATTCGCTGTCGCGGCGGGCCAGATAATCGTTCACCGTGACAATATGAACCCCGTTCCCCCGGAGCGCGTTCAGATAGGCGGGCATGGTCGCCACGAGGGTTTTTCCTTCACCGGTTTTCATCTCGGCAATGCGGCCCTGATGCAGCACGATGCCGCCCAGCACCTGCACCCGGTAGGGCCTCATCCCCAGGACGCGGTCAGCCGCCTCGCGCACCGTGGCGAAAGCCTCCGGCAGAAGATCATCCTCTGTTTCCCCCTTGGCCAGACGCTCTCTGAACTCCGCGGTTTTGGCCTGGAGCTGCTCATCCGTCAGTTTCCGGTACGCGTCCTCCAGGGCCATCACTTCATCCACGGGCTTCTGCAGCTTTTTCAGCTGCGCGTCGTTTCCGGCGCCCAGCATTTTCTTTAAAAACTCAAGCATATCCTTCCCCCAGCTCCCTTAATCCAAGGCACAACAAGACAGAATATTATACCATCCATCCCCCGTCCTGCGCAAGGGCCCGATTCGGCGGTGAAAATGCGGCAGGCGGGGATCCCCTTTCGGAAATCCCCGCCCATTTTTCCCTGATTCGTTTTTCTTATTCCGTTTTTCTGCGCCGCCTCGCGGTTTTGCCTTCGGCCGGATTGCTTTCCGGAGCTTCCGACTTGCTTTCCTGCGCCGCCGGCTTGTTATCCGAAGCCTCCGCCTTCGCGGCCGGCGCTTCCTCCACCGTGACCGCCGGCTCCTCCGCGGGCTGATTCTCATACAGGCGCTTCAGCGTTTCCGCCATGAGTTCGCTGTTCTGCGCGGTTCCTTCCGTTTCCTTTCCGGCCGGAACGGGCTCCTCCTTCTGCTGCAGATTATCGGTAATCTCGCTGCGGCGCCCGCCTCTGGGCGCGGCGCTGTAATCCCGGTAAACCGCGCCGTCGAGATGATCCATGGCCCGTTTGGACTGGCTGCGGCTCCGGCCGCGGCGAACCGCGCCGATCAGGAGCAGGAGCAGCATCACGCCGCCCAGACCCGCCAGCACCCACTTCGCGATGCCCGCGACCGATTCGGCCGTCTCCAGCCAGGCGGGAGGAAGCTGATCGGTCGGCATCGGCTCCATCCGGGGCGCCGGAGGCGTGACCAGCGGCGCTTCGGTCGGCACGGGGGTCGGCGGAGCATAGGCGATGGGAATCGCGTTGCTGGTAAAGGTCTGGGTCTGATTCAGCATATCCCGGCAGGAAGCCGTGAACTGATAGGTCCCCGCCATGCTGACATCCATATCCCTGGCAAAAGTCAGGCTGGCGCCCGGCGCCATGGCCTCGATCGTATACACCGCGGTATCCACCGCTTTCACCGTTACGTTTTTCACCTCAACGGCGCTGTCATTCTGGACGGTGATGGTAAACCGCACCGTTCCGGGCAGCTTATACACCTTATCCCGGTCTGCGGAGGCCGAAACCGTCATCATGACCTGTTGCGTCGGATCCATGCAGACAACGCTGACCCGGCCCGTCGCGGTTTCAACCCGGCCGCCGGTTTCATCCTCCGCCGAGACGGCAAAGAGGAGATCCAGATTTCCGGAGAGCGTGACTTCCTTCGTCAGGGTCGCGGTTTTGCCCGCGGCCACGACTTCATTGCTGAACACCGTTCCCAGGGCGGCGTCGGTGACGGTCACGTTTTTGAAATCCACGTTCCCCGTGTTTTTCAGCGTCAGCGTCAGCTTGACGGTATCCCCCGGGACGCCGCCCTTTTTATCCGCCGCCAGGGCGGCGCTGAGTTTCACCTCTCCGTACTTGACTGTGGCCGCTTCCACCTTTGCGGTAAAGGTTTTACCATTCGCCTTATAGGTCACCGTGGCAGCGCTGGTCAGATCCTTCGTCCCCATCGTGGTGGTAAAAACATAAGTCCCCGAGGCGCCCGCCGCCACCCGTTCGATCGTGCCGGATTTGGCGGAAACGGAAGCGTTTTCCTTAATGGTTACGTTCGTAATATCCACCGTGCCGGTATTGGCAACTTCATAGGTCACCGTCACTTCCTGCCCCTTGGTCGCCAGGGAAGGAATGACCGTACGCCGGACCTCAATCACCGGATCGGCGCTGACCGAGGAGATCTTCTTGGAAAAATACTTGACCTTATTGACCAGCTCCCCATCCTGATTGTAAACAGAATACTTACAGGAGAAGGTCAGTTTGCCGTTATCCAGCTCGCTCTGGGTCACCGTCCAGGAGCCGGACCAGTTCTTGCTGGAGCCCACGGCCAGGGTCGGCGAGCCGAATTCTTCCACCTTTTTCCCGCTGGGATAATAAAGCGTGATCGGACCGGGCAGATCCCCTTCCCCCACGTTGCTGAGGGTAATGGAAACCGTAACCGGACCCGGCTCGGTAAATTTATTCTTGCTCAGTTCCATGGAAATCTTAACCGGATCCGACAGGCTGTCGGCCAGGGCGGCACCCGCCAGCAGCACCAGCAGCAGCGCCAGAACCAGGAACAGACATTTTCTGCGCATCGTTTTTCGGAGCAAACGCTCCTTCCCCCTTCCTCCGCCGAAACGCTCTCGCCGGATCCCTGTGGATATGGATACAGCAAATCAACCTTATTGTACAAAGAAAGCCTGCCCATGTCAAGAAAAAGCCTGTCTGGCTCCAGGTTTCAAAAAGGAGCGCGCTGTGCTATAATCCGTTCGGATACGATATCGGCCGGAAACGGCATCCGCCCGGAAGCGGCATCGATCCGGAACGAAACAACCAAGGACGGAAGGGGGCACGACCGTGGAGGAACCGACGCTGATGTCATCCGTGGAGAATTTGACCGGGGAGCCGGCTTCCGCCGCGGGGCAGCCGCTGGCAGCCCGGATGCGCCCCTCCAGCCTGGACGAGATTGCCGGGCAGGGGCATCTGCTGGGGCCCGGAAAGGTGCTGCGGCGCCTGATTGAGGCGGATACCGTCGGCTCCATGATTTTCTGGGGGCCTCCCGGGGTCGGGAAGACCACGCTGGCCCGTGTGATTGCCCAACGCACCCGGGCCAGCTTTATCGATTTTTCCGCGGTGACGAGCGGGATCCGGGAAATTCGCCAGGTGATGATGAAGGCGGAGGAGAACCGGGCGTACGGCCAGCGGACCATCGTATTTGTGGACGAGATCCACCGGTTCAACAAGGCGCAGCAGGACGCGTTTCTGCCCTTCGTGGAAAAGGGGAGCATTGTGCTGATCGGGGCGACGACGGAGAACCCGTCCTTCGAGGTGAACAGCGCGCTGCTTTCCCGGTGCAAGGTGTTCGTGCTGCAGGCGCTGAGCCGGGAGGACATCCTGCGCCTGCTGAAGCGGGCGCTGACGGACGAGCGGGGATTCGGGAAGGATCGGGTTGCCATCAGCGAAAGGGCGCTGGGGGCCATCGCCGATTTCAGCAACGGGGACGCCCGCAGCGCCCTGAGCACCCTGGAAATGGTGGTGCTGAACGGGGAGGTCAGCGAGAAGGGCATCGAGGTGACGGACGAAAGAACGGCGCAGTGCCTGAGCCGGAAGAGCCTGATGTATGACAAGGACGGGGAGGAGCACTACAACCTGATTTCGGCGCTGCACAAATCCATGCGGAACAGCGACCCGGACGCGGCGGTATACTGGATGATGCGGATGCTGGAAGGTGGAGAGGATCCCCTGTACATCGCGCGGCGGGTGCTGCGATTCGCGGCGGAGGACGTGGGGCTGGCGGACCCGCGGGCCATGGAGGTCGGGGTGGCGGCATATCAGGCGTGCCACTTCATCGGGGTGCCGGAATGCAATGTGCATCTGGCGGAGGCGGTGGTCTACATGAGCCTGGCCAGCAAGAGCAACGCCATGGAGATGGCGGTGATGGAGGCGGGGGAAGCCATCCGGAAGGAGCCGGACGCGCCGGTGCCCCTGGTGATCCGGAACGCGCCGACACAGCTGATGAAGAACCTGGACTACGGGAAGGGGTACCAGTACGCCCACGACTACGCGGAGAAAATGACGGCGATGCAGTGCCTGCCGGACGGGCTGAAGGACCGGCATTTTTACCACCCCACCACCCAGGGGCAGGAAGCCCGGTACAAGGAACGGCTGGAGCAGATTCGCGCATGGAAAGAGGAGCAACGGAAACAGAACCGCTGAGGAAGAAAAAAGCAGAGGAGCGAAACGCCCCTCTGTTTTTCAAATGAAGTTTTGCCCGATCAGAGCACGGGATATTCGGATCCCCGGGATCAGAGCACGGAATATTCCTCCTGCGCGTCGGCGAAGGGACCGGGCAGGGTATCCAGGCCGCGGTGGGAGCCGAAATAATCCCGGTCGAAGATGATATCCGTGCCGTCCGGATTTTCAAAGCGCTGTTCCGGCTCGAAGGCGAGGCCCAGGAGATCGGTGGTGATGATGCCATCCCGGAAGTCCTTAAGGGCCTGGACGGCGTTGGTTTTCAGGATCCAGCGGCCGTCCTGCTCCGTGAGCTCCACCCGGATCTTCGTATCCTCATCCACCAGGTGGCGCTGCTCATGCTTGCAGACATTGGCGCCGCCGAAATAGGCGTTGCCCTCCACCCAAACCGGGAGATGGCCGAAATGCGCGGTAGCCAGGCCGCCCATATTGGCCTGGGCGGACAGGGAGAAGGGCTTCACCCACTCCTCATACGTGGGGAAGATATCGAAGCAGGCCGTGCCGGCGTGCTGATAATCCGCGTTCTGGGGAGTTTTGGTTTCATCCGTCACCGGATAGTGCTGAATGATGAGATTATTATAGATGCGGTCATCCCCGTGGAGGATGGTCATAAAGCCGGCAACCTCCGTGCGGTGGCGGATATGATAGGGGGTGTAGCGGGGCTCGCGCTGGCCGTTCACGACGCTGTCCACACCGGAATTGATCAGGCCGAAGGAGCCCAGCATCAGATTCTGCACGCAGGCGATGCCCTGGCTGGGGATCACCACGGAGACCTTGCTGAGCAGGACGTTGTTATCGATGAGGGTCGGGCCATGGCCCACTTCGATGAAGATATCGCAGTTGAACATGGCGCCGGGGCCCTGATCCACGCCGTCGGGCCGATGGTTATCATGGAGGAGATTCTGGGAGATGCGGGCGCCCTGAGCCTCCCAGTCGAACCAGATGCCCATGATGCAATCATGAATATGGCAGCGGCGGACGGTGACATCAATCGCGGCATGGAGCTTGATGCCGGCGGTTTCGGCGCCGCCCAGCTGGCCGGTGGTGCAGATATCATGGATGTGGCAGTCCTCAATGGTGGAGAAGACCGCGCCCATGCGGCCCACGATGCCCGTCTGGCCGCAGTGATGAATATGGCAGCGGCGGACGATATGGGAGCCGACCTTTTCCTTCAGCCAGCCGTGATACTGGCCGCGGCAGACGGCGTCCCGCTCCATCTGGGTGGGACTCTTGACCCGTCTGGTAAAGAAATACATATTATTTTCCGGATCCAGATATTTGCCGAGGGAGATGCCGCAGCAGCGGCTGCCGTAAACTTCGCAATCCTCAATGATCCAGCCGCGGCTCCAGTGGGGGCCGATGAGGCCGTCCTGATAGGCGGCGGGGGGCGCCCAGGTGGTGGCTCCCTTGCTGATCACGAAGCCGGAGACGGTGATATAGCCGATGCCGTTTTCCTCCGGCATGAAGCAATTGCGGCGAACGACGATTTCCACCTTTTCCTTGTTCGGATCCTTGCCCTGGAAATTGGCATAGAAGACGGTATCCTCCCCGTCCTGCTCGGAATACCACTGATATTTCGACTCGTCGGGATTCCAGGAATGCGGATCGGGGACGCCCTTCCGGCAGGCGTCGAGGCTCGTGGCCTCAGCCATGGCGAGATCATTCAGGAAGACGGAGCCGGTATGGCGGACATCGGGCGCGAAATACCAGTCGCCCTCCACCCGCTCCACATAGGGATTAAAGGAACCGAAGACGGTGTTTTTCACGCGGTTGGTCCAGAGCTTGCCCTTCACCTTTTTCCAGCCGGTGAGGGGCTCGGCGCCGGTGATTTCCGCGCCCAGGGGAACTTCGGAGCGATAGACGATGCGGCGGTTTTCCTCGCCGGCGAAGACGGGATGGACCGATTCCCGGTACACGCCGGGGGCCACCACGACCTCATCCCCGGGGCGGGCGACCTTCGCCGCGTCGGAGATGAACCGGAAGGGGGTTTCCTTCAGGCCGTTTCCCTCCCGGGGAGCATTCGCGTTCACATACCAGATCATGCTTTTTTTCTCCTTCTGCTTTTATGGCTGTCATGGAATCGTGAGAGGGGGCCGGAACAGAAGCCCGGGATCAGAAGAGCCCGGTGATGCGGCCCTGATCATCCACATCGATGCGCTCGGCCGCGGGGGATTTCGGGAGGCCGGGCATGGTCATGATTTCTCCCGTGAGGGCGACGAGGAAGCCCGCGCCGGCGGAGACCTTCAGATTCCGGACGGTGACGGTGAAGCCCTCCGGGGCGCCGAGGAGGGAGGGATCATCCGAGAAGCTGTACTGCGTTTTGGCAATGCAGACCGGCAGACGGTCAAAGCCCAGGGCGGTAAGCCGCTCCGCCTGCTTTTTCGCGGCGGGGGTCAGGACCACGTCGGCGCCTCCGTAAATCTTTTTCACCACGGCGGCCAGCTTTTCCTCTATGGAAAGATCCAGATCGTAGCTGAAAGTGAAATTTCCCCGCTCCTCTTCGCAGAGGCGCACCACCTCGCGGGCGAGATTCTCCCCGCCCCGGCCGCCATCGGCCCAGACGGTGCTGAGGACGGTGTTGACCCCCAGGGCCCGGCACTTGCGGATGATGAAATCAATTTCCGCGTCGGTATCGGTGGGGAAGCGGTTGATGGCCACCACGCAGGGGAGGTGATAGACGTTCGTGATGTTATGCACATGGCGGAGGAGATTGGGAACGCCTTTTTCCAGGGCGTCGAGGTTTTCCTCGGCCAGCTCCTTTTTATTCAGGCCGCCGTGCATTTTCAGGGCGCGGACGGTGCCCACCACCACGACGGCATCCGGCGTGAGGCCGGCCATGCGGCATTTGATATCCAGGAACTTTTCCGCGCCGAGATCCGCGCCGAAGCCCGCCTCGGTAACGGTGTAATCCCCCATGAGCATGGCCATACGGGTGGCCATGACGCTGTTGCAGCCGTGGGCGATATTCGCGAAGGGGCCGCCGTGGACGAAGGCGGGGGTGCCTTCGAGGGTCTGAACCAGGTTCGGCTTGAGGGCATCCCGGAGGAGGGCGGTCATGGCGCCGGTGGCCTTGAGGTCCGCGGCGGTGACGGGTTTGTCATCATAGGTGTAGGCCACGATAATGCGGCCGAGGCGCTCCTTCAGATCCCGGAGGTCGGAGGCGAGGCAGAAGACGGCCATGATTTCGCTGGCCACGGTAATATCGAAGCCATCCTCCCGGGGGGTGCCGTTGGCGCGGCCGCCGAGGCCGTCCACCACGAAGCGGAGCTGGCGGTCATTCATATCCACGCAGCGCTTCCAGGTGATTTTCTTCACATCGATGCCGAGGGCGTTGCCCTGCTGAATATGATTATCCAGCATGGCCGCGAGGAGGTTGTTGGCGGCGCCGATGGCATGGAAATCCCCGGTGAAATGCAGGTTGATATCCTCCATGGGCACCACCTGGGCATAGCCGCCGCCGGCGGCCCCACCCTTGACCCCGAAGACCGGGCCGAGGCTCGGCTCCCGCAGGGCGACGGTGACATCCTTGCCGATACGGCGCAGGCCGTCCGCCAGGCCGATGGTGGTGGTGGTTTTTCCCTCCCCGGCGGGGGTGGGGGTGATGGCGGTAACCAGGACGAGCTTGCCGGGCTTACGGTCCGTCTCCCGGAGGAGGGCGGGGTCGATTTTCGCCTTATAGCGGCCGTAGGGCTCCACATATTTCTCCGGGACGTGGGCTTTTTCCGCAATCTGGGCGATGGGTTCCGGGTGGCACTGCTGGGCGATTTCAATATCCGTCAGAAAGGCCATGATTTTTTTCCCCCTTATTTAAAGTACTGCACCGCGGATTCGAACATCCGGATGTCATAATTGCCGGTAACATTGCGATAGAGGCCGGGACCGACGCGCTCGCTGTGGCCCATTTTGCCGAAGACCCGGCCGTCCGGGCTGGTGATGCCCTCGATGGCCTGAAGGCTGCCGTTGGGATTAAAGCGCACATCCATGGTGGCGCGATCCTCGAGATCCACATACTGGGTGGCAATCTGGCCGGCAGCCGCCAGCTGACGCAGGACGCTTTCCTCCGCCAGGAAACGCCCCTCCCCGTGGCTGATGGGAACGGAGAAGACCTCCCCCACGCGGGTGTTGCGGAGCCAGGGGCTGCGGTTGCTGGCCACGCGGGTGCGGACGATGCGGCTCTGATGGCGGCCGATGGCATTGAAGGTCAGGGTCGGGCAGTGTTCATCGGTATCCGTGATGCGGCCGAAGGGCACGAGGCCGAGCTTGATGAGGGCCTGGAAGCCGTTGCAGATGCCGCAGATGAGGCCGTCCCGCCGGTCCAGGAGATCCGTCACGGACTCGCGGACGGCCTGATTGCGGAAGAAGGCGGTGATGAACTTGGCGCTGCCGTCGGGCTCGTCGCCGCCGCTGAAGCCGCCGGGGATGAAGATGACCTGGCTGTCCCGGATCGCCCGGGCGAAGGCATCCACGCTGCGGGAGATGCCCTCCGGGGTGAGGTTATTGATGACCAGGATCCGGGCCTCGGCGCCCGCGTCCCGGACGGCCCGGGCGCTGTCATATTCACAGTTCGTGCCGGGGAAGGCGGGAATGAGGACCCGGGGCCTGGCGGACTTCACGGCAGGAGCCGGCCAGGACGACGCCGGGGCGCTGAAGGTTTCCACCGGGTCGGCGGGGGTGGGAATATTGCAGGGATAAACGCTTTCCAGCCGGCCCTCCCAGCGGGCCTGCAGGGAAGCCAGGGAGACGGAATCCGCCCCCAGGCGCAGGACGGGATCCGCGGTAATCTCGCCGATTACCCGCTCGCCGGCAGCGGGGCAATCCACCTCCACGAGGAAATCGCCGTAGCGGTACTCCGTCAGATCCGGCAAGGTCCAGCCCTCAGCGAAGCGGAAGCCCAGGGCGTTGCCGAAGCTCATTTTCAGGACGCCTTCCAGGATGCCGCCCGGGCCGACGGCCCAGGCGCCGAACGCCCGGCCGCTGCGCTGCAGGGCGGTGACGGCGCGGAAGGTTTCCTTCAGCGCCTCGGGATCCGGCAGGCCCTCCGCGGTGCGGGGGGTAGAAAGGAGGATCAGCCGGTGGCCGGAGGCCTTGGTTTCCGGGCTCATGATTTCGCCGGTTTTGCCCATGGTGACGGCAAAGCTGACCAGGGTCGGGGGAACATCCAGATTTTCAAAGGAGCCGGACATGCTGTCCTTGCCGCCGATGGCGCCGATGCCCAGATCCTTCTGGGCCTCGAAGGCGCCCAGGAGGGCCGCCAGGGGCTGACCCCAGCGGGCGGGATCCTTGCCGGGCTTTTCAAAATATTCCTGGAAGGTGAGATAGACATCCTCGAAGGCGGCGCCGGTGGCCACCAGCTTCGCGGCGGATTCCACCACGGCGAGGTAGGCCCCGTGGTAGGGGCTTTTTTCCATAATAAAGGGATTGTAGCCCCAGGCCATGAGGGAGCAGTCCTCGGTGTGCTTTTCCTCCATGCTGATTTTCTGAACCATGGCCTGGATGGGGGTCAGCTGGTGTTTGCCGCCGAAGGGCATGAGCACCGTGCCCGCGCCGATGGTGGAGTCAAAGCGCTCGCTGAGGCCCCGGCGGGAGCAGAGATTCAGATCCTCCGCCAGGGTCTCCAGGGTCTTTACGAAGCCCTCCGCGGGGGCGGGCTTCCGCCAGGACTGCGGCCGGGCGGGGGCGACGCGGATGCGCTTCGGGGCGCCGTTGGAATTCAGGAAGGCGCGGCTGATATCCACGATGGTTTTGCCGTTCCAGTGCATGCGCAGGCGGGGCTCCGCCTTCACCTCCGCCACGATGCAGGCCTGGAGGTTTTCCCCGGCGGCCAGGGCGAGGAAGGCCTCCGCATCCCCTGGGGCCACCACCACAGCCATGCGCTCCTGGGATTCGGAGATGGCCAGCTCGGTGCCGTCGAGGCCTTCATATTTCCGGGGAACGGCGTTGAGATTGATTTCCAGGCCGTCCGCCAGCTCGCCGATGGCCACGCTGACGCCGCCGGCGCCGAAATCGTTGCAGCGCTTGATGAGGCGGGTGGCCTGACCGTTCCGGAAGAGGCGCTGGAGCTTCCGCTCCTCGGGAGCGTTGCCCTTCTGAACCTCGGCGCCGCATTCCTCCACGCTGTGGGCGGTATGGGCCTTGCTGGAGCCGGTGGCGCCGCCGATGCCGTCCCGGCCGGTGCTGCCTCCGAGAAGGATCACCAGATCCCCGGGGGCGGGGCGCTCCCGCCGGACATTTTCCTCCGGGGCGGCGGCGATGACGGCGCCGATTTCCATGCGCTTGGCCGCGTAGCCGGGGTGGTAGATCTCATCCACGATGCCCGTGGCCAGGCCGATCTGATTGCCATACGAGGAATAGCCCGCGGCGGCCGTGGTGACCAGCTTGCGCTGGGGCAGCTTGCCGGGAATGGTTTCGCTGACGGGCACGGTGGGATCCGCCGCGCCGGTGACCCGCATGGCGCCGTAAACATAGGCCCGGCCGCTCAGGGGATCGCGGATGGCGCCGCCGATACAGGTGGCCGCGCCGCCGAAGGGCTCGATTTCCGTGGGGTGATTATGGGTTTCGTTTTTGAAGAGGAGGAGCCAGGGCTCCGGACGGCCGTCGGCCTCCACCTGGATTTTCACGGTGCAGGCGTTGATTTCCTCGCTTTCGTCCAGGCGGGGGAGCTGGCCATGGGCCTTCAGCCAGCGGACGGCCACGGTGGCCAGATCCATGAGGCAGACGGGGGCGGTGCGGCCCAGCTCCCGGCGGACGGAGAGATAATCCTGCCAGGCTTTTTCCAGGAGGGGATCCTCAAAGGTGACGCCCTCGATCTCCGTGAGGAAGGTGGTGTGGCGGCAGTGATCGCTCCAGTAGGTATCCAGCATGCGGATTTCGGTGATCGTGGGCTCGCGGCCCTCGGAGCGGAAATACGACTGGCAGAAGGCGATATCCTCCGCGTCCATGGCGAGGCCGTACTGAGCAACAAAGGCCTCCAGGCCCGCCCGGTCCAGGGCGTTGAAGCCCGGGAGGCTGGCCACCTCCGTGGGGACGGCGTATTCCGTCTTCAGGGTGTCCGGCCGGTCCAGGGAGGCCTCCCGGGCCTCCACGGGGTTGATGACGTACTTTTTGATTTCAGCCAGATCCGCGTCGGTGAGATCCCCGTAGAGGGCGTAGAGCTTCGCGCTGCGGATGAGGGGGCGCTCCCCCCGGCTGATGAACTGGATGCACTGGGCCGCGGAGTCCGCCCGCTGGTCAAACTGGCCCGGAAGATACTCCACGGCGAAAACCCGCGCCCCCGCCGTGTCCGGGCATTCGGAGGTGAGATCCACCTGGGGCTCGGAGAAGACGGTGCGCACCGCCTCGTCGAAAAGGGAGCGGGGGATGCCTTCCACATCATAGCGGTTCAGGAGGCGCACCCGGGTGAGGCCGCGGATGCCCAGGAGGCTCCGGGCATCATTGAACAGGGCCCGGGCCTCAAAATCCAGACCGGGTTTCTTTTCCACAAAGATTCGTTCGACCATGATTACTCTCCCCTCAAAGCTTTCAGCGCCCGCGCGCCGATATCCCGGCGGTAGAAGCGATTTTCAAAGCGGACGGTTTCCGCCCGGGCATAGGCCTTCGCCACGGCATCCTCCAGGGTGTCCGCGGTGGCGGTCACCCCCAGGACCCGGCCGCCGGAGGTGACCAGTTTGCCGTCCCGCCGGGCGGCGCCGGCCACGTAGACCGCGTCCCGGATTTCCGCCGGGACGGTGATTTCAAAGCCCTTCTCATAGGCGCCGGGATAGCCCCGGGAGGCCAGCACCACGCAGCAGCAGGCTCCCGGCCGGAAGCGCACCGGGCAGTCCTTCAGGCGCCCCTCGGTGACCGCCCGCATGATATCCAGAAGGTCGCTTTCCAGCAGGGGAAGCACCACCTGGGTTTCCGGATCGCCGAAGCGGCAGTTGTACTCGATGACCTTCGGCCCGTCCCGGGTGATCATGAGGCCGAAATAGAGGCAGCCGCGGAATTCCCGGCCCTCCGCCCGCATGGCACGGACGGTGGGCAGGAAGATGGTGCGCATGCAGGTGTCCGCCACAGCCTCGGTATAAAAGGGATTGGGGGCGATGGTACCCATGCCGCCGGTGTTCGGGCCGGTATCCCCGTCCCCGGCGCGCTTGTGGTCCATGCTGCTGACCATGGGAACGACGGTTTCCCCGTCGGTGAAGGCGAGGACGGAGACCTCCGGCCCCTCGAGATATTCCTCGATGACGATGCGGCTGCCGCTGTCGCCGAACTTCCGGTCCTCCATGATTTCACGCACGGCGGCCCGGGCCTCGTCACGGGTCATGGCCACGGTGACGCCCTTGCCCAGGGCCAGGCCGTCCGCCTTGACCACGGTGGGCACCGGGGCGGAATCAAGGTAAGACAGGGCCGCCGCCGGATCGTCGAAGACCTCGAAGGCCGCGGTGGGAATGCCGTATTTCTTCATGAGGAACTTGCTGAAAACCTTGCTGCCCTCAATGATGGCGGCATTCCGGCGGGGACCGAAGCAGGGAATGCCCGCCGCCTCCAGGGCGTCCACACAGCCCAGCACCAGGGGATCGTCCGGCGCCACCACGGCGTAGTCGATACCCTTTTCCCGGGCGAAGCGGACAATACCCTCCAGATCCTTCGCCCCGATGGCGGCGCATTCCGCGTCCTCCGCGATGCCGCCGTTGCCCGGGAGGGCGTAGATTTTCTCCGCCGCCGGGTTTTCCTTCAGTTTTTTTATAATGGCGTGCTCCCGTCCGCCGCCGCCGACTACCAGGATTTTCATACGTCATTCCTTTCCTTTTCAGACACAGGCCTCCCGCGGGGCGGGAGGCTGAACGTGCGGGAGATGTTAATGGTGGAAGAGCCGCATGTGCGTGAAGCACAGGGTCATTCCGTATTTATCGCAGCATTCGATGACCGCGTCATCCCGGATGGAGCCGCCGGGCTCTGCGATATATTTCACGCCGCTGCGATAGGCGCGCTCGATATTATCGCTGAAGGGGAAGAAGGCATCGCTGCCCAGGGCCACCTCCCGCCGGGTATCCAGGAAGGCGCGCTTTTCCGCGGCGGTCAGGGGCTTGGGCTGAGCGGTGAAGTATTTCTGCCAGTTGCCCTCGGCGCAGACATCCTCTTCATTCTGGTTGATATAGCCGTCGATGACGTTATCCCGCTCCGGGCGGCCGAGATCGGCACGGAAGGGCAGGTTCAGCACCTTTTCATGCTGGCGGAGGAACCAGGTGTCCGCCTTGCTGCCCGCGAGCCGGGTGCAGTGAATGCGGGACTGCTGGCCGGCCCCGACGCCGATGGCCTGGCCGTCCACCGCATAGCAGACGCTGTTGGACTGGGTGTATTTCAGGGTAATCAGCGCGACGATCAGATCCCGCACCGCGGTCTCGGGCAGGTCCTTATTCTTCGTGACGATATCCCCCAGCAGGGCGCGGTTGATTTCGAAATTGTTCCGCCCCTGTTCGAAGGTGATGCCGAAAACCTGCTTCGTTTCCTGCACCTCCGGCACATAAGCCGGGTCGATTTCCACGATGTTATAATTTCCCTTCCGCTTCTGCTTCAGGATTTCCAGGGCTTCCGGCTCATAGCCGGGGGCGATGACGCCGTCGGAGACTTCCCGCTTCAGCATGGTCGCGGTGGTCACGTCGCAGACGTCGCTCAGGGCGACCCAGTCCCCGAAGGAACACATACGGTCCGTGCCGCGGGCCCGGGCATAGGCGCAGGCCAGAGGGGAAGCATCCAGGCCCTCGATATCATCCACGAAGCATGCTTTTTTCAAATCGGCGCTGAGGGGAATGCCCACCGCGGCGCTGGTGGGGCTGACATGCTTGAAGCTGGTGACCGCCGGGAGTCCCAGCGCCGCCTTCAGCTCCTTCACGAGCTGCCAGCTGTTGAAGGCATCCAGAAAATTGATATATCCCGGACGGCCGCTCAGGATGCGGATCGGCAGGTCGCCGCCGTCCTTCATATAGATTTTCGCGGGTTTCTGATTGGGGTTGCAGCCGTATTTGAGTTCAAATTCCTTCATGGATAGATCCTCCTTTTTCCTTCACGATGTCAGATTCCGGATTCCGGGGCCGGGGCTCAGGCGTGCTTATTGACCAGGCGGCTTTCCGTGCGCCCGGAGGTCAGGTCGGTATACCGGACATAAAGGCTGATGCGGTTCTGCTCATTCAGCGAGTTCCAAAGCCGGCGGGTCATTTCGTCCGGATCATCGCAGAGGGCCATCCGTTCCGGTTCCCCCTGGAAGGTCGGAATCGGATTTCCGTCGCAGACATAGGTATGCAGGAAATGGCCCAGGCCGTTCCGCGGAACGTAGGACCAGGTGAAGCGGTTGCAGGCGGAGCCTTCGGCATCCGCGCTTTTCAGGATGCTCATCTGATAGGTGAAATCCCCCGGGGTGAAGGTCAGCATGCCGCTGATGCGGGGCGTCCAGTTCGGGCCGTCCGGCTCAAAGGTGCGGCTTTCCAGCGCCTGGGCAAAGGTTTTCCCCGCCTGGAGGCCGTCCCGGATCGTGTCCGTCTGGTTGCCGTTGGTGACGATCAGGTTGTTTTCCCAGCTGCGAACCGCCGCGTAAATAATCAGGCTGGGATCCTGGACCTTCGACGGATCAAAGGGCTCCGTGAAAACCTCCCCCTCCTTCTCCGTGAAAATCCGGTTCCGGCTGTTTTCACTGCGGCCCATGATAAAATAAGCCGCCACGGCTTTCTGGCCGTCGGGCGTCCGGCCGATGACGATGCCGCGGCCGGGGTAGACGTTGTCCTTCAGCAGTTCCTCCGGGGTTCTGATCGCATAAATATCCATGGCTCTCTCCTTTTCCCGTTCCCCTGAACGAATGAAATTTCTGCCCGCCTCATCCGCGGGCGAGGATGTCCGCACAGACTTTTTCCACACTTCTGGGAAGGATCACCCATTCCGCCTGCTCCATGACCCGGCGCTGAAGCGTTTCCGGCGTATCCCCCGGAAGAATGTCCACCGCCTTCTGGGCGAGGATTTCTCCCCCGTCGGGAATTTCATTGACAAAGTGAACCGTCGCTCCGGTTACCTTCACGCCCCGGGCCAGCGCCGCCTCATGCACCTTCAGCCCGTAGAAGCCCGCCCCGCAGAAACTGGGGATCAGGCTGGGATGCACATTGAGGATCCTGCGGGCGAAGCGGGAGGTAAAGCGCTCCGAGAGGATGCTCAGGAAACCGGCCAGGACGATCAGATCCGTGCCGTTTTCCTCCAGAGCTTCGGTCAGCTTTTCCTCAAAAGCCACCTGGGATCCCGCCGCCTTTTTTTCAATCAGCCGGGCAGGCACCCCGGCCTTTTCCGCACGGGTCAGGGCATAGGCCCCCGCCCGGTCGCTGATTACCAGGGTCACTTCTCCGCTGCGGAGGAGGCCGGAGGCTTCGGCATCCAGGATCGCCTGAAGATTGGTTCCTCCGCCGCTGACCAGCACCGCGATGCGTGCTTTTTTCTTTTCCATACGCGTTTTTCCTCAGATCATCCGGATTTTTTCGGCGCTTTCCACAATGCGTCCGAGGGGATAGGCGTCCACCCCCTGGGCGTGCAGGATTTCCAGCGCCCGGGACTGATCCTCCTCCGCCACCACCAGGCTCATGCCCACGCCCATGTTAAAGGTATTGAAAAGATCCCGTTCGGAGATGCCGCCCTTTTCCGCGATCAGGTCAAACACCGGGAGCACCCGCACGTTCTTTCTTTCAATTTCCGCGCCCAGGCCGTCGGGAATGCTGCGCGGGATATTTTCATAAAACCCGCCGCCCGTAATGTGGCTGATTCCGCGTACCCGGACCTCCCTGAGCAGGGCGAGAACCGGCTTGACGTAAATCCGGGTCGGAGTCAGCAGCTCTTCGCCCAGGCTCCGGCCCCCCAGCTTCGGCTGCGGGGCATGCAAATCCGCGTTTTCCACATCCAGAACCTTCCGGATCAGGCTGAAACCGTTGCTGTGCACCCCGGAGGAGGGCAGCGCGAGGATCACATCCCCCGGGCGCATGCGGCGGTTGTCGATGATCTGCTTCTTATCCACGATGCCGGTGGCATAACCCGCGAGGTCATATTCATCCTCCGGCATCAGCCCCGGATGCTCCGCCGTTTCCCCGCCGATCAGCGCGCAGCCGGCCTGGACGCAGCCCTCGCAGACGCCCTTCACAATCTGCTCAATGCGCTCCGGCACGTTCCGGCCGCAGGCAATATAATCCAGGAAGAAAAGGGGCCGCGCACCGCAGCAGATGATATCATTGACGCACATCGCCACGCAGTCGATGCCGACGGTATCATGCCGGTCCATCAGGAAGGCGATTTTCAGCTTCGTGCCGACGCCGTCCGTTCCGGAAACCAGGACCGGATTTTCCATCCCCGTGAGATCCGGCTCAAAGAGGCCGCCGAAGCCGCCCACATCCGTATCCGCTCCCGGGACGGCCGTTCTCCGGATATGTTTTTTCATCAGTTCCACCGACCGGTAGCCGGCCGTGATATCCACGCCCGCCGCCGCATAGGCCTCGGATTTCGATTGATCGTTCATAGGTGTTTCCTTTCTGGGCCCTGTCGGCCGCTTCTTTTCCGGATCATTCGTCATCGGTTTTCCCGTCCCAGCAGTAGGTGCACAGGTCGCAGGGATCGAGACCGATGGCCTGGATCACGCCTTCCAGCGTCTGGAACTCCAGGGAGGCAAAATGGAAGCGGTCGCAGATGGTCTGGCGCAGCTTGCGGCCCCGTTCCGTCGTGCCGTCCGCATACTCCGCGATATGATCGAAGCCGGGCTCGCCCTCCAGCTCCAGGATCACCCGCCGGGCAATCAGCTCCAGATCGCTGTTGGACCGGCTGAAATTCAGATACCGGCAGGCGTACATGATGGGGGGGCAGGCGCTGCGCATATGCACGCTTGACGCGCCGCTTTCATACAGGAACTCCACCGTTTCCCGCAGCTGGGTTCCCCGCACGATGCTGTCATCCACGAAGAGCAGGTTCTTCCCCCGGATCAGCTCGTTCACCGGGATCTGTTTCATTTTGGCGATTTTATCCCGGTCCGTCTGGCTGGCGGGCATGAAGCTGCGGCTCCAGGTGGGGGTATATTTGATAAAGGCGCGGGCAAAGGGCCGGCCGCTCCGGTTGGCGTAACCGATGGCGTGGGGCGTCCCGCTGTCCGGCACGCCGCCGACATAATCGATGGGATCGTTCCGGCCGGCCGCAGCGTCATTTTCCGCCAGGATCGCGCCGTTCCGGTAACGCATTTCCTCCACGTTGACGCCCTCATAGGTGGAGGTCGGATAGCCGTAGTAGCTCCAGAGGAAGGAGCAGATTTTTTTCTTCTGCCGCGCCGGGCTCAGCACCGTCATCCGGTCCGGGGTCAGCTCCACGACCTCCCCCGGCCCCAGCTCCTTCACATCCTCAAAGCCGGTTTTATGATACGCGAAGCTTTCAAAGGCCACGGCATAGCCGTCTTCCCGCTTTCCGACGGCCACCGGCAGGCGGCCCATCCGGTCCCGGGCGGCAATCAGATGGCCCTTTTCCGTCAGGATCAGGATGCTGGCCGTGCCCTCGATCGACCGCTGGGCAAACCGGATGCCCTCTCCGAAATTGCTTTTCTGATTGATCAGAGCGCTGAGCAGCTCCGTCTGATTGATCCGCCCTCCGGTCATGCTGTCAAAATGACCGCCGCTGAAGCTGAGATACTGCTCGATCAGCTGCTCGGAATTGTTGATCACGCCCGTCATGCAGATGGCATAGGTGCCCAGGCTCGAACGGATCAGCAGGGGCTGGGGATCGCTGTCGCTGATGCAGCCGATGGCGCTGGTGCCGCGCATTTCTTCAAAAATATGCTCAAAACGGGTACGGAAAGGGGCGTTGCAGATATTATGAATCTTTCTCTGGAGGCCGATTTCCTCATCCCAGGCCGCCATCCCCGCCCGCCGGGTGCCCAGATGGCTGTGATAATCCACCCCGAAAAACACATCCAGCATGCAGTCCTGATTCGAAACGATGCCAAAAAAACCGCCCATGATATTCTCCTGCTTTCTCCTCATTTGGGGAAAAACCCCGGGGACAGACCACGCGGAACCGGTTCACCGGTCCCGCGCGGCTCAAAAACCGAGATCAGGCAAAGAACAGTTTGCTCAGGGTCATCGGGTCGATATACTTCCCGTCTTTGTAAACCCGCATGTTTCCGCTGGCGATTTCATCGATCAGCATGACGGAACCGTCGGCATCATAACCGAACTCGAACTTGATATCATACAGCTCCATGCCGCGGGCCGTCATTTCATCCGCCACGATCCGGGTAATCTTCTGGGTCATATCCCGGATGGCGTCATACTGCTCTCCGCTCATCACCTTGAGATCGATCAGGCCGTCCCGGGTGACCAGGGGATCTCCCTTGGCGTCATTCTTGAAGGTCATCTCCACATAGGCGGGCAGCGGAGCGCCCTCCTCAATATAATCGCTGTAACGGCGGTAGAAGCTGCCCACCGCCCGATAGCGGCAGATCACTTCCAGGCCCTTGCCGAAAACCTTTGCCGGTTTGACTTCCATGGTGGTGCGGGAGAGATCCGCATTCACAAAATGGGTCGCGATCCCGGCGGCGTTAATCTTTTCGAAGAAATAGATGCTCATCCGGAGGTTCACGTCGCCCACGCCCTCGATCGTCAGGCCGATGCTGTTTTCGCCGGGATCAAAAACCCCGTCCTTGCCGGTGCAGTCATCCTTGAAGAGCAGCTCATAATTTCCGTTATCCAGGGCATAGACATTCTTGGTCTTTCCGGTGTAAACCAGTTTCTTTTCCATAATTCCTCTTCCTCTCCGTCTTTTCTTTAATTGGGGATATCCATCCGGGAAGGCGCCGGGAAAAGGGGCCTTTCCCTCAGGGCTTACAGCCGGGCCGCAATCCCCGCGTCCTTTTCCAGCACCGCCTGGGCATCGCTCTCCCGTTTGGCATCCAGCCGGGCCGCCAGCTGCGGATCCGAAATCGCGAGCATCTGGGCCGCGAGCAGCGCCGCGTTCACGCCGCCTCCCACCGCCACGGTGGCCACCGGAATCCCGGAAGGCATCTGCACCGTGCTCAGGAGCGCGTCCAGCCCGTCCAGAAGCGGACCGGAGCAGGGAATCCCGATCACCGGCAGCGTGGTGGCCGCCGCCAGCGCGCCGGCCAGGTGGGCCGCCATGCCGGCCGCGGCGATCAGGACGCCAAAGCCGTTTTCCCGGGCAGAGCGGGCGAAAGCGGCGGCCTGGATGGGGGTGCGGTGCGCGGAATATACGTGCACTTCAAAGGGAATATCCAGAGCCTTCAGCTGATCCGCCGCTTTTTTCACCACCGGCAGATCACTGTCGCTCCCCATAATGATTCCAACCTTTTTCATGACTCTTCCTTTACTCTTTCCACGGTTATTCTTCCGGAAGGCGCCCGAACCCCTTCCGGAAGGCACGCTTATCTTAGCTTAAAACACGAACGTTGTCAATCGTTAATTCAGCAATATTCCTGTTTTTGCCATAAAAATCCGAACGTTCGGTTCTGAACGTTCGGATTTGTCCGCCCTTCGGCGAGGATTTGCCTTAAAGTCCCGCGGCTTTGGTTTCGCAGTAGACGCAGCGGTATTCCCTGTTTTCCCGGCTGGAGAGGCGGAAAACCTGGGGGAGCTCCTGCTCGCAGGTGGAGATGCAGCGGGGATTTTTGCAGGAGATGACATTGACCAGGGTTTCCGGCATGGCGGGGTGCTTTTTCTCCAGGAGGCGGCCGCCGCGGATGAGGTTCACCGTGGCGCCCGGATCCACATAGCCGATGACATCGAGATCCACGGGGATATCCGCGTCGATTTTGATGATATCCTTTCGGCCCCGCTTGACGGAGGCCACATGGGTAATCATGGCCACCGGAACCTCGAGGGCTTCCAGCCCCAGCAGCCGGTACAGCTTCAGGCCGCAGCCCGCCGAGATATGGTCAATCACGATACCATCCCGAATGGAATCCACATTCACAGTTTGCCCGCCTCCTTCAGCAGCATCAGGATCAGCGCCATCCGCATATATTTTCCGTTCAGCACCTGCTTGAAATAGCAGGCCCGGGGATCCTCATCCACCGCCACGCTGATTTCATTGACGCGGGGGAGGGGGTGCATCACGCAGAGATCGGGACGCGCTTTTTTCAGCTTATCCGGGGAAAGGATATAGCTGTCCCGCAGGCGCAGATAATCCTCCTCATTGAAGAAGCGCTCCCGCTGCACCCGGGTCATATAGAGAATATCCAGATCCCCGATCGCCTGTTCCAGCGAGGTCGTCTGGCAATAGGGAATATTTTTCCTTTTCAGGTGATCATTTTTAACGTAGCTCGGGAGTTTCAGCTCCTCCGGGCTGATCAGGACGAAGGAGAGCCCCTCGTAACGGCTCAGGGCGCCGATCAGGGAATGGACGGTGCGCCCGAACTTGAGATCGCCGCAGAGCCCGACCGTCAGGTTTCCCAGCCGGCCCTTTTCCCGCCGGATGGTCAGGAGATCCGCCAGCGTCTGGGTCGGGTGGCAGTGACCGCCGTCGCCGGCATTAATGACCGGGACGGAGGCGTTCCGGGCCGCCACGAGCGCCGCGCCCTCCTTCGGGTGACGCAGGGCGATCAGATCCGCGTAGCAGGAAACCGTCTTGACCGTATCCGCCACGCTTTCGCCCTTCGCCGCGGAGCTGGTGGCGGCTCCCGTCACGCTGAGCACGTTTCCGCCCAGCTCATACATGGCGGCCTCGAAGCTCAGGCGCGTGCGGGTGCTGGGCTCAAAGAAAAGGGTCGCCAGCTTCTTTCGGCGGCAGGCATCGGCATAATCATCCGGGCGGGCAATGATATCCTCCGCCGTATCCATCAGGGCGTCCAGTTCGGACAGGGAGAGATCCGGGACATCAATGACGCTTCGCATGCTATACCCCCTTTGCCCAGCTTTCATCCTCGGGATGATTCCGGAAGCGGATCAGCCGGGAAACATCCTCCGGACGGATATAGCCTTCCTTCGCGGCCTCCTCGGCAATGATATCGAAATTCGTCAGGGAAACATTTTTCACGCCGGCGGCATTCAGGCGGTCCAGGCCCTTCTGCATGCCGTAGGTAAAGATGCTGACGATGCCCAGCACCTCCGCGCCGGCGGAGCGGAGGACATCCACCACCTCCAGCACGCTGCCGGCGGTGGAAATCAGATCCTCCACCACGACGACTTTCTGACCTTTTTCCAGCCGGCCTTCAATCTGATTCCGGCGGCCGTGATCCTTGGCGCCGGAGCGCACATAGCCCATGGGGAGATCCAGCAGATGTCCCGTGATGGCTGCGTGGGCGATACCGGCCGTGGAGGTTCCCATCAGCACCTGAACCGAGGGGTATTCCTCCCGGATCAGCCGGGCCAGCCCCTCCTCCACATCCGTACGCACCTGCGGCGCGGTCAGGGTCAGCCGGTTATCACAGTAGACCGGGCTTTTGATTCCGCTGGCCCAGGTAAAGGGCTCCTCCGGGCGGAAAAACACCGCCCGGATCTTCAGCAGGTCCCGGGCAATCTGCCGGTTCAGTTCCTCTCTGGTCATTTTTTCCCTTACTTCCTTTCTTCCTTTTTTCCTTCCCTCATCCGCTGTGCGGACGGTTTTTTTCCATGAAACTTCCCAGGGACGGGCGCCGGTTTTATCCGATGAATTCACGGCGGCAGCGTTCATAGGCCGCCACCGGATCCGGCGCGGCGGTAACCGGACGGCCCACCACGATATAGTCGCTGCCGACCCGCTTCGCTTCCGCGGGGGTCATGACCCGTTTCTGGTCGCCTAAATCCCCATCCGCGAAGCGCACGCCCGGCGTCACCGTCAGGAAGTCCCTTCCGCAGGCTTCATGCACTTTTCCGGCCTCCAGCGGGGAGCAGACCACGCCGTCCAGCCCCGCCTTCCGGGCGTTTTTCGCATAATGCATGACCACCTCGTCGATGGGTTTTTCAATCCAGAGATCCTTTTCCATCGTCTGCTGATCCGTGCTGGTCAGCTGGGTGACGGCGATCAGGAGGGGGCGGGAGCCGTCCGGCCGGGTCAGGCCCTCCAGCGCCGCCTCCATCATCCGGACCGTGCCGGCCGCGTGGACGTTACAGATATCCACATCCAGCCGGCTCAGCACCGCCATGGCTTTTTTCACCTGGTTCGGGATATCATGCAGCTTCAGATCCAGGAAGATTTTATGCCCGCGGCGCTTGATTTCCCGGACCATCTGCGGGCCTTCCGCATAGAAGAGCTCCATGCCGATTTTCACGAAGGGTTTTTCGGCCCGGCCCTCAAAACGGTCCAGGAAGGCCAGGGTTTTTTCCAGGGTGTCAAAATCACAGGCTACGATGACGTCTTTTCCCATATCAGATCGCTCCTTTCAGTTCTTTCAGGTTCCGGATCCCGTAGCGGTCCATCGCCGCAGGGAGGGACTCAATAATATTCCGGCAGGCGCAGGGATCCGTCAGATTCGCCGCGCCGACTTCCACCGCGGCGGCGCCGGCCATCATCATTTCCAGCACGTCCTCCGCGGAGGAGACGCCTCCCATGCCCACCACGGGAACGGAGACCGCCCGGCAAACCTGCCAGACCATCCGCAGGGCGACCGGGAAGATCGCCGGTCCGCTGAGACCGCCCGTCTGATTCGCCAGGACCGGACGGCGGGTTTTCAGATCAATCCGCAGGCCCTGGAGGGTATTGATCAGGCTGAGGCCGTCCGCGCCGGCATCCTCGCAGGCTTTCGCGATCGCGGTGATATCCGTCACATTGGGGCTCAGCTTCATGATCACCGGTTTACGGGTCACCCGTTTGACCGCCCGGGTGACCGCGGCCGCCGCGGCGGGATCGGTGCCGAAGCTCATGCCGCCCCCGTGAACATTGGGACAGGAGATATTCACCTCCAGCCAGCCCACCTGATCCTGGGCGTCCAGGAGGGCGCAGGTTTCCGCATATTCCTCCAGGGAAAAGCCGCTGACATTCGCCATGACCGGCTTATGGAAGACGGTTTTCAGCCGGGGAAGCTCCTCGGCGATCACCCGGTCCACCCCCGGATTCTGGAGGCCGACCGCATTCAGCATACCGGCCGGGCATTCCGCGATGCGGGGCGTCGGATTGCCGAAGCGGGGGGCGCGCGTGGTCCCCTTGAAGGAAAAGGTGCCAAGCAGATTGATATCAAACCAGTCGGCGAATTCATAGCCGAAACCGAAGGTGCCGCTGGCGGGAATGACCGGGTTATCCAGCTCCAGGCCGCAAAGGGTTACGCTCAGTCGTCCCACAGGATTTCCTCCTTTCGCAGGACCGGGCCCTCCCGGCAGATTCTTTTCGCGCCGGTAAGGGTGCGGCAGGTGCAGCCCATGCACGCGCCGAAGCCGCAGCCCATCCGCTCCTCAAAGCTGAACTGGCCCGGGGTTTTCGTCGCGCGGTAAACCGCCCGCAGCATCGGCTCCGGGCCGCAGGTGTAAAAATACGAATAGTTTTCCGGCAGGGCCCCGGTTACGAAACCGCGGAGGCCCTCGCTGCCGTCCTCCGTGGTCACGGTGACCCGGCAGCCCAGCGCCCGGAAATCCTCCGCGGCGAAGACTTCCCGGCCGGTACGGAAGCCCAGCACCGCCGTGACCTCCCGGCCCTGCTCCCGAAGCCGGCGGGCCAGCAGGTAGAGCGGGGGCACGCCGACGCCGCCCCCGATCAGGAGGGGGGACGCTCCCGCGGGCGCGAGATCGTAGCCATTGCCCAGGCCGGTCAGGACATCCAGGGGTTCGCCGGGCCGGAGGGCGGCCAGCTGCTCCGTTCCGCGGCCGACCACCTTATAAATCACCGTCACCCGGCCCGGATTCCAGTCACAGACGGAGATCGGCCGGCGCAGGAAGAGCCCGTTCAGCCGGATATTCAGGAACTGGCCGGGACGCTGTTCCTCCAGGCGGTCCCCGGAAAGCGTCATGCGGCGGATTCCCTCGGCCAGGGGCCGGTTTTCCGTCAGGGTCAGCATCATCTGTTTCATCGCATCACTCCCCCGCCAGGGCTCAGGCGTCAATCGTGGAAATGGTCAGGGTGGTTTCCTCCAGCACGTCCAGGAGGACCCGGACCGTATCCAGGCTGGTGAAGATGGTGGCATTATTTTCCGTGGCGCAGCGGCGGATTTGCAGCCCGTCGCTGACCGAATCGGTTTCCCCGATTTCCCGGGTGTTAATGATATACGCCACATGGCCGGCGCGGATACTGTCCGGGATTTCCGTGCTTCCCTGGGAGATTTTCTTCACCGCGTGGGTGCGGATGCCGTGCTCCTTCAGGAAGCGGGCGGTGCCGCGGGTGGCCTCGATATTGAAGCCCAGGGCGTAGAACCGGCGGATCAGGGGCAGCGCCTCCTCCTTATCCCGGTCCGCGATCGTCGCGAGGACCGTGCCGTAGTTCTTCAGCTTTGTGCCGGCGGCCTGGAGGGCTTTATACAGCGCCCGGTTCAGCTTGTCATCATAGCCGATGGCCTCCCCCGTGGATTTCATTTCCGGGGAGAGATAGGCATCCAGCCCTTTGATCTTGTTAAAGGAGAAGACGGGGACCTTGACATACTACCGCTTTTTCTCCTCCGGATACAGGTCAAAGTATCCCTGCTCCTTCAGGCTCTTTCCGAGAATCACCTCCGTCGCGATATCCGCCAGGGAGAAGCCGGTGGACTTGCTCAGGAAGGGAACCGTACGGCTGGAGCGGGGATTGACCTCGATGACATACACATCCTCATGCTCATCCACGATGAACTGGATATTATACAGCCCCACGATGCCGATGCCCAGGCCCAGCTTCTTCGCATACTGCAGGATCATGCCCTTCACCCGGTCGGAGATGGAGAAGGAGGGATAAACCGAAATGCTGTCGCCGCTGTGAATGCCGGTGCGCTCGACCAGCTCCATGATGCCGGGCACGAACACGTCGCGGCCGTCGCAGACGGCGTCGACCTCGACCTCCTTGCCCTGGATGTAGTGGTCGACCAGCACGGGCTTGTCGGCGTCGATGGCCACGGCCTCCTTCAGATACCGGCGCAGCTGCTGTTCGTTGCCGACGATCTGCATGGCGCGCCCGCCCAGCACGAAGCTCGGCC
>JAGCBO010000168.1 GCA_017652125.1 Clostridia bacterium | reverse complement strand
TGTATGAATTCCCGGTCCGGGCGGACAGCCTGACGGAAACCCTGTCGGACAACCTGAAATTCGCGGCGGCCGTGGCGGAGACGGGACTGCTGCTGCGCGGAAGCGAGTGGAAGGGAACGGCGACCTGGGACAGCGTGCTGGGGCTGCTGCGGGACTGCGGAGCGGTTTCCGGAGACGTGTACAAGGAGGAATTCGTCTACCTGGCGGGTCTGCTGAGCCGCTCGGCTGAATAACCGGCGATCGGAACGCGCAAACGGCAAAAAAACCGTCAAAAAACCTGTTGCGGTGCGACAGGTTTTTTGATATGCTTGTCCCTCGGGAGGAGAAGCAGGATGGCTTTTTTGTACGAAACGCACATGCATACCCGCCAGGCGAGCGCCTGCGGGGTCAGCACCGGGAAGGAGCATGCCCGGTGGTATAAGGAAATGGGATACACCGGGATCATCATGACGGATCATTTCTTCGGGGGCAATACAGCGATAGACCGGAGCCTGCCCTGGGAGGAGAGGATCCGTCTTTTCTGTTCAGGCTATGAGGACGCGAAGGCGGAAGGCGACCGCATCGGGCTGGATGTCTTTTTCGGTCTGGAGCAGAATTATGAGGGGGATGAATATCTCATTTACGGGCTGGATCCGGCCTATCTGATGAATCATCCGGAGATGGAGCACTGGACCCGCCGCCAGCAGCTGGAGGAGGTTCACCGCGCCGGGGGCTGCGTGATTCAGGCGCATCCCTTCCGGATGAGGGGCTACATGAATATTATCCGGCTGGCGGAAGGATACTGCGACGGGATCGAAGCCGCCAATGCGGGAAACGAGCCGCTGGACGATGCCCGGGCGCTTCGCTACGGCCGGGAAAAGGGAATGGTGATGACGGCCGGAAGCGATAATCATCATTCTCCGGCGAAGGCCCTCTTCGGGATCCGGCTGGAAAAAAAGTTGACAGATATCCGTGAATATGTCAAAATAATCCTGAACCAGGAACCTGTGGGGCTCCAGGTTCCTGAAGAGCGCTTTTCTCCGGAGGCGGAGTTTCTTCCGGATGAACGGCACAGAGCCTATCTGCTGGATGAACATGAGCAGCCGATCCCCTCGGCGGAGCAGTGGCTTTCCGCCCGGGGGTAAGCAATGAGAGGATGAATCACCGTGTATCCGATTCTGATCCTGCGGGAAGAACTGGTATGCCTTGTTGTTCTCCTCTATCTGATTTTCATATCCCGGCTCTACCGGATGGGGAAGGACAGCCTGATTTTCAAGCGGATGCTGTCCTTTGCCGTGCTGCATGTCATTTTTGACGGCGTTACCGTGTGGACGGTGAATCACCGGGCGGAAATTCCGTCCTGGGTGAACGACGGGTTTCATGTTCTGTTTTTCCTGTCCGCCGTTCTGTACGCCTATTCGTTTTTTATCTATACGCTGGATCTGTTCTACAAGGGAAAACAGAAAAAATGGTACCCTTATCTTGCCGTGCCGGTTTTCGTCTATGCCGTATTGCTGGTGACGGTGCTGAAAACGGAATATGCTGATTTTACCGGCACCAGCGCCAGCGTCGGATCCGGCCCCAGCGCCGGATACGCTCTGGCCTTTGTTTATTTTATCGCGTCCATGCTGATCATGATCCGGAACCGGATGAAGCTGAGCCGGTATTTCAGGAGCTCCCTGATGCCGATGCTGATTTTCCTGATCCTGGCGGAGACGGCTCAGATTTTCCTCAAGGAGCTGCTCATGACCGGCGGAGCCATCACCGTCATTACCGTCGCCTTCTTTTTCAGCCTGGAGAATCCGTCCGCCGTTCTGGAACGGAAGGCGATTACCGACGCGCTGAGCGGCCTGAGCGCCCGCAGCAGCTACGAGCGGGACATCATGACCTATGACGCGGAATTTGCCCGCGACAAGACGATTCCGTTTATTTTCCTCTTTGTCGATATCAATAATCTGCGATCCGTGAACGGTCTGTACGGTCATCAGGCCGGGGATGAATACATCAGCCATATCGCCGTGCTGCTGACGGATCATCTTCGCGGAGCGGAGCATATCTACCGCATGGGCGGGGATGATTTCCTGGCGATTTACCGGCGCCAGGAGGAGTCCGCGGTGATCCGCGACGTGCGGGATCTGCGGCAGGCCTGCCTCGAGGAAGGGAAGAAGGGGAATCATTCCCCTGAGCTGGCGATGGGCTACGCGGTCAGCAATCCCCAGTACAATACGCTGCGCGACGTGCTGCGCGTGGCGGACTATATGATGTTCCGGAATAAAGCGGAGCTGAAGCGGGAAATGACCATGAACCTGACCCACGCTTCCGGCACGCAGCTGAACCTGATGGGCCTGACGGACCGGGTCTTCGACGCCATGTGCCTGACCAGCGAGAACTTCTATCCCTATCTGACGAACCTGGAAACCAACGTGACGCGGATTTCTCCCGGCATGTGTGAATTCTTCGGCTTTGAGAGCGAGTTCATCGCGGACTTTACGGAAACCTGGCGCGTGCTGATCCACCCGGATGACGAGAAGGACTTCATGGATGATGCGACGGCGGTGCTGACCCAGCGGAAACAGTATCATTACTGCCGCTATCGTGTCCGCGGGAAGAACGGGGAATATGTGGAGGTCACCTGCCGGGGCGGAATCTATCATGGCCGGGACGGGGAGCCGGATGTTTTTGCCGGTTATGTCGTCAATCACGGAACCCCGGAAACCCGGGATGCCGCGACCGGGCTGCGCAATTTCTATCAGCTGGCTGAAACCATGCAAGACACCCTGGCCCGGAGAACTCCCGCCGCGGTCATCCGGCTCGAAATCAAGAATATCAACCGGATCCGGATGCTGTACGGCAGCAATGACAGCAAGCAGGTCATCCGGATTCTGGGCGACCGGTTCCGGCAGGCGACGCAGGAGACCGGAGAGGCCTACAGCAACCACGGCGAGAACTTTATGCTGGTGCTGAATACCAACGATGAGCGGAAGATCCGGGAGGTTTACCGGATGATTCAGGATTCCTGCGCCGCGGGAATCGATATCGGGCAGTACTGCATACCGGTCGGCCTGGCGGCCGGAGCGGTCCGTCTGCCGGCCGAAGGGATGACGGACTGGGAAGCCGTCCGGAGCGCCGCCCTGTTCGCGGCGGAGGAATCCTATTACAGCCGGTATGATTCCATTCGCTTCTTCAAGGCCAACGATACCGAGGACAGCCGGAGGGAAATGGACCTGCTCCGCTCCATTCACCGGGACTGCGTGGGCGAAAGAAAGCATTTCTATCTCCGCTATCAGCCGATTATCGATCTGCAGAGCGGGAAACTGACCGGCGCGGAAGCGCTGCTGCGGTGGCATGACGAAGAACTGGGCGAAGTCTCCCCGAACCTGTTCATTTCCTTCCTGGAAAATGATCCGGGATACAATGCGCTCGGGCAGGATATCCTTCGGCATGCGGTACGGGAAGCCGCCCGGATCCGTGAGACGCTGCCGGACTTCAGCATCAATGTCAATATCACGGCGCTCCAGCTGTACGAAGAGGGCTTTGCTCAGATGGTGCTGGATATTCTGAAGGAAGAGCGCTATCCTGTGGAGAATCTGATCCTGGAGCTGACCGAACGCTGCAAGGAAATGGACTTCAACGAACTGAAAACCAGGGTGGATGAGCTGCGGAGCCATGGGATCCGGGTCGCCCTGGACGATATGGGCACCGGATTCTCCTCCCTGGACCTGCTGCTGCATCTGCAGGTGGACGAGATCAAGCTGGATCACGCGTTTACCACGGAACTGAGAGAGGTCAGCACCAATATTCTGTATGCGAAGGTGCTTTGCCAGGCCGCGCAGGAGAAGGGGATCATGATCTGCTTCGAAGGCGTGGAAACAGAGGAAATCCTGGAATTCCTGAAACCGTTCGGGAAGCTGGCCGTTCAGGGCTTCTATTTCGACCGGCCGATGCTGCCGGAGGATTTTGAGCGGAAATACTGTGCACAGGCGTAAAACCGATCTTCAGACGGAAAAAGGGGCTTCCCGGCGAGGGAAGCCCCTTTTTAAAGCTCGCTGTCGCGCAGCATCCGGCGAAGTCCCAGACGCGTCGGTTCGGGGTGCGGTTTCAGCGGCGGAAGATCAAAGACCCAGGAAACGGAGGCGTTGATGACCGGGACGCCGGCATATTCCCGGCTGCGCTGAAAAAAGCTGCTGTAGGACTGGTGAACATGCCCGTGAACCATGACGGCCGGCTGGTATTCC
Source organism: Clostridia bacterium (assembly GCA_017652125.1). Taxonomy (GTDB): domain Bacteria; phylum Bacillota; class Clostridia; order Christensenellales; family Aristaeellaceae; genus Aristaeella. Next base: position 16,235 of record JAGCBO010000168.1, on the reverse strand, counting down.
TCCACCAGCTTTCCGAAGCATTCGAACCCGCGGTGCGTATGGTTGTCCTGATCTCCCACGCCCCGGATCGGAGAGTGAGTCAGCAGAATATCAAAGCCCCGGGCCCGCCGGATCCATTTCCGCAGGGCGGCGATCCGGTCGGCCATCTCCTGCTCCGTATACATATGGACGGCATCCGGCCGGTAGCGGATGGATCCGCCCAGGCCGAGAATCCGGAGCCCCTTGACCAGCACAATCCGGCCGTCCGCGCAAAGACAGCCTTCCGGAGGCTTCTGGTCATAGCCGTCATCATGATTGCCATGCACATAAACGACCGGCGCCGAGGTGAAACAGGTCAGATAGGAAAGATACGAAGACGGCAGATCTCCGGCAGAGAGAATCAGATCCACTCCCTGCAGCGCTTCCCTGCACATCCCGCCCCAGAGCCGGGGCGAAGGTTCATCGGAGATAGCCAGAATCCGCATAGTCATTCCAACTCACTTTCTGTTCCAGCTGAAAGCAGACAGTTCAGGCTTCAGTTCGCCCTGAATCCCCTGCAGGCGAACCAGCGGTCTCGCGGTTTCGATCAGTTCGTTTTCTCCCGGCAGCGATCCGACAATATTATCCACCAGGTAATCCATGCACATGATTTCAGCGGGCGTCAGCCGCCGGTCCCCTTCGCAGCGGATCACGCCGTTCTGATCCCGGAACTGCCCTTCAAACGGGGAGAAGGAGCCTTCGCGGATTTCCTGACGGAAATGTTGAATCAGACGGACGGAATAAGGATCCATGCGGGAGGAAAAAGCCACATCCACGATGTTGGAGCCCAGCCCCCACCAGTAGTTGGTTGCCTTCTCCCTGTTTTCGGAGGAACTGAAGGAGCCCTCCTGAATCATTTCGATCATCATCCGGTAGAAAGGCCCCCAGCGGGGAATCAGCGTGCCCATATTCACGATCTCCCCGTCCCGGAGCTCGTACAGGCCGTAATCCCGGGCCTGATGATTCGGAGCGGTGATATCCCGGTTGCAGATGACATTGATTTCCGGATCGAGAAACGGCTTCTCCGCGTCAAAATAGACGGAGGAAAACCAGTTCAGATAGATTTTCGCGGAAGGGTTGACCATCCGGGCGCCCAGAGCAAAGGCGTTGGCGGCCGAAGGCGTTCCGTAAATGGGAAAATCGGCGATGTATCCGATTTTTCCGCTCTTTGACAGGATCCCTGCCGCCATCCCCAGCAGAAACTTGGCTTCATAGAAGCGGATATAATAATTCCGGATGTTTTTATAGCTGGAGAGCAGCGAGCAGCACAGAAACCGGACATCCGGATGTTCCATCGCCGGCTCGATGACGCTGTTCAGCATGACCGGAGAGGTGGCGAAGATGGCGGTATAGCCGTCGGCAATCAGCTCGTCAATGGCGGCGGCCGCGCTCGCCCGGGAGGGAACGATGCGGGTCGCGGTTTCCACCTTGCCGGCGAGGGTCTGCTCCGCTTCCAGCCGGCCCAGATTATGCCAGTAATTCCAGGCGGAATCCTCCAGCGAACGGGTAAACAGGAAGGCGGCCTTGACTTTGGAGGGCCGGAAAAGCGCGGAAATCAGGGGCGCCGCGGGCTTCGCGGCTTCCATGACCAGATTGACCCGGCCGTCCTGCTGCTCGAATTCGCGGGACATCAGGCGGATCCGGTCCCGCACCGTATCCCGGTCCGCGTCCCGCAGCTCCAGATAGTCAAAGGCGGAAAGCCAGATCAGAAAGGCGTCTCCCACGGGCATGGCGGGACGATCCCGCATTTCGGTCAGATACACCTCATGAAAATAATGGTACAGCTTGCGGAGCGTGAGAACCTCATCCTCCGTCCATTCCTCTCCGGCCCGCATACCGGGCAGAGACATCAGCTTCTGGTAGGAGCCGGGCCGCGAAAAATACAGCGCGTACAGGCCGGTGTCCTTTGTGAAGGCGAAGTATTCGAAGGCGGCTTCCACTTCGGGAGATCCGTCCCTTTCGGGAATCACCCGGGTCACGTCCGCCTCGATCTCCAGCGCGCCCATGGACTTCATGACGGAGATCCGTTTGTTTCCTTCGATAATATAGTATTCCCCCAGGTATTCCAGCGCGGTGACGGGCATATTGACGCCCTCCTGCTCCACGCTTTCGTAAAGCCGCGCCCACTTCGTGGCAAATTCGCTCGCTCCTTCCAGAATGGGCATGAAATTGCCCGCGAAGGCATAGGAACGGCCGGAAGAGACCGACCCGATAATCCGGTCCACCGGAATGGAAATCACGCCCAGCGACTGCCTGGACAGCTGGGAAAGATTGGGTACTTTATCCTCCAGCACGGGCAGGTAGGGGTCGGCATTGGCCTGAATCGCGGCGGTATATACCTTCAGCCCCTCCCTGCGTGCTCTGCTGTAATGATCCATTCAAAAACCTCCGATGACTGTGTTCTGATGCGCGGCGCCGGGGCGCCGCGGAAATATTCTACCGCATCCGGCGCTTTTTGTCATCCCCGGCGCCGGGGCGGCCGGGGCATCCGCCGCACCGAAAACCCGGGTTTGTCAAAATTGGGAGAAAGAAAGGCATTTTTCATCCTTGAGAAAAGGGCACGAACATGATAAACTGTTGAAATCACAAAGGATTCGGGGCGCTTTGGGTTCGGAAGAGCGGTTCATTCAGACGGCTTCAGGAGTTACGGAGGCGAGGGCGATGCCGGAAATCGGGGCGATTCTGCGGGAAGGAAAAGGCAAGAAGGTTTATGCGACGGAGGAGCCCGACAAGGCAATCGTTTTTTTCAAGGATGAGGCTATGGCGTTTCACGGGCTGAAACGCGGGCGGATCCTCGGGAAGGGCGAGGTGAACAACGCTGTCTGCGAACATCTTTTCACCCTGCTGCAGCAGCACGGGATCGAGACGCATTTCATCCGCCGGATTGACGCGCGTCACAGCCTGGTGAAGCGGTGCGAGATGATTCCCATTTCCGTCAAAATCCGGAACCGGGTGGCCGGAACCCTGAATACCCGGACCGGGCTGCCGGTCGGGATGAAGCTGGATTCCCCGGTCGTGGAGTACAACCTGCGGAACGTGGGGATGGACGATGATCCCCTGGTCAACCATACGCATATCTACGCGATGAAGCTGGCCACGCCGGAGGAAATGGACCGGATCACCCAGATCAGCCTGAAGGTGGATGATATCCTGACGGCCTATCTGAAGGAGATCAATATTGAGCTGATTGATTTCCAGCTGGAATTCGGCCGGTATGAAGGCCGCATCGTGCTGGCGGATGAGATTACTCCGGATACCGCCCGCTTCTGGGACAGCAGTACGCACGAACCGCTGGATATCGACCGGTTCCGGAGGGATCTGGACGGCGCGGCTGAGGCCTATCAGGAAGTGCTGCACCGGATGATGGGGGTAGGATGAAAAGACGATTGACAGCCGGCCTGGCCGGCCTGCTCCTGGCGCTGCTGCTTCTCATGGGGGCGGCCTTCCCGGCCCGGGCGGAGGAGGGCGCCTTTCCGGAGCTGAACGGGGCCGGGTTTCTGGACGGCGGGGAGTTTGTATACGAGAATCCGGAGGAGGGCGTCTGGCGCTATGCCAGCAGCACGCTGAAGGTTGAGATCTTCCGCCGCGAGCAGGCAAAGCCGAAAAGGGTCTGGTATGAGGCGGAGGTCTGGTGCGCCGAGGGGAGCGAGATGCCTCACATGGTTTTCAACGATGAGGAAAAACGCTTTTCCAGCGCGGACTATCCCTATAAAATCTGCCGGAAAACGGGGACGGTGCTGGCCCTCTCCAGCGATTACTGCCAGACCCGGATGCAGCAGAAAATCCGGGTGGGGGTCATCATCCGGAACGGGGAGATCTACAGCGAAAAAACCTGGCCCGCCAAAGCGAGCAAGTTTCCGAACCTGGACTGCCTGGCCCTGTATCCCGACGGGGATCTGCAGGTTTTCTACAGCAATGAGAAGACCGCCGCGGAGCTGCTGGAGGGGGGCGCCCGGGATGTGCTCGCCTTCGGGCCCTGGCTGATCCGGGACGGGGAGCTGAACGAAAGCGCCCTGGCCAAATACGGGCGAAGCAAGGCGCCGAGAACCGCGATCGGCATGGTGGAAAAGGGGCATTACTTTTTCATGATGCTGGAGGGGCGGATCAAGCGCTCCCAGGGGGACAGCATCCGCTTCCTGGCGGAGAGGATGATGGAGCGCGGCTGCAAGGTGGGCTTTAACCTGGATGGGGGAGACACCTCCTGCATCGTGTTCATGGGGCATCAGCTCTGCCGGATGACGGATGCGGGCAGCGGGAAAAAATCCTCCCGCCGGACCAGCGATATTCTGGGGGTCGGTTTTTCCGAACTGCTGCCGGCCGAAGGCGATCCCTGGTAAGCGGTTGCAATGCCGAAAGACTTGTGATAGAATGCCATTTGGTGTTTCCGAACACCAGGAAAGACGTCCAACAGGACACAGGAGGAAAACAGTTCATGAGCCATACCTACGAGAAGATTTCCGGAAACAAAGCCAGGTTGATTCTTACCTTTGCCGCAGAACAGTTTGACGAGGCGACGCAGAAGGCTTTCCTGAAGCTCCGCCAGAGGATTAACGTTCCCGGATTCCGTAAGGGCAAGGCTCCCCGGAAGATGATTGAGACGCTGTACGGAGAAGATGTCTTTTTTGACGAAGCGGTCAATATGCTGCTGCCGGATGCCTATGAAGACGCGGTGAAGGAAGAGGATCTGAAGCCGGTGGATCGTCCGGAAGTCGATGTGCAGGAGATCGGCAAGGGCAAGGATCTGGTGATCAAGGTCGAGGTCTTCGTGCGGCCTGACGTAACCCTGGGCGAGTATAAGAACCTGACGGTGCAGGTGGAGAAGCAGAAGCTGACGGACGAGCAGATCGACGCCCGGATCGAGCGGGACCGCGAGCGGGCCAGCCGGATTCTGGATGTGGAAGACCGTCCTGTACAGGAAGGCGATACGGTCAATCTGGACTATGCCGGTACGGTGGACGGCGTCGCGTTTCCCGGCGGCACGGCCGAGGATCAGACCCTGAAGATCGGTTCCCATACGTTTATCCCCGGCTTCGAGGAGCAGATGGTGGGCATGACCATCGGCGAGGAGAAGGATCTGCAGGTTACCTTCCCGGAGAACTATCAGGAAGATCTGAAGGGGAAGGACGCCGTCTTCCATGTGAAGGTGAACGGCATTCAGGTGACCGAGAAGCCCGAGCTGGATGACGATTTTGCCCAGGACGTCAGCGAATTCGATACCTTTGCCGCGTATAAGGAAAGCATCGTGAAGGAGCTGCAGGAGCAGATCGACAAAAACAATGATTCCATCGTGGAAAACGCCCTGATGGAAAAGGTGCGGGAGAACGCGCAGATGGATATTCCCGAGGCCATGATCGAGGATGAAGCGGAGTATCTGCTCCGGGATATGGCCATGCGGATGAGCTATCAGGGAATCTCCATGGAAGACTATATGAAGTATACCAATACGTCCCGGGAGAGCCTGGTAGCCATGCAGAAGCCGGAAGCGAAAACCCGGGTGATGAACGAGCTGGTGCTGGACGCGATCCGGAAGGAAGAGAAGATCGAGCCCACTGAGGAAGAGGTCGATCAGGAAATCGCCCGCCAGGCCGAAGCCATGGGACGGGACGCGGAGGAATTCCGGAAGGATCTGACCGAAGAGCAGAAGGACTATCTGAAGCAGAGCGCTTCCATCCGCAAGGTGCTGGATCTGCTGAAGTCGACGGCCGTCGTGGAGGAAAAGAAGGAAGAAGCCCCGGCGGAGGAGAAGAAGGAAGAAGCTCCCGCGGAGAAGAAGGACGCGGAATAATTACACAAAACCCAACGGCGGCCCTGTTGGGCCGCCGGTTTTGATTCAAGAGAGGAGGCAGAAAAATGCCGCTGATTCCCATGGTCATTGAACAGACCAACCGGGGCGAACGCTCCTATGATATTTACTCCCGACTCCTGAAGGACAGGATTGTCTTCCTGGGGGGCGAAATCAACGACGATAGCGCCAACCTGGTTGTCGCGCAGCTGCTGTTTCTGGAAATGGAAGATCCGGACAGCGATATCAGCCTGTATATTAACAGCCCGGGAGGTTCTGTGACCGCCGGGATGGCGATCTATGACACGATGCAGTATATCCGGCCGCAGGTGCGCACGGTATGCGTGGGCATGGCGGCCAGCATGGGCGCGTTTCTGCTGATGGCCGGAGAAAAAGGCAAGCGGCTGGCGCTGCCGAACGCCGAGGTCATGATTCATCAGCCTCTGGGCGGCGCTCAGGGCCAGGCGACGGATGTGGCGATCCGGGCGGAGTGGCTGATGAAGACCAAGAAGAAGATGACCGCCATGATGGCTGAAATGACCGGCCAGAGCCTGAAAAAGATCCAGGCGGATGTGGAAAGAGATTATTTCATGAGTGCGGAAGAAGCCCTGGAATATCATATTATTGATGAAATTTATCAGCCGAGAGACAAGAAAGCGGACAAGTGAGGGTGTAAATGGCGAATAATTATACCAGACAGGGCCCCCGGTGTTCTTTCTGCGGAAAGGACCAGCGAATGGTGGAGCGGCTGATAGCCGGCCCCAACGTATACATCTGCAACGAATGCATTGCGCTTTGCAACGGTATTCTGGACGAGGAAAAGGAAATCAGCCCGGATCGTCAGCCTTCCGCACCCGGCAAGGTGAATCTGCTGACGCCCGAGGAAATGAAGCGGACGCTGGACGAGTATGTCATCGGCCAGGAACGGGCCAAGCGGGCGCTGAGCGTGGCGGTATACAATCATTACAAACGGATCAACCGGAAGCAGCGGAAAGAGGATGTGGAGCTTCAGAAAAGCAATATCCTGCTGCTGGGGCCGACCGGCAGCGGAAAAACCTATCTGGCGCAGACGCTGGCCCGGATTCTGAAGGTGCCCTTTGCGATAGCCGACGCCACCAGCGTGACGGAAGCCGGATATGTGGGAGACGATGTGGAAACGATCCTGCTGCGGCTGATTCAGGCGGCGGACTGGGATATTGAAAAGGCGCAGCGGGGCATCATCTATATCGATGAAATTGACAAGATCTCCCGCAAGGGCGAAAACATGTCCATTACCCGGGACGTCAGCGGCGAAGGCGTTCAGCAGGCGCTTCTGAAGATTCTGGAAGGAACGGAAGCCGCCGTGCCGCCGCAGGGAGGCCGGAAGCATCCGCATCAGGAAATGGTGCGGATTGACACCACGAATATTCTGTTTATCTGCGGCGGAGCCTTTGACGGGCTGGTGCCGATTATCGAGAACCGGATCGGAAAGAAGACCCTGGGCTTCGGAGCGGAGATTCAGAGCCAGCGGGATCCGAACCGGGTGGACGCGCTGAAGGACGTCCGGCCGGAGGATCTGACCAAATACGGACTGATTCCGGAATTCGTCGGGCGGCTGCCCATCGTGGTCACGCTGGAGGGACTGGACGAGGACGCGCTGGTGCGGATTCTCCGGGAGCCCCGGAACGCGCTGTGCAGGCAGTATGAGGCCCTGCTGGATATGGACGGCGTCAAGCTCACCTTTGAGGACGACGCGGTCCGGGAAATCGCCCGGCAGGCGATCGAGCGGAAATGCGGCGCGAGAGGGCTGCGGGCCATTATCGAGGACGCCATGCTCGATACCATGTTCGAGCTGCCCGGACAGACCGATATCAGTGAATGCGTGATCACGAAGGAAGCCCTGACAGGAGGGAAGCCCACGCTGATCAGCGGAACCAGACGGCGGCTGGCCCGGCGTTCCGAGACGCAGGAAAACAAGCCGGACGCTTCCTGATCCCAGAGAACGGAAACCATCAACGGAGGAATGAATGAGAAATACCTCAGTAGCGGAACTGCCCGTACTGCCCCTGCGGGGAATGATGATTTTTCCCGGCATGCTGCTCCATTTTGACGTGGGGCGGCAGCGTTCCATCGCGGCCCTGGAGCAGGGAATGATGAATGACCAGCGGATTTTTCTGGTCAGCCAGATCAAGGATGAAACGGAGGATCCGGGACCGGAAGATCTCTGTGAAGTGGGTACCATTGCCCAGGTCCGGCAGGTGATGAACCTTCCCGGAGAAAACATCCGCCTGCTGGTGGAAGGCGAAAGCCGCGGAGTGATCCGGCAGATGCTGCAGACAGACCCCTTCATGAAGGCTTCCGTCCAGATCTGCCGGGACCGGAAACCCCGGTCCAGGGCCGACGCCGACGCGCTGGTGCGCACCGCGCAGGATCTCTTTGAAAGCTATGCCCTGGCTTCCCAGCGGGTAAGCCAGGAAACCGTGGAATCCATCCGGAGTCTGGAAGCTCCCGGAGATCTCGCCGATGTGCTGGCGGCCAATATGCTTTCCAAACGGGAAGAACGGCAGGAGATTCTGAACGAACTGAATCCGATGCGCCGCCTGGAGAGAATCTGCGTCATTCTGATGCGGGAAACCGATATGGCGGATACGGAGAAACAGATTCAGGCCCGCATCAAGAAGCAGGTGGAGAAAAACCAGAAGGATTATTATCTGCGGGAGCAGATTAAGGCCATCCAGACCGAGCTCGGCGATCAGGATGACGCTGAGATTGCGGAGCTGCGGCAGCGGATGGAGGCCACGCCTCTGAACGAGGAAGCCAGAGGCAAATGCGAAAAGGAGCTGGACCGGCTGGGACGCACCCCTCCGGGATCGCCCGAATTTGCCCTGAGCCAGACGTATATCGAATGGATCCTGGATCTGCCCTGGGGCAGGGAAACAACGGATAATCTGGATCTGGGCCGCGCCCGCGAGGTGCTGAACCGGGATCACTACGGGATGGAGGAAGTGAAGGAGCGCATCGTTGAGTATCTGGCGGTGCTGCAGCTGAAGAAGGACCTGAAAGGTCCCATCCTCTGCTTCGTCGGCCCTCCCGGCGTGGGCAAAACCAGTATTGTCAAGGCGATTGCCGAGGCGCTGGACCGGAAGTTTGTGCAGATGAGCCTGGGCGGCGTCCGGGATGAGGCGGAAATCCGGGGACACCGCCGCACCTATATCGGATCGATTCCCGGCCGGATTATTTACGGAATGAAACAGGCCGGCACCATGAATCCGGTGTTCCTGTTCGACGAAATCGACAAGATGAGCGCGGATTTCCGGGGAAATCCGGCGGCAGCGCTGCTGGAAGTGCTGGACGCCGAGCAGAATAACGCGTTCCGGGATCATTATCTGGAGCTTCCGTTTGATCTGAGCAAGGTGATGTTCATCACGACGGCCAACAGCATGGAAACCATTCAGCTGCCGCTGCTGGACCGGATGGAACTGATCGAAGTCCCCAGCTATACGGAAGAGGAAAAGCTGCAGATTCTGAAACGACACCTGATGCCGAAGCAGATTCTGGAGCACGGGCTGAAGGCGGGATCCCTGAAGATATCCGATGCGATTTACCGCACGATGATCGAAGGATATACCCGGGAATCCGGCGTACGGACGCTGGAGCGCACGGCGGCAAAGGTCTGCCGGAAAGCGGCAGTCTATATGCTGGATCACGGAAAGAAGACCATGACCGTCAATGCCGCCATGCTTCACGAACTGCTGGGCGCGCCGCGCTACCACCGGGAGGAACCGGAGAAGGAGCCGAGGATCGGCGTGGTCAACGGGCTGGCCTATACCAGCGTCGGAGGCGAAATGCTGGAGGTGGAATGCACCGCCATGCCCGGCAAGGGCCAGCTGAAGCTGACCGGCCAGCTGGGGGACGTGATGAAGGAATCCGCCGAAGCCGCTTTCAGCTGGGTGCGGGCTCACAGCCAGGAGCTTGGCCTGAAGGACGATTTCTATAAGGATATCGACGTGCATGTTCATGTTCCGGAGGGAGCCGTACCGAAGGACGGCCCCAGCGCCGGCGTGACCATGATTACAGCGCTGGCGAGCGCTCTGACCGGTCAGCCTGTACGGCAGACCGTGGCCATGACGGGAGAAATTACGCTGCGGGGACGGGTGCTGCCCATCGGCGGGCTGAAGGAGAAAACGCTCGCCGCTTACCGGGCCGGCATCAAAACGCTGGTGATTCCCGAGGAAAACCGGAAGGATCTGGAAAAGATACCGGAATATGTGCTGAAATGCTTTGACATCATTCCCGTGCGGGAAATTCAGGAAGTGCTGAATACAGCGCTGATCCGGAAATAAGGGGAAGCGGCCGTTGGAAATCAAAAGTGCTGAGTTTATTACCTCCATGGCGGATTACGGGGATTTTCCGGGCCGCGGACCGGATCAGATCGCGGTCGTGGGAAAGAGCAACGTGGGGAAAAGTACGCTGATCAATAAGCTGTGCCGGAGAAACAAGCTGGCCAAAACCAGTTCCACCCCCGGGAAAACGCGGCTGATCAATGTTTTTCTGCTGAATGATGCCTTTCACCTGATCGATCTGCCGGGGTACGGCTTCGCCAAAGTGGACAAACGGGAAAAGCAGCGATGGGGAACGATGATGCAGGATTATTTCACCAGAGCGGAGGAGCTGAAGCATGTGCTCTGCCTGGTGGATATCCGGCATGAACCGACGGAGGATGACCGGACGATGAACCGCTTTCTTCGCCAGATGGATATTCCCTTTACCGTGATTGCCACGAAAGCGGATAAGATCAGCCGGGGCGCCAGAAGCAAGTATCTGGCGCCGATCTGCAGAGCCCTGAGCGTTCAGCCGTGGGAAATCATCTGTTTCAGCGGGGAGGACGGCACCGGCCGGGAGGAACTGCTGGAAAAACTGGAGAGTGTTCTTTTCTGATTATTTCTGTATTCCCTATTGCAACATATATAATGAGGGAGTATAATCACAAGCCGTGGATCGTTGACAAACAGGAGGAGGAAGATTCATGAAACTGGTGAAGTGCCCCCGCTGTGACCTGAATTATATCCGCGAGGATGAAAAATACTGTAAGATCTGTCTGCGTGAGCTGAAGGGCGAAAAGCATGAGGACGAGGTGGAGCTCTGCAGCATCTGCAATGAAGCCCCGGTTCTGCCGGGCAAGGATGTCTGTCTGTTTTGCCTGAAGGAAATGAGCAAATCCAACAGCGGGGACGACGAACAGTCCGAAGAGATCCAGGAAGGGATTGAGCCTGATACCATCGGTGATATGGATGATGTCAGCGCCATGGATGAAATCATTCCCGACGTGGAGCCTGAAGAAGATATTCCCAGCCAGGAGTTCGGTGAGATTGAGAGCGAGCTCAGTCTCGAGGATGTCCGCGAGGATGAGGAACGAAAAGCGGATGATGAGGACGAGGAGGAGGACCGGTAATCCTGCCTCCGGGAGGAAACCATGCGCCTGTTTGCCATAGGGGATCTGCATCTGTCCGGCGGCGATGAGAAGCCGATGGACGTGTTCGGTCCCCAGTGGGACAGGCATTTTTTTCATATCAGCGAAGCCTGGAGAAGCCTGGTCCGGGAGGAGGACGCCGTGCTGATTCCCGGGGATATCAGCTGGGCGATGCGTCTGGAGGACGCGGTACCCGATCTGAAGGCCATCGGAGAGCTGCCCGGAATCAAGATCCTCTGCAAGGGGAACCATGACTACTGGTGGAATTCCATCACCCGGGTCCGGAGCGTGCTGCCGGACAGGATGACTGCGCTGCAGCATGATGCGGCGGAGCTGGAGAACTGCGTGATCTGCGGAACCAGAGGCTGGATCACCCCCACCCGGGAAGCCCCCCTGGCTCCGGAAGACCGGAAGATTTACTGCAGGGAGGTTCAGCGCCTGAAGCTGAGCCTGGAGGCGGCCCGGGCATTAAATGCCGGCAAGCCGCTGGTGGTCATGACCCATTTTCCGCCGCTGACCCGCGACGAGCGGGAAAACCCTTTCGTCAGCATGCTGGAAGCCTGCGGCGCGGCGGCGGTGGTCTACGGGCATCTTCACGGAAGCGGAATTCAGAACGGCTTTACCGGCGTTCATCACGGGATCGCCTATACCCTGGCCTCCTGCGACAGCATTGGATTCACACCGGTTCGGATTATATAACCGTAAATCTTAATTTTTTGTAACAAACATTCCCAAACGTTTTTTTGAGGCGGACGCTGAAACAGCGTCCGCTTTTTTGCTCACCACAAAATATGGAAAAGCATTTTTGGGGGAGATACTATCGCGAAAATAAATATTACAAAATAATTACGAAAAACAAAAATAAAATTAACAAATTAACAGATTTTCCGTCTTTTCTCCGACGGTCGGGGACTTGCACAGATTGAATTCTTATGCTATTTTTGTGGGGAAAAAGGGGAAATCATCCCAAAAAAGGATGAAAAAGTGGCGAAAGGGGGGAGCGCTGAGATGGATGATCCGCGGACAGAGAAATCTCAGAAAAGCGCTCCCGCCGCGGCCGGAAAGGCTTCCGGGCGCTTTATCGGCTCCTATAACCACAGCCTGGATAATAAAGGGAGGCTGGTGATTCCCCAGAGTTTCCGGGAGAAGCTGGGAAGCACCTTCTGTATTGCGCCGTCCTATGACTTCCAGTCCATCTCCCTGTATCCGACCGCCATGTGGGAGAAGCGAAACGAGGCTTATGAAAAGCTGGGGACGCTGAATCCGGCGGTCAACCGGTATCTGGAGCAGTTTTACGCGCTGAGCTATGACAGCCAGACCTTTGACGCCCAGGGGCGCGTGCTCCTTCCGGTGAATATCCGCAGCCGGATCCTGAAGGAGGATCGGGATGTGGAGATTACCGGAGCGAATGATCATGTCCGGGTCGTGGCGGAAAAGGTGAGCGACAGCGGCTGGGAATCCTTTACGAACGAGCTGCCGGCCCTGCTGGAAATGATTGCGGGCCTTGAAAATCATCCGGATTAAGGATCTGTCCCGAAATAAACGGAGCAGATCCTCAACCGGGGGAAAGGGGGGATAGCGTATGACGGAAATGCCGGTGAGAGCCAGAAGAAGACTCGAGGACGTGGCTGTAAACTGGCATGAAAGAAGTTCCCGCTATGATGAAATCCGGGAACAGCAGACCAGTCTCCGCCGGAGGAGAATGACCTGCTCCGCCTCGCTCCCCGCCTATACGCAGAGCCAGGACTGGACGGGAAGCCTGGGGCTCAGATCAGGCGCAACACTGGAGACGCTGAAGGAACAAAAGGAAAAGAAGAAAATTCTGTCCCGGGAAGGGATCCGGTGGGACATTGCCTGGGTGACCATCGGGCTGGTGATCGCGCTGATGCTGATCATTCTGGTAGGCGATCTGTCGGGGATCGGAAAAAGCATGCGGAATATCAGCAAGCTTTCCACCCGCATCGGGATTGTGACGGAGAAGAACGAGCGGCTGGATGCGGAACTGTCGATGAGTACGGATGACCTGAGCGTCTGCATGGAGGCGGTGAAACTCAATCTGATCGGCTCAGGCGGAGCCAGAACGGTCCGGCTGACGGCGCCGGCCTCCGCAACGATGAAAGTAACCGCGGCAGCGACCCAGAACGGAAATCAGACGAACCAGGGGGACTGACGGTGTCAGTCTCCCTTCTGTTGCATGTTCCGGGAGTGTAGCCAAAGCGCTCTCTTTGTGGTAAAATAAAAATCGCAGACATTTGCGGACAGGGAAAAGGATGGGCTTTGCATGAAACTGAAGGAATTGCTGGCGGAAGTGCCGTATGTGGCGGAAACCCGGGGCAGCCTGGATACCGAAATCAGGGAACTGGTATCCTCCAGCCAGGACAAGTCGGAGAACGGGCTTTTTTTCTGCATTGTCGGCGCCCGGTTTGACGAGCATGACTTTGCCCTGGAGGAAGTGGGGAACGGATGCGTGGCGCTGATCGTTGAACACTTTGTGGATATTGATGTTCCTCAGGTCCGGGTGACGAACGGACGGGCGTCCATGGCCCGGATTGCCGAGGCGTTTTACGGCTTTCCCTCCCGGTCCATGCGGATGATCGGCATTACAGGCACCAAAGGGAAGACGACGACCACCTACTTTCTGCAGAGTATCTGCGAAAAGGCGGGGCTCAAGTGCGGCATTATCGGATCCACCGGAACCGTGGTGGCTAATCAGCATCTGGACAGCAAACTGACCACGCCGGATCCCATCGATCTGCAGAAAATGCTGCGGGTCATGGCGGACGAGGGCGTACAGGTGGTCTGCATGGAGGTTTCGGCTCACGCGATCGATATGAACCGCCTCGACGGCATGACGTTTGAAGTGGGCTGCTATACGAACCTGAGTCAGGACCATCTGGATTATTTCTACACGATGGACCGCTATTTTGAAACCAAGAAGCAGTTCTTCCTCAGCGGAATGGTCCGGAATGCCGCCATTAACGCGGATGATGAAACGGCGGAGCGGCTGCAGAAGGGGCTGGAGCTGCCCCGGATTACCTACGGAATCTGCGTGGACGCGGATGTCTTTGCGCGGGATATTGAGATTTCGGAGGACGGGGTCCGGTTCAGCGTTCAGCTTCACGATATGAACGAGTTTCCGATCAGCATGCATATGACCGGCATGTTCAACGTATACAATGCGCTGGCGGCCGCCAGCTGCGCGCTGATCATGGGCATTTCGCCGGAGGATATTCAGGCCGGCCTGGGCGCGGTCACCCGCGTGCCCGGACGGATTGAGGTGCTGCAGACGGGAACGCCCTATAAGGTCATTCTGGATTACAGCCATTCTCCGGACGCGCTGGAGAATATTCTGAAGACGGTCCGCCAGTTTACCCGGAACCGGGTGATCGCCCTGTTCGGCTGCGGCGGAGACCGGGATAAAGGAAAACGCCCCATGATGGGTGAAATCGGCGGGAGACTGGCGGATCACTGCATTCTGACCTCCGACAATCCGCGTACGGAGAATCCCCTGGTGATTCTCGCAGCCATTGAAAAGGGAATTAAGCCCACGGGGAAGAGCTATGAGGTGATTGAAAACCGGCGGGAGGCCATCGAACAGGCCCTGCGCATGGCGCAGGACGGCGATGTGGTTGTTCTCGCCGGAAAAGGCCATGAAACCTATCAGGAAATCATGGGAATCAAGAGGCCTTTCGATGAAAAAGCCATCGTCAGCGAGATCCTTCTGAAAATGAAGAAGGAGAAAGAGAAGAGGGATACATCATGTACAGAATGATGGGCGCGATGCTGATGTCCCTGGCTGTGGCTCTCCTGATCGGGCCGAAGCTGATTGCGCGCCTGCGCAAGCTGCATTTCGGCCAGACGATCTATGAGCTCGGCCCCGCGCATCAGCAGAAACAGGGAACGCCGGTCATGGGCGGACTGATGATGGCGGCGGGAATCCTCATCTCCTCCCTCGCGTTTCATCCGGCCCGGTGGAAGGGCGCCTGGGATTATATTCTGCCGCTGCTCGGCGTTTCCTTTCTCAGTATGGGCGTCGGATTTGCGGATGATTATATCAAAGCGGTCCGCAAACGCCATGAGGGCCTTCGCCCGCTGCAGAAGATCGCGCTGCAGGTGCTGATCGCCGCGGGGTTCAGCCTGTACTGCTACTTTCATCCGCAGGTCGGAAGCCGCATCCTGGTTCCTTTTGTGAACGTTGAATGGGATCTGGGAATCTGGTATCTGCCGCTGATGACGCTGACCGTCCTTTTCATCGTGAACAGCAGCAATCTGCAGGATGGCCTGGACGGGCTGCTGAGCACGGTTTCCGCCATCAGCTTTTCCGGGTGGGCGCTGATCTGCGCGCTGCTGATCGCGCTGGCCGGAGCGGATAATCCCGAAGTCTCGGGAGTGAATACCATCGGCGTCTTTGCGCTGAGCGTGACCGGCGCCTGCCTGGGCTTTCTGCGCTTTAACCGTTATCCGGCGAAGGTCTTCATGGGCGATACCGGCAGCATGCTGCTGGGAGGAGCGGCGGTCGCGGCCGCCATGCTGCTTCGCCGGCCGCTGCTGCTCATCCTGCTCTTCTTTACCCCCATTATGAGCAGCGTCAGCGTCATTCTGCAGCGCTATTATTTTAAGCTGACCCACGGAAAGCGGATCTTTCTGATGAGCCCGATTCATCACCATTTTGAGAAAAAGGGATATTCGGAAACACAGATCGTCAGCATGTATGCGGGCATTACGCTGGTACTGACCCTGATCGGGGTGCTGAGCGTGTGCGTGAAGTGAGAATACCGGAAAAGGAACAGCTATGAATTACGATCAGAAAAAAGTCCTGGTGGTCGGAATGGCCCGAAGCGGCGTCGCCGCGGCGCAGCTCCTGCGCGCCAGCGGCGCGGTGGTGACGGTGAACGACAGCAAGCCGGAGAGCGAACTGGGCGATCAGCTGAAGTCTCTGGAGGGGCTGAAGCTGGAGCGGCATTTCGGCTGCGGAGCCATGGACCT
>JAGCBO010000167.1 GCA_017652125.1 Clostridia bacterium | reverse complement strand
GTGCCGCCGTTGATGACGATGACCATCTTGTCCTTCTGGATCGGATTGCCGTCCGCATCCAGTTCCTGTTCCTGCTCTTCTTCTCCCTCGGCAGGCTTATTCTCTTCATCGCCTTCATAGGTTTCCGGATCGACGACCGTCACGCGGAAGGTTTTGGACTGGCTGCCCTCCGCGGCCGTGATCTCCGCCTCGCCGGGGGCGAAAGCCTGAATCGTGGCGGTGTGGGTCGGCGTATAGCCTTCCGCGATCTCCACCACATCGGGATTGCTGCTGCTCCAGAGCGGCATGTAATCCTCGTTGGCGGTCAGCGTCAGCTCATCGCCTTCCAGCATATACGCTCCGCCGTCGCAGATGATTTCCAGGGCTTCCCGGAAACCTTCCAGCGATCCGACCGTCACATTGCTGATATATTCGCCTCCGTCCATCAGGGCAGGCACCGTCTGGAAAACCAGCAGCGCCGCAACCAGGGTGGCGATCCATTTCTTAGTCTTACTCATCGTTTTCCTTCCTCCCCGCATCATCGGGTTATCCTTATCCCGTCAGACGTCCGTATGAACCGCCTTTTATTCCACCACATCCACGATCAGGCGCCAGCTGTACTGAACCGACTCCGCCGTGGCAATGAACACGTGATAGCTCCGGTTGGATCCGACATCCTGCCAGCCCTGGCCGTCGTTCCGGTCCACCTGCCAGCGGTAATTCACCTGCAGATTGCCGAAGCCTTCCAGATGGCTTTCCAGATAAATGGGTTCGCCGGCCGTGACATGCTCCGTGCGGGAGGAGGTAATGGAGACTTTGCGCTGATCCTCCGGAAGGAGCTCAGGCTCAGCCGTTCCCGCGGGAACTTCGCCGCCCTCCGCATTCTGGCCTTCCTCAATCTGAGAAGGAGCCTGGCCGTTTTCATCGGAAGGAGTTTCCTCCGGGAGGTTCTCCGCTTCCGGAGGCAGTTCTTCTCCGGGAAGCGCATCCGGCTCACCGGGCGTTTCTTCCGGCGCCGCCTCCTCCAGCTGATCGACCGGAATTTTGAAGGGGGTTGATGTATACAGCTTATCATCCGCGCAGGCGCTGCCCATCAGAAGGGACAGCACGATCAGGGTGATGATCATCCAGTTAAGCTTCCGGTTGGTTTTCATGCTTTTCACCTCATCCAGTTCTCACAGTCTCAGATTCAGAGTCCGTCCGTTTTCCGGCTCTGTTTTCCGTTACTTCCCGTGCCCGAAAAAAGAGCCATTGAGTTACATCTATCCGGGGTTACGACAGCGTTCCCGTTGTTTTATCTCTGCCTTTCCGGAATACGGAAGGTTCCGTTTTCCGGCAGGAGAGAACGCGGGAACCGCTTTGATCCTGTCGGGTCACCAATATTCTTCCTGCTCGGGAAGAAGAAAAGTCACTGGTACACCCTAATCATATTATACTTTTCAGGCGTCATTTTTCGGTTACATATCAAAAGCCGAGGCTCTGAATTTGCTGTAAGCGTTCAGAATGCTGCCGCCTCGGCCCTTGATCCATAAGGCTTTCACGCGGATCTCAGTCCATCAGCTTGTTCGGTTCCTCGGCCGGCAGCGGCTGAGAGCTCAGGGGACCGACGCGGTAATTGAACACGATATTGCTGTTCGGATAACTGCGGTAAAACACCCGCTTAATCCGCTCCAGCACCATGCCGCCGGTATTATAATTCACAGTCGGCAGAAGCAGCGCGAAAATGGTCGGCGCGAACCGGGTAATGGTATCGCCCTTTCTCAGATTCTTTCTGAGAATATCCAGGAGCCCGGTCATGATATTGTCCTGGCGCATGGTATCCATATCCTTGTCATTATACGGAGAAACCATGATAATCGCCAGGAACATCGTGGCGCCCAGACGTTCCAGGTTTCTCATCTGCAGATTGAAGATTTCCTTAAAGACCGTATATTCGCAGACAAAGGCGCCCCGGCGCTCCCCGCTCTCCCGCAGTTCATTACGGATAGACTCCAGGTTGAAATCCAGGGTCTTTCCGGCGGAAACGATCTGCTTATAGAATTCCTGCAGATCCTCGCTGGGCTGAACGCCCAGGTAGCGGTAATTCAGCTGAACCACATGCTTATACTGGACGAGGGCTTCCCCAGTGCGGTTAATCTTGATCAGGGCGGACATCAGCTCCATATGAAGCCGGTCGTCAAAGGAATCGATATCCAGCGCCCGCCGGCAGACGCTGACAATATCCGCGTACTGCGCCTTGGCTTTCAGCAGTTCGATATAGGCATACACGGCCGCCATATACTTGTTATGCATGGTGGTCGCCTTCGCCAGGGCCCATTCGTTCTGCTCGCTGTGCTGCAGCAGATCGCCCGCGTATTTTTCGAGCAGCTGATTATACAGCCGGCGCTGTTCCGGAGCCGGAACATTGTTTTCTCCCAGGCGCTCAAAGATCGCGTCGATTTCATACATATCGATGGTCATGCCGTCGATACACTTCCAGTGATACGCCCCGCGGTCCGAGACAATGCAGGCGCCAAGAGAGGGATCAATCTGATTCAGCAGCACCCGAAGGCGGGAAACCAGCGTCTTCAGCGCATTCTC
>JAGCBO010000166.1 GCA_017652125.1 Clostridia bacterium | reverse complement strand
TCTGATCGGTCACCACCGCATCCACGGCGATATCCTCCTGCTCCTATGGAATCTCCTCCGCCCGCTGTTCATCAAAGGAGGCCATAATCACCGCCGCCTTCCGGCAGCCCGGCAGAAAGCGGTCGTAGTATCCGCCTCCCATGCCCAGCCGGCGTTTCTCCCCGTCCAAGGCGACCCCGGGACAGATCACCAGATCGATTGCCTCCGGTGCCATTTCCTCCGACCGCTCCGGATCCGGTTCCGCTATGCCGAAAGCGCCCCTACGCCAGGCCCCGGGACGCATTGCCCTCATCCGGCCGCCGCTGTCGCATACGGGATACGCGATCCGTTTTCCGGCGGAAGCCGCCGCCCGGATCAGCGGATCCAGGCTCAGCTCCTCCGGCAGGCTCCGGTAAACCAGGATGTTTTCCGCTTCCTGCCAGACGGGCAGGGCGGCGATCCGTTCCGCGGCCCGGGCGGACCGGACCGCCCGCTCCTCCTCCGTCAGACCCCGCCGGATCTGCCGGAAGCGCTTCCGAAGCGCGGCCTTGGCCGCCCGCACGGCCTGTCTCTCCTGTTCGTTCATGCTTCCGGTTTCCTCCCCGCTCCGGATCAGGTCCGGATTTTCAGCTGCTCCTCCACGTTCTCCCCGCTGAATACCCGGTAGCTGCGAACGGTCAGGCTGACCTCCTCCCCTTCCCGGAAGCGGTGATAGGCGAACCCGTCGCCGATCACCCGGATCTCGGTCTCTCCGACCCGCACCCGGCAGTCCGTGCTGTCGCCCAGGTAGTACATTCGCGTCATCACGCCCGGAATGCCCTCTCCCGGCCCGCCGAGCAGGATATTCTCCGGCCGTACGGCCACCTGCACCGGGCCGGAAGCCTGTCCCTCCGGATCCGGCAGATCCGCGTTCCACGCGGTCAGGTGGATTTTTCCGTTCCCTGCCGTTCCCTCAAAGAAGTCCACCTTCCCGAGAAAATCCGCCGCGAAGGGATTGGCCGGATGATTGTAGATTTCCTCCGGGGTGCCCGACTGCTGCACGATTCCGTTATTGATCAGAAAGATCCGGTCGCTCATGGCCATCGCCTCCGTCTGGTCATGGGTCACGTACACCACGGTGATCCCGAGCTTTCGTGTCAGCTCCTTGATCTCGAACCGCATGCTCTCCCGCAGCTTCGCGTCCAGATTGGACAGCGGCTCATCCAGCAGCAGCAGCTCCGGCTCCGCCACCAGCGCCCGTGCCAGCGCGATCCGCTGCTGCTGTCCGCCGGACAGCTGATTCGGCAGCCGCTTCGCGTACTGGGCCAGGTGAACCACCTCCAGGATCCGGTTCACCCGGTCCTCGGTCTCCTTCCGGGCTGTATGGCGGATCTGCAGCGGATAGGCCACATTGCTGAACACGTTCATATGCGGCCAGACCGCGTAGGACTGAAACACCATACCGATCCCCCGCTGTTCCGGAGGCACAAAGGTTTTCTCCCCGGAAACCAGCGTTTCTCCGATCCGGATCTCCCCGGAAGTCGGCCGTTCAAACCCGGCGATCATCCGGAGCATGGTGGTTTTTCCGCAGCCGGAAGGCCCCAGCAGCGTCACAAACTCCCCGTCCCGGAACTCCTCGTTAAAATCCCGCAGCACGGTCGTCGTTCCGAACTGCTTGGTCACATGCTGAATCGATACGGAAGCCATGGTCGCTTCGCTCCTTTCGGCGGGATCAGATGGAAAACTCGCCCTTTGTCAGACGGTGCAGAATAAAGTTCAGCAGCACGATCATCAGCAGAATGCCGGAGGCCATGGCGCAGGCCTGGGGCTGGCTGGTATAGGTCCAGTACTGATACAGCTGAAAGCCGATGGTCTTGGTGTCCGGCGAGTACAAAAGCGTGGTCATGGAAAGCTCATAGAAGCTGGGAATGAAGATCAGGAACCAGCCTGCCGCGATGGAGGGAAAGATCAGGGGCCCGGTAATCCGCAGCATGGTCTTCAGCCAGCCGGCGCCGGAAATCTGGGAGCTTTCCTCCAGGGAAACGTGGATCTGGGACATGGCGGAGGAAACCGTCCGCATGCCCATCATCAGGTATTTGATCAGATAGGCGATGATCAGAATCGCGGCGGTATAGTACAGATCAATTCCGAACTGGCCGCGCATGGTCATGATCAGTCCCAGCGCGATGACGACGGAAGGCGTTCCGGATCCCAGTGTTATCAGGAAGTCCGGCAGCTTTCGTCCCCGGATCCGGGTGCGCTGGGTCAGATAGCCCATCGTACAGGAAACGATGATTCCGGCGGTCGCCGTGACGGCGCCGAAAATCAGGGAATTCTTCAGGCAGTCCAGGGTTTCCCCCCGGAACAGCGACTGCCACTGACTGAAGGTGAAATTGCCCGCCTCGAACAGGTTCTTCCCCACGTCCGTCTTGAAGGAAGTCACCAGCACCGTGGCAAAGGGAATCCCCACCGCAATCAGGCAGAAAAGGGAGACCAGCACGGTCAGCGGAATCCGCCAGCGCCGCAGATCCACCCGGGCCGGCCGGGTCGATTTCCCGGATACGGTGATGTATTGTTTCCGGGCCAGAATCAGGTCGGAAATGAAAAGCACCAGCAGCGCCAGGGCGATCAGAAACACGGCCAGCCCGGTCGCGTCGTTGATTCCCTTCACGCCCATGCCGTAATATTCCACGATTCTCGTCGTCACCGTGTGCACGTTTCCCGGCGCCCCGATAATCGAGGGAATGCCGTAGCAGCTGGCCGCGCAGATGAACACCAGCAGCGCCCCCGCGATCAGGGAGGGCGTCATCATGGGCAGCGTCACGCGAATCACGGTGGTCAGCGGATTCGCTCCGGAAGCCCGGGAGGCCTCCTCCAGCGTGGGATCCATCTTTTCCATGGCCCGGGAAATCGTGATGAACGCGTAGGGAAAATAGAAGGTGGTCAGCACCCAGATCAGGCCGCCCAGGGAATAGATGTTCAGCGGCCCCTCCGTGATCTGCAGCCCGAACAGGCCCCGCAGCGCCAGGTTCACCGTTCCCACGTTCCGGTTCAGAAGCCGCAGCCAGGCCATCGCGCCGACATAGGGCGGCACCATATAGGTCATCACGAACAGAAACCGGAAAAACTTCCGGCCGTAAAGATTGCTCCGCCCCACCAGCCAGGCCAGTGGGAACGCGATCAGAGTCCCCAGCGCCATGGTGCCGGCGGACGCGATCAGCGTATTGGTCAGCGCCTGCCAGTTCATCCGGTAGGTATACAGTCTTGTGAAGGTTTCCAGAGAAAAACTGCCGTCCGGGAAAAACGCCTTGACGCACAGATAGACCAGCGGCAGCAGCTGGAACAGCAGCAGGAAATCCACCATCACCAGGATCAGGATCCACTTGAAATCCATCTTCCAGCTGCGGTCTGAATGCAGGAAAATGAACAGCAGCAGGGTGTCCAGCGTCATCAGGATCCCTGCCAGCAGTACGGTGCGCGCGTGCTGAATCACCCAGGCGCGGACGGCGGAAATCCGGCCGTCCGTCACTTCCCGGATCGCCTCGGCCGCGTTCCCGTCGCTCCCCGCCGCGCGGCTGAAAGCCATGGCCGTTTCCCGGTTCAGCACCGCCCAGTCCTCCTGGCCGGAGGCCAGAAAGATCTGCGTCCGCTTTTCCTGATCCGCGTTCTCCAGCACGGAGCTCCCGGCCCCCTGAGTCTCCGCTGCGGCCGTTGCGGCCTCCGCTGATGCCGGCGCAGCCTCTGCTGCAGCCTGCGATCCCGCGGCGATCATCCGCAGCAGCTGATCCTGCAGGGCCGTCCGGTCCCCCAGCGCATCCAGGGCTTTCCGGTCCGAGGAGGACAGCTTCCGCCGGGAATAGGACCAGGTCATGGAAAGCATCTTCCATACCTGCTCCTCCGAAAAGCCTGCCAGGCTTTCCTCCGGCTGGCCCCAGCTTTCCGCCAGCATCTTCCGGGCCGCGGCGGTGCAGGCGGTCCGCGTTCCCTCCTCCTGCCGCTGCAGGGCAGGGGAAACGGAGAGGCGGTACAGATTTCCCGCCTCTCCGCTCAGCGCCAGCGCCTGGGCCCAGATATCCTCCCCGGCATAGACAGAGCTGTTCTGCTCATGAATGCCGTTGATCCCTGCCGCTGTCAGCAGCAGGGATCCCAGCATAACCAGGCTCAGAATACCGATCAGTATTTTTTTTGAACGGCTCCGGGGCCGCTTTGTTGCCGTCATGCCTTCTCCTTATTTGGACAGGGTCACCGCTTCCTGGAATTTCGTGCGGATTTCTTCCCGGTCATGATAGCAGCGCTCCCAGTTCACGCCCATATCCTTCTTGGCCAGCTCGTCCGTATCGATGGAGTCGTAGGGGCAGGGCATCCCCTTCAGCACGCTGTGCATATATCCGTCCAGAATATGGTTCTGGCCGGCTTCGCTCAGCAGCCACTTTGTCACCGCCTCGCAGGCGTCCAGATTGGCGTTGGCGCTCTTGTTCTCCGCGATCGTCATCACCGTGCTGGGAATCAGAATCACGCCGTCCTCCGGATAGACCACGCTGATCTTCGATCCTTCTTCCTTCCGGATCCGCAGAACGGATTCCTCCAGAATCATGATCATTTTGCATTCGCCGGTCTGCAGCTTCGCCAGGGCGGTGGAGCCGGATTCAATCATCACCTTGTTCTTTCCCAGCGCGTCGAAATACTCGTATCCGTACTTGTCGGACAGCGCCACGATGGCCGCCATGGCCGTTCCGGAGGTCAGCGGATTGCTCATGGAAATCATGCCCTGCATGCCCGCGTCCTCCGCGAAGGCCTGATAGGTCTTCGGCAGCTCCTCCGCCTTGTATTTTTCGGGGTTGTAGGCCAGCACCATGTTCAGCGTCCGCACGGGATACCAGTATCCTTCGGGGTCAAAGCTCAGGCCCTCGCGGAACAGGGTTTCCGGGGCGTCCACCGGCATCTTTTCCAGATATCCGTAGTCCTTCAGCTCCAGTGAATAGGCGGGCTCCGCCACCATCAGCATGTCGCAGCTGAGCACGCCGTTATGCTGATCCCCCATCTCGCCTGCGATCTTGGTCTGCAGGTCTCCCGTTCCGCCGTAGAAGAAGGAAACCTCCAGATTCGGAAATTCCTGCTTCAGCGCTTCCGTCATCTTGTCGATTTCAAACTGATACATGGAGGTATAGATCACGATTTTTCCGTCGATATCCTCGTTCACCGCCAGGGCGCCGGAAAAAACGGAAAGCATCAGTACCAGGGAAAGGACAGCCGCCAGCATTTTTTTCATTGAATCATTCTCCTTTTCTTTTCCATTGGTTAATCTGTATCCTGAATTCCTTTCCCCGGCCTTTTGCGGCCGGGGAAAAAGGAAAGGATCCC
This sequence comes from Clostridia bacterium, assembly GCA_017652125.1. Taxonomy (GTDB): domain Bacteria; phylum Bacillota; class Clostridia; order Christensenellales; family Aristaeellaceae; genus Aristaeella. Next base: position 4,523 of record JAGCBO010000166.1, on the reverse strand, counting down.
CCGTTTATTCGCAGGGCAGCCGCTCCGCGGTCTCTCCCAGCAGTCCCAGATCCCACAGCAGGCTGGAGGTCAGGTATTTGTCCCGGATTTCCCGGCTTCCCTTCAGCGCGGCGAGGGTATCCTCCCGGCTGATGCCCAGATCCTTCGGCGTCAGCGGCATCCCGCAGTCCGCCATCAGCTGCCGCACCGTCTCCCGGGAGGGCAGCTCCTCCCGGATAATCTCCCGGATCTCCTCCCAGTGGCTCAGAATCCGTTCCAGATGCTCCGCCTGGGTCTTCGCCGTGTTCTTCTGTACCCGGTCTTCAATCGCCAGAATGTCGGGCGTCATGGGCCCGAAGATGGCGTTCATGGACTGCTCCCATTTTTCCCGGCTGAAGCCGGCCATCTTTTTCCGGGCCTTTTCCGCGTCCGGTTTTTCCATGTTCAGCACGTTCTCATAGATCCATAAGGTCAGCAGCGTCCCCACGCCCACCTGAATGCCGTGCAGATCGGAAGGAACGCCCCGCTGCAGCGCCTGCATCTCCCACAGATGGCTGAAGTAATGCTCCAGGCCGCTGGCCGGGCGGGATATCTCCGCGAAGGCCATGGACATGCCGGAGATCACCAGTCCCTCGATCACCGCCTCCAGCGCCGCGTCCTCCCGCCGCATCAGGCCTGCCGCATGATCCACGATCTTTTTCAGGCTGGCCCGCACCATCCCGGCGATTTCCTCGCAGTAGGGATCCCCGTGGATCAGGTGGGCGATCCGCCATTCGCATACGGAAACATACTTGGCGAGCATATCCCCCAGCCCGGCCTGCAGCATCCGGTCCGGCGCGGTCTTCAGGATGTCGGTATCCGCCAGAATCGCCCGGGGGCACGCGTTGTACAGGCTGACCTTGATATGGTTTTCAATCATGGAAGCCGAATTGGAGCAGTATCCGTCCATGGAGGGCGCGGTGCACACCACCATGGAGGGCAGCCGGCAGGCATGGGCCAGCACCTTGCAGCAGTCGTTGACCACGCCGCTGCCCACCGCCAGGATCCCGTCGCAGGCCGGATCAAAGGCCATCGTCAGGGAACCGACGGCGTACTCATCCGGTTCAATCTTCCCCTCCATGGGAAACAGATAATCCGTATGCGGAATCCCGTGCTCATCCAGGATTTTCGCCACTTTCTCCCCGGCGGCCTTTTGCGTATTCCGGTCCGCCACCACAAACGGATGCCGGCAGTTCAGCGCTTCCAGCGCCTCCGGCAGCCGGCGGATGACCCCCGCTCCGGTCCGGAACCAGCTCAGCCCGCACCGGTGGATCCTGCCGCAGCTGCACCGGATCCCTTCCGGCGCCGTCAGCTCCTCCAGGGTCATTTCACTCAGATGCTTTTCCATCCCGCTTTTTCTCCTTGTCATGCCTGTTTCCCCAGTAGTATAATACCCCCGCCGGATTTCTGTCCAGCGTCGGAACCGGTTTTTTTCGCCCTCATCCGAAAATGCAGGAGGTTTTCATGAAAGATACCCTGATTCTTTTTGATCTGGACGGTACCCTCTGGGATTCCGCCGAAAAGGTGGCGGAAGCCTGGAATATCATCTTCGCGAGGGAAGATCCCTCCCTCCCCCCGGTCACCACGGAGGATGTCCACGGCGTCATGGGGCTGACCATGCGGGAGATTCAGGATGCCCTGCAGCCCGCCCTGGCCGCCTCCCGCCGGGATGAAGTCTTCCGGATCTGCAATGAGTTCGAAGTCGAATACCTTTATGATCACTGCGGCCAGCTCTATCCCCTGCTGCGGGAAACGCTGGAAGCGCTCCGGTCCATGGGCTATTCCCTGGCCATCGTCAGCAACTGCCAGTGCGGCTATATCAACGCCTTCCTGGCTTCCTCCGGCGTGGGCGATCTGATTCTCGACTGGGAGGAATGGGGCCGCACCCTGAAGTCCAAGGGGGAAAATATCCGTCTTGTGATGGAAAGGAATCACTTCCGGAAGGGGATTTACGTGGGGGATACCATCCGCGATCAGGAATCCGCCCAGGCCGCCGGCATCCCCTTTATTCATGCCGCTTACGGCTTCGGCCGCGCGGTGAATCCGGAAGGCGTCATCGATCGTCTCAGCGATCTGCCCGCCGCGGTGCAGGCGCTGGATTCAAAACAGGCGCTGGATTCGTAATCCCTTACAGCCGTATCGGCGTCAGAATCCGGGGAATGACGGTTTCCGTCTTCCCCGGATATTTTATGTCCAGATAGCGGCGGAAAGCCTCCGGATCCCCCGGATTGTCCGCGAACATATCCCAGTGTCCCGGGATCGCCATCCGCGGCCCCAGCTCGCCGGTCAGATCCACGGCCTCCTGAAAGGTCATGTTTCCGATACAGTTGCGCCCGTACCGCTCCGCGTCCCGGCCGTTGATGGGCAGCATCACCGCGTCCGGCCGGCCGATCTTTTGCAGTTTTCCCAGCATGCCCTCGTACCGCAGCGTATCCCCCGCGTGGTAAATGCGCACGCCGTTTCCCTCGATGATGTACTGCAGGCAGGGATACAGCCCGGTCTCCGGATCGGGATCCAGAAATTCGTGGGCCGCGGCAATCGCCCGAATCGTCACCTCGCCCACCCGGCAGCTCTCTCCGTCCGTCAGGCCCAGGCAGCGGTCCTCCCCGATTCCGTCCGCGATCACGCTCTCCCGGTGCAGCCGGGGAAACACGAAGCGGGCCTCCGGGCAGGTCTTTCCCCACACGCGCCACGCCTCGTGGTCCATATGATCCAGGTGGTTGTGCGTGCCGAGAAAGGCGTCGATCCCCCGGACCTCGTCCGCGGGGATGGGCGGCGGAATCTGCCGCTCCGGAATCACGGTCGCGAAGTAATCCACGCACAGCAGGGTTTCACCCATTTTGATCAGCAGCCCCATCTGTCCCAGCCACCACATCACGGCGCTTCCGTAGGGAACCGGCTGCTCCGCTCCCGGGATCGGATATTGTTTCATGCTCTTCTCTCCTGTCACAGCTTCTCTGTCGCCTCCTCCATCTTCCGCACGGTCTCCCGGAAGACTTCCATCGCCCGGCGGATCGGTTCGGGCGAGGACATATCGATCCCCGCCAGCTTCAGGGCGTCGATCGGCGGCACGCTGCATCCGGCGCAGAGGAATTTACGGTAATCCGCGACGGCGGACTCCCCTTCCGTCAGAATCCTTTCGCTCAGCGAAACGGCGGCGCACAGCCCTGTCGCGTAAACATACACATAGAACGCCCGGTAGAAATGCGGAATCCGCATCCACTCCGAAGCGATTTCAGGATCCATGAAGCAGGTCTCCCCGTAATAGGTTTCATTCAGCCTGAAATAAGCTTCCGACAGGCTTTCCTTCGTCAGCGGAATCCCCTGCTGCGCCATCTCGTGGCTGATCTTTTCAAATTCAGCGAACATGGTCTGGCGGAAAACCGTCGTCCGGATCTGCTCCAGGAAGTAGTTCAGCAGATAGGCCTGCGCCGCCGGCTCCTTCATCGTCTCCGTCAGATAGCGCATCATCACGGATTCATTGCAGGTGGAGGCCACCTCCGCCACAAACAGGCTGTAATCGCTCTTCGGCGCCGGCTGGTGTGTATTGCTGTAGAAGGAATGCATGCTGTGGCCCAGCTCGTGGGCGATGGTAAAGGCGCTTTCCAGATTGTCGTTATGGTTCAGCAGCACATAGGGATGCACTTCCCGCAGATCTCCCGCGGAAAAGGCTCCGCTGGATTTCCCGATGCTGGGATACACGTCGATCCATCCGCCGCTCCGGGCTTCCCGCAGCTTGTCCAGATAGTCCTCCCCCATGGGGCTGAGCCCTTCCAGCACCAGGTCGAAGGCCTTCTCATACGGCAGCTTCATCTGGTAGCCCTTCACCATCGGCGCATACAGATCGTACAGATGGAGCTCGTCCAGCCCCAGCAGCTTTTTCCGCAGGCGCAGATATTCCTGCAGCACCGGAATGTACTCGTGAATCACGTCGATCAGATTGTCGTATACCGCTTCCGGAATCTCCAGCGGCTTCATGGCCGCCTGCCGCGCGCTGTCGAAGTGATGCGCGTCCGCCATAAACTGATCCTTCTTCACGCTGGCCGCGTAGGTGGACGCAATCGTGTTGCCGAAGGATTCATAGGTGGTCATCAGATGCTGAAACGCCTGCCGCCGGATCTCCCGGTCCTCGGAATGGATAAAGGTGGAATAGTTCCCTTCGGTCAGCTCCTGCATGCTGCCGTCCTCCAGCCGGATCGGCGGCAGCTTCATGTCCGCCGTAGTAAGCGAGGTAAAGATCGCGTCGGGCGCTTCCGCCACCTCGCCCATCATGGCGATCAGCTTCTCCTGATCCTTGGGCAGCGTATGCGGCTTCATCAGCAGCACGTTTTTCAGCATCGCGTCGAAATCCTTCATCTCCGGATCGGCAATCAGCGCCTCCAGCGTCTCGCCGGGCAGCTCCAGCAGCTCGGGCTGGAGAAAGGCCGTAGCGGCCCCGGCGGTCACATACAGCCGGACCGCCTTGTCCTTCAGCCCCTGCGCCACGGGATCGGCGTTGTCCGTTT
>JAGCBO010000165.1 GCA_017652125.1 Clostridia bacterium | reverse complement strand
CGGCAGGCGCCAGCGCTTGTTCCTCAAACCATTCGGTGATCATCCTGTCCAGCATCACGTCGTCAAAGTACGGCGTGTAATCGCCGTTGGAAAGCCGCGGATCCTCATGGGTCGGTGTTTCCGGCTCGATCCGCGCAATGGGCAGGTCGGTTTTACAGCCACCTTCCACAGATTCGCCCTTCGCGTCCCGCAGGGCCCAGAGCCAGGTGGACATCATATATTCACCGCCGTTCGTCAGCGTACTTAACTGTATACAGCAGCTGCCGCCGCCCGGGGGTTCGCCGAGGAGCACCGCGCCATGCTCCTGCATCAGGAATGGCATCAGGTTGCCGCAGGAGAAGGCGGCCCGCGTGGTCAGCACGGCATAGTTGAAGTCATACTTCACTTCATCGTCCTTCTCATAGAATGCGCCGTCCAGGTTCTTGTCCGAATGAAAAACCGCATACTCGCGCTGTCCGGTCAGGACGTTGTAACCGCAAAAAACATTGTCCCCGAACATCAGGTCGATCATATACATCAGCATATCGCTGCTGCCGCCGGCATTCGCGGATAGATCAAACAGGATATTTTTGATCGCGGGATTCTCCGAGGCTTTCTTCAGGCCGGTCCAGGTGATGCCGACGGCGTCCATGGGAATTTCTCCCTTTCCGGCGTAGTATGCTTCCCAGCCCGCCGCATCATCGTGGAATTCATCGATCCGAATGATAGCGGTACTCCCGCATTCCCGGTAGACGTCGTCCCCCCAGGCGGCTGTTCGCGCTTTCCTGACCTCATCTGTGATTTCATTCAGAAAATAGGGTCTGGTCTGAAGCATCGAGTCGATACGGTTCTCGATCTTACTCATAATCTCCGGGTAAGGGAAATCCGGAAGCGCCATGGCATAGAATCCAAAGTACATGCTGTGCCCCTCATTCAGGCCGACATTGAACAGGTCGAACAATGCCAGCATGTATTCGAGCATGTCGGGATCTTTCAGCCGGTCTTTGATAGATGCCAGTTCCGGAACGTCATCCAGCGCGGCATCCAGGCCTTTTTCGCTGATGCCCTGGTCCAGGATGCCCAGACCCGGATGACCGTAGAAATAATCCAGGGTAAAGCACAGCTCCGCGTAATCTTCACGGATTACATCCTCTTTCCGCTGCCTTTTCCCGGTCAGCAGGGTGCGCATATATCTGCTCTCATACCATTCGAGAGGCATCATAGTAAACTCATCGAGGTTCATCACTGGTTTCAGAACCGATTCCCCGTTCCACAGCACATAGTTGCATGCCACGTCCGTGAACATCGTGGACAGCAGTTCCAGGGGCAGATACACGTCCTCCTCATCCGCGTAAACCGGGATACCGTATTTCGCGAAATCGAAGGTCACCGCAGCAGGCGGACCGTCAAATACCATTTCGGAATAATACGTCCATCCGCAGGCCGTATCCTTGATGCCGGTCATCTTCGTGTAGGGCAGCGGCGGAATCTGGAACCGCGCCCAGTCCGCGGCCTCGATCGTCCCGGCGGAAGGATTCACCAGGATCTTCGTCCCGTTGGGGTTGGTCACCTCCCAGACGCCGCCGTCCTCCGGGGGCGTCACCGTCAGGCCCGTCT
>JAGCBO010000164.1 GCA_017652125.1 Clostridia bacterium | reverse complement strand
GCTGGTTCGAGTCCAGCCTTCTGCGCCAGGGCGAAAGCCCTAATACAGCTGCCGGGTGCTGATGAACCCGGAATGGGTAAACCAGCATAAAACTGACAGCCGGAAAGACGGCACGGTGCCCGCGGAGGGCCAGCCTTCGGAAACTGCGGGATGGGTTCCGCAAAGCAAGGCTTGTATGGAGTATTAACAAAAGAACAAAAAGTCGATCGTCGGCAGAAACGTGACGGCGATAGCGGGAAGGGTCCGGGAAGGGTGCAAACTCCTTCCCGGGGTAGGAGGATCGGATGGCCTGGGAGTTTGAGGACCTGTTCGACATAGCAGCGGAGCGATCCGGGAGCCTGATGGACGGGGAATGGCAGGACGGGTACTGGCGGGACATCCCGACGGAGATCCGGGTGGGCCGGATGGGATACCGGACCCGGACGGTGAAGGCGGGGCCGCGGCTGGAAGTTGAGATCTTCCCGATCTTCGGGAGAGAGAACGCCGGGAAGGCCAGGGCGGCGAAACACAACCTGACGCCGGAAAAGGTGCAACGGAACAATGAGGAACGGAGCAAGCGGAAACTGATCCAGCTGATCGATGCGAACTTTGATGAGCGGGACATCCACCTGACGCTGACATACCTGGGGACGCCGCCGAAATACGAACAGGCGCAGACGGACGTGAAGAACTTCCTGCGGGCTGTGAAACGGAAGCGGGAGCGGCAGGGACTGGAACCGCTGAAATATATCTACACCATCGAAGGGAACGACGACGGGACGCGGGAGCGGATCCACGTCCACATGGTGATGAACGGCGGGGTGGACCGGGAGGAACTGGAAACCATCTGGGGCCGGGGATACGCAAACGCGGATCACCTGCAGCCGAACGAAAACGGCCTGGAAGCGCTGGCCCGGTACATCACGAAGCAGCAGAAAAACCGGAGGAAGTGGGCGCGGAGCCGGAACCTTAAGAAACCGAAACAGAGGACCAGCGACACAAAGGTGAGCAATGCACGGGTGAAGCGGCTGGCGCTGGACTTTCCGAACAGCGCGAAAGAGATCATGGAAAAGCTGTACCCGGAATACACCCACGTGAAGACGGTCATGAGATACAGCGACGTGGTCGACGGGGCATACATCCGATGCGTGATGAGACGAAAGCCGGGAGGAGGGAAGCGTAATGACAGAGATTGAAACCTTGGAGGAATGCAGACTGGCGACAATCGAAGAACGGGCGCTGTCCAGGCAAATAGACCGTCTGGTCTGCATGGGCGCACCACGGGGGATCGGTTCACAGGCCATCAAGCCTGCGGGCGACAGAAGGACCAACAACTCCACAGCAGGACAGCTGCAGAAACTTGAGGGCCTGATCGAGAAGCTGATCGTGAAGCGGGACGAAAACCTGTCCATCATCGAACGGGCCGAGATGATCATAGACAGGATCGAAAGCCGGAAAGACAGGGTGATCGTTCGCTGTTATTACGTCGAGGGCGAAAGCGAATACGAGATAGCCAACGACATGGACATGAGCCGCCAGTGGGTGAACCAGCGCCGGAACAGGGTGCTGGATGAAATAGCAACGGGAAAAAGAAATAAGGCACATAGCCGAAATATGCTGAAATAGCCATGAGAACATGCAAAGATGATACCGTGGACATCCGCGGGAAGGAAAAAGGCTTCGAGGATGTTTTTTATTCTTCCTGGGCGTGGAGGAAATGCGCAGCAGGATACAAGACATCAGTCGGCGGGATCTGCGAGAGATGCAGGGACCGGGGACTGATCACACCGGTGGACGAGGTGCACCACAAAATACACTTGACGCCGGAGAACGTAAACAAGCCGGAGATAGCACTAAGCTGGGACAATCTGATTGCATTGTGCGCTGATTGCCACAAGGAAATGCACCGAAAACAGAAACGCTGGACAGTCGATGACGACGGGAACGTGACGCCGGGGACGCCCCCCTGATCAACGGATCCGCCGCCGCGGCGCAGG
>JAGCBO010000163.1 GCA_017652125.1 Clostridia bacterium | reverse complement strand
GGCCGCGGCGAAGAACGACGAAGAGAAGCACGCATGGATCATCGAAGAAAATGATCATATTGCACTGCTCGCGGAGGGTGTCGCCGGTGAAGGCGCAGCGCAGGACTGGTCCAGGGTAGCGGAGCTGCTGGTGGACGGCAACGGCATACATCAGCGAGTAATACAGGCGCAGGAGGATATTATCAACGCTTACAGCGTGATAGACCAAACAACCACGGCGATCCGGATCGAGATCGGCACGGTGGCCAGCGAGGTGCGGAGCTTCATCATGCAGACGCCGGAGATGATCCACACGGAGGTCGGCTATGCGGTCAGCGGAATGGCGACCAGCGTTATTGAGCAGACGGCCACCTACATCCGCACGGAGATCGAAAACGCAGCCAGCAGCATCACAAGCACGGTCGTCGAGCAGACGGTCGAATATATTCAGACAACAGTTGAGGCGACGGCCAGCGAGGTGGCATGGAGCGTCATCATGCAGACCATGACCAACATCGAACAGCAGATCGCCAGAAAAAGCAAGGTTTACATCCAGTGGGAAGACCCGAACAACGGGACGAACGTCCTGTATGAGGGTGATGTCTGGATTAAGCGGAACAACAACCGCACATGGAACGAAGCAAACGCGGCACACGAAAAGTGGAACCAGAGCGGCGTATCCTGGCGGAACAAATACGGTGACCTGCAGTATGTATGGAAAAACAACGCATGGGTGCTGATAAAAGACTTCGCGGCGGACGTTGAGAACGAAGTAAAGCTGGAACAAACAGCAACAAGCCTGGCCATGGTCGGCCGTGCGGTTGATACACAGGATCAGGAGTTTAACAGCCGGCTGGAAGTGACAGCAAGACAGATCCGGACGGAAGTGAACACCGCCGGCAGCCAGATCTATTCAGTTATTGAGCAAACATCGACAAACATTCGGAGCCAGGTCGCGAACGAGGTCGCTGGTCTGCAAAGCTCTATCGAACAGACAGCCGGCCAGATCCGGACGGAGGTTTCCAACACCGTCAGCAATATCAGGTCAAGTATTACCCAGAACGCGGATAAAATCGCGCTGGTGGTGAGCGGCAACAATATCAAAGCAGCGGAAATCGTGGCGGCCATCAACGCATCGGGAAGCACGATAAAACTGTCAGCTGATCACATCGAACTGAACGGAGACACGATTGCACAGAAATTAGATGGTACGGATATACAGTGTGACAGCATAGAAGCATCGGAAGGCGGTATAGCTAAGTTTATTTGTGATAATACTTTCAGGTTTGAAGGCAGCACATTCAAATTCAGAGATTACGATGTTTCATGGAAGTCAATGCAATTTATCCGGGTTACAAACGTAAGCCCGTCGCATCGATTCCTGTACGCGGGAAGCAGCGGCCTGACGCCGAGTAATGCGCTGCTGTCAAACGTGGTAACCAGTTACCAAAACACGACAATACATTATCTGGGGAGGTAAAAGGAGTGGAAGCAGTAAGAGATCTGCCGGTAAATGACGGCGGTGGGCTAATGGATAACATCGGTCTGATTGACTCGCTGATCGTCGACTGCAACAACGCGACGAAGGCGCTGGTGTGCGGGAATTATATACAGTATGCCTCTATCATGGTGAACATGGTAAAGAAGCTGTCAAACCTGAAAGCCGGCGTCAAAAACGACACGGAGGGCCTGATAAAACAGATTGAAGATCTGAAGAACATGTTAGGAGTGGAAAGGGGACAGGAAAATGCTGCTGGATCTGTTTATAACCCACTGGACGGAACCCTGGAAGGTCGGGAAGAAAGCCTTCGAGATGTTATCGCTGCAGAGGGCGGTGGACTGGAGCCAGATCCGGATAACGCTGGTACATGACGGCACGGAGGCATTCCCGGAGAAATACTTCTCCGGAATGCCTTTTAAAGTGAACCAGGTGAGCATACCGCACGGAGGGATCGCAAAGGCGCGGAACTGGTGTATAGACCACAGCGAGTCGGAATGGATCAAATGGTGCGATTTTGATGATCTTTTTGCCGGGGCGCTGAGCCTGAGCCAGATCATGAACGTGCTGGACAACAACAAATACGACCTGCTCTGGTTTGAACTACTGTTTGACGATCACGGGAAGATCCACAACAGGACAAACAGAGACCCGGTATTCATCCACAACAAGGTTTTCCGGCGCAACTTTCTGCAGAAAAAAGGCATACGGTTCCAGGAAAACCTGACATGGTGCGAGGACAGCGCATTCATGGCAGTGATTGAGTTGGACATCGATCACCTGCGGATTGGAAAGATCCGGGGTACGATGCCGATCTACATCTACATTGTGCGGGACGGCAGCCT
>JAGCBO010000162.1 GCA_017652125.1 Clostridia bacterium | reverse complement strand
TTCCGCTGGCGGTCCGGGACTCCTGGGGAGACTGGTGGATGGCCGTCGGGACGCTGGAAATGCTGGCCGCGCTGCTCTGCGGCGTCTACGCGGCCGTGAAGAAAAAACAGCTGGCCGGCGCTCCCGGTCTGCTGTTTGAGCGAACCACCCTGTTGCTCTGCTCGGCTCAGGTCTTTCTGGAGCTTTTGCACAGCGCCGGTACCGTGACCTATTTTGTGCATACGGAGCAGCTGTGGAACGCCCTGTATATTCTGATCCGCGTAATTCTGGACTGCCGGAACACCGCCCGGAGGCGTCCCGGCCTGAAGGCCTGGGTTCCGCTGATCTGCGCGGCGCTGTGCATCGCGGTCAACGGAGTGACGCAGTTCTTCATTGACAAGCCTTACGGATTTCTGGAACCGCTGCCGGTATCCGTCGGGGACTGGATCAGCGACCATCTGGGGCTTGTGGGATACGGACTGATCCTGCTCAGCACCATCGGGCTGGCAGCTGCCGCGCTGAAAGCCAGTTCCGCAGCCCGGGGCGATCTCATCGGAAAGGAAACGGCATGAAGGGAAACGGGAGAAAGGGAAACCGAATCAGACGGCTCGGAGCCTGGCTGGCCGCGGGGCTCCTCTTTCTGGGAGGAAGCGCCGCGGCGGAGAAAACCGTGAAGCTGACCTTTACCGGGGACTGCACGATCGGAAGCGACAGCTCCACCTACGGGCTGCCGACTTCCTTTGTGACGGCGGCCTATGAAAAGGGCTTTGATTACTTTTTCGCGAATTTCAGGGAGATGTTCGAGAAGGACGACTGCACGATCATCAATCTGGAAGGAGTACTGAGCGATTACAAGTCCAACGAGAACACGCGTAAGCTGTTCCGGTTCCGGGGACCGACGGAGTTTGTCGGCATCCTGAAATCCGTATCCATTGAAGCGGCCTGCCTGGCCAATAATCATACCGGAGACTTCGGGGCGCCCGGGCTGAAGCGGACCCAGGAAACCCTGGACGCGGCCGGCATCGGCTGGTTCCGGGTGCAGGACAGCTACACCTTTGAGAAGGACGGGATCCGGATCCGCTTTTTTGCCATGGATACCACCAGCATGCACGCGAATTACGGCTGGCTGAAGAACGAGATCGCCCGGGTGAAGCGGGAAAAGGAAGCGGACGCGGTGGTGGCGGTGCTGCACGGCGGCACGGAGTACGACGCGAAGCGGAACGACACGCAGATTAAATTCGCCAACCAGTGCATCGAAAACGGAGCGGATCTGGTCATCATGCATCACCCGCATGTGGTGCAGGGAATCGATATCATCAACCAGCGCACGGCCTGCTATTCGCTGGGCAATTTCGTGTTCGGCGGCAATGATATGATCCGGGAGGAGCCCTACCGGAACAGCACGGTAACCTCGCTGTATTCCCTGGTCGTGCAGGCGGAGCTGCATTTTGAGGACAACGGGACCTATAAGGGGCAGCGGATTACCCTGTATCCCGCCTTTATCAGCGGCTCGCCGCCCCGGAATGATTACCAGCCCCGCCTGGTGACCGGGGATGATGCCCGGGCGGTCATGGCGGCGGTTCAGTTTGACACCTTCTTCACCCTGCCGGAATTCAATGAAAAAATCGGGAAAGTGGTGCTGCCGTATCTTCCGGCGCAGCCCTGAGAAAGAGCTTCCCCACAAAATATTTCAAAAGTGTTTCAAAAATCCTAAATATATGATAGAATTACTTTTAGCAATGAACCGGGAAGGCAATTGATCGATAGAAGGGGAGTTCCGGAGATATGAAAAGATTTTTGTCCATGATCCTGTCCTTGCTGATGCTGCTGTGCTGGTCGGCCTCCGGCTTCGCGGAGACGCTGATTCCGGTGGCGGCGGAGGCGCCGGTGCCGATCAACGTGGAGTACCGGAATCACGCGGCGACGGAGGGCGTGAGCCCGCTGACGGGACTGAGCGTTTCGGATGAGCCCTATACCCCCATCATGCTGGTGCTGGGCGGCTCGCCGGAAGCCTTTCCCTTCTGGGGGATTTCAGAAGCCAGTCTGCTGTTTCAGGTGCCCAGCATGGGCGGCGGAGACACCAAACTGATGGCGCTCTTCGGGGACAGCTATCCGGAGAAAGCCGGCGGCGCCCGGTCGTCCCGGATGACGATGCTGCCGCTGGCGAACGCTTTTGACGCGGCTTTTGTGTGCGCCGGCTGCCCTCCCATGGGAACGGCGACCATGACGGACGTGGAGCATTATCTGGATCTGTGGGGCTATGTGGAGCGGGGAACCTATTTCAACCTGCTGGGAACCGCGCCGAAGGAACGGCGGAGCGACCGGACGGAGCCTCATAATCTGAGCGCGAAGGTGAAGGAAATCCATGAGGCGCTGGTGAAGCAGGGAGTCTCCTTTGAAAAAAGACCCTTCTTCTTCTCGGATCACCCGCTGGAATACGGCGATGAGGCGGCCCGCCTGACCATGACCTATTTCGGCAATGAGACGAGGCTGGCGGAGCGCAACGAGCGGACGGAAAGCTCCTGCAGCTTCACCTATCAGGAGGGGACGGGCTATACCCGCACCTCCGCTTCCGGGCTGAACATCGACGAAGCGACAGGGGAGCCGCTGACCTTTGCCAACGTGATTGTGGTCTGGGTTGATTATGATTCCGAGGTCATCGGGGAGAATACCTACCTGTGCCTGAAGGATCAGATGGTGGGCAGCGGGCAGGCGGATATCTTCCAGAACGGAAAGCATATCACCGGCGCCTGGGCGCATACGGACCGGAAGGCCCGGCTGGTGTTCCTGAACGACCGGGGAACGGAGCTGCGCCTGCAGCCCGGAAAGACCTTTGTGATCGTATGCAACCGGTACAACGAGCTGACGATTCAGAACTGACGGCTCAGAACGGATGATTCAGAACGGATGATTCGGAACGGATCATTCCGGACGGAGGAAGAAAAAGCATGAAGACAGCCAGACGGATGGCGGCCTTGCTGCTGGCGGGGCTGCTGCTTCTCGGAGCGGCCTCGGCGGAAATCCAGGACGGAAATCAGACATTCACCGGCACGGAAACCTTCATTGATCTGGGGGACATGAAGGTAACCGATTTTGCTGCTCTGGCGGAGTTTCTGGCCCAGATGCCGCAGCTCCGGCAGGTCAACATGTTCGGAACGAAGATCAGAAAGGCGCAGTGCGACGCGCTGGCGGAACGGTTTCCGGAGATCCGCTGGGGATGGACCATGGTGGTGAAGGGAAGCGACCATGAGCATCTGATCCGGACGGATCAGACGGCCTTCTCCACCCTGCATAACAACCAGACCAGCCATCACCGAAGCGAGGATTTCAGCATTCTGAAATACTGCTGGAATCTGTTCGCCCTGGATCTTGGGCATAACTCCATCACGACGCTGGAATTCCTGGAGGACGTGCCGAACCTGCGGGTGCTGATTCTGGCCTGCAATACGATTCAGGATATTACGCCCATTTCAAAGCTGACTCAGCTGGAATATGCGGAGCTGTTCAAGAACGATATCCGGGACATCAGCCCCGTGACCTCCCTGACCCATCTGCTGGATCTGAATGTGTGCTTCAACCATATTCAGAACCTGGAGGAGCTGAAGGGAATGACCTGGCTGAAGCGGCTCTGGATGTACAGCGGCCGGGTCTATAATCAGGCGTATTCCGACGAGGAAGCGCAGAGCTACAAGAAAGCGCTGCCGAACACCGAGGTGGACACAAGGCATTATTCCACCGCCGGAACCTGGCGGTATCTGGATAATAACAACAAGGTCAAATCACCCCATTACGCGGTGATCACCGCGACCTTCGGGGATACGTCGCTGCGGCCGAAGCTGGTCTATATTCCCTTTGAGGACAGTTATCCCTTTACGGCAGAAGAACAGGCGGCGATTGACACCGCCCGGGAAACGCTGAGCCGCTGAAAAACAGCTTGCATTTGGCGGGGGATTATGGTAAAATCCACCCGATTACGCACCTTTTCCCTGCGGCTGCTTGTGTCGCGTGGACAGCGGCGGCCGGCCGCAACGGGGAAGAGGGAGGAAAAACAAGGAGGGAACCCCTATGGCAGTCATTTCCATGAAACAGCTCCTGGAAGCCGGCGTACACTTTGGTCACCAGACCCGCCGGTGGAACCCGAAGATGGCGCAGTACATCTTCACCGAACGCAACGGCATCTACATCATCGACCTGCAGAAGACCGTCCGCAAGGTGGATGAAGCGTATGCTTTCGTTCGCGACGTGGCGATGGAAGGAAAGAGCATCCTGTTCGTCGGCACCAAGAAGCAGGCGCAGGAGTCCATTGAGTCCGAAGCCAAGCGCTGCAACATGTTCTATGTGAACAACCGCTGGCTGGGCGGCATGCTGACCAACTTCAAGACGATCCGCACCCGGATCGACCGGCTGAATCAGATCGACAAGATGGAGCAGAGCGGCCAGTTCGACGTGCTGCCCAAGAAGGAAGTTATCAAGCTGATCCATGAGCGGGAAAAGCTGCAGACCAACCTGGGCGGCATCCGCGAGATGAAGAAGCTGCCCGGCGCTCTGTTCGTGGTGGATCCCCGGAAAGAGCATATCGCTGTGACCGAGGCCCGGATTCAGGGCATCCCGATCGTGGGTATCGTGGACACCAACTGCGATCCGGACGAGATCGATTACGTGATCCCCGGCAATGACGACGCCATCCGCGCGGTCAAGCTGATCGCCGGCAAGATGGCTGACGCCGTGCTGGAAGGCAAGCAGGGCGAGCAGAACGAGCCCGACGAAGCCGAAGCGCCCGCCGCGGCGGAAGAAGCTCCCGCTGAGAACGCCTGATTCAGGAGATCAATGAAATAAGTCTGTAAGTGAAAGGATGATGAAAGATGGCAGCAATTACTTCCGCAATGGTGAAGGAGCTGCGCGAGCGCACCAGCGCCGGCATGATGGATTGCAAAAAGGCTCTCGTGGAGAGCGACGGCGATATGGAAAAGGCCATTGAATGGCTTCGTGAAAAGGGACTGAGCCAGGCGGCCAAGAAGGCCAGCCGCATCGCGGCCGAGGGCGTTGTGTCCCAGTACACCAATGAGGACGGCACGATCGGCGCGATCGTCGAAGTCAACTGCGAGACCGACTTCGTGGCCAAGACCGACAATTTTGTGAACTTCGCCAACAACGTGGCCAAGCATGTCGCGCTGGCGAATCCCGCGGACGTGGATGCGCTGCTGGCGCAGACCTTCGTGGATGACGCGACGAAGACGATTTCCGACCTGATCAGCGACGCCACCGTGGCGATCGGCGAAAAGATCAGCGTACGGCGCTTTGCCCGGTATGAGACCACCGGCGTCGTTTCCACCTATATCCACCTGGGCGGCAAGGTCGGCGTCATGGTCGAAGTGGCGGCGGACGCTGCCGGCCGCAGCAACGAAGCCGTGAAGAACTTTGCTCATGACCTGGCGCTGCAGATCGCCGCGGCCAAGCCCGAAGCGGTCCGCCGTGAAGAAGTGGACACCGCCAAGCTGGAGAAGGAAAAGGAAATCCTGCGGGCGCAGGCGCTGAACGAAGGCAAGCCCGAGAAGATCGTCGACCGGATGGTCGAAGGCCGGATCGAGAAGTACTATAAGGAAGTCTGCCTGCTGGAGCAGCCCTTCGTCAAGGACGGCGACAAGAACATCAAGGGTCTGATGGGCGAGATCGCCAAGGCTGCCGGCGCCGAGCTGGACGTGGTCCGGTTTGCCCGGTTCGAGCGGGGCGAAGGCATCGAGAAGCGGAAGGACGACCTGGCCGCTGAGATCGCCGCCATGCAGAAGCAGTAATTCCACAGAACCCATTCAATACAGTTCCATTACTCCGGAGGCTTCGGCCTCCGGAGTTTTTTTCGCCGTTGTCAAGGGTCCGGCGGAATGATATAATAGCCCCAAAAGAAAAACGGGAGGCACACAGATGGCCGTATATCACCGGATTATGCTGAAACTGAGCGGGGAAGCGCTCAAGGCGGAGAACGATCTGTTTGACTTTGAAAAGGTGAATGAAATTGCCGGGATCATCCGGCGCATGCATGACATGGGCGTGGAGATCGGGATCGTGATCGGCGCCGGGAACATCTGGCGGGGGAGGAGAGGCCCGTCCGCCCATATGGACGCGGTTACCGCGGATCAGATGGGCATGCTGGGAACGATGATCAACTGCCTGTGCATGGCCGACGCCCTGCGGAAGGCGGGGCTGGACGCGGTGGTGCAGTCCGCCGTGGACATGACCCGGTTCGCGGAGCCCTTCAACGCCATGGCGGCCAGGCGCCATCTGAGCGAAGGCAAGGTGGTTCTCTTTGCCTGCGGAACGGGCAACCCCTTCTTCTCCACGGATTCGGGCGTGGCGCTGCGGGCGGTCGAGATGGAGGTGGACGCGGTGCTGATGGCCAAGAACATCGACGGCGTCTATACCGCCGATCCGGCGAAGGATCCCACGGCCACGCTGATTAAGGATATCACCTATGCCGAGGCGCTCCGGCAGGGGCTGAAGGTGATGGATGCTTCCGCGTTCGCCCTGTGCGCGGAGAACCGGGTGCCGATGGTGCGGGTGTTCGGACTGGATGATCCGGAGAACCTGATCCGGGTGCTGGAAGGCAGCGATATGGGAACCTTTGTGCATCCCTGAGGGAATGCTTGACAAGTCTGTTTACAAGGGGATAAAATAACCCGTTGTGTTCGCCGGGGCGGGGAGCCCTGTTTCGGTGCGGGCAACAGGATCAACAGCCCGGAAGGATGGAGGAAACACATGCTGCCAGCACAGGATACACCGGAGTTCCGCGCCCTTTTGCACGAGCAGGTGGAGAAGCGGCGTACTTTTGCCATTATTTCGCACCCGGACGCGGGGAAAACCACCCTGACGGAAAAGCTGCTGCTGTACGGCGGGGCGATTCGCAGCGCCGGCAGCGTGAAGGCGCGCAAGACAGACAAGCATGCGACCTCCGACTGGATGGAGATCGAAAAGCAGCGCGGCATCTCCGTGACCAGCTCCGCCATGCAGTTTGTCTATGACGGGTACCGGATCAATATTCTGGATACTCCCGGTCACCAGGACTTCTCGGAGGACACCTACCGGGTGCTGGTGGCGGCGGACGCGGCGGTCATGCTGCTGGACGCGGCCAAGGGCGTCGAGGCGCAGACGATCAAGCTGTTCAAGGTCTGCCGGATGCGGAATATCCCGATTTTCACCTTTGTGAATAAGATGGACCGGGCGGCGAAGGATCCCTTCGCGCTGATGGAGGAGCTGGAGCAGGTGCTGGGGATCCGGTCCTGCCCGATCAACTGGCCGATCGGCGTGGACGGGGATTTCCAGGGCGTGTATCACCGGGATACCCGGATGGTGGAGCTGTATACCGGCGGCGACCACGGAAAAAAGATGGTGGAGAAGACGGATCTGGCGGTGGACGATCCCGCGCTGGAGAAGATTCTGGAGAAGCATTACCGGGACCGGCTGCAGGAGGAGATTGAACTGCTGGACGAGGCGGGGGATTCCTTCGATCTGGAAAAGGTGCGCCAGGGCGAGCTGACCCCGATGTTCTTCGGCTCCGCGGTGACGAACTTCGGTGTGGAGCCTTTCCTGGACCGGTTTCTCTCCTTTACGCCGCCGCCCCTGCCCCGGGAAAGCGACGCCGGGCTGATTCAGCCGGAGGAACCTTATTTTTCCGGATTTGTCTTTAAAATCCAGGCAAACATGAATCCCGCGCACCGGGACCGGCTGGCCTTTATGCGCATCGTATCCGGCGCCTTTGAAAAGGGCATGGAGGTCTGGCATTCCGGGACGGGGAAGGCCGTGGCCCTGAAGCAGCCGCAGCAGTTCATGGCGGACGAGCGGGAAGCGGTGGAGGAAGCCTGGGCGGGCGATATTATCGGCCTGTTTGACCCCGGGATCTATCGGCTGGGGGACACGCTGTCCACCGGACCGAAAATCCATTATGCCAATATTCCCGTGTTCGCGCCGGAGTTTTTCAACCGGGTGCGGCCGCTGGACAGCATGAAGCGGAAGCAGTTCCAGAAGGGCATCAGCCAGCTGGCCGAGGAAGGCGCCATTCAGACCTTTATCCGGACGGAGACCGGCCGGGAGGAATTCATGGTCGGCGTGGTCGGCGTGCTGCAGTTCGAAGTGCTGGAGCACCGGCTGAGGACGGAATACCAGACGGAGATCGTGATGGAGGGAATGCCCTTCCGCCATGTCCGCTGGGTGGAAAAGACGCCGAAACCGGTGGAGAATCTGAAGCTGACTTCCACTTCCGGACGGGCGAAGGACAGCCGCGGAAGAGACGTGCTGCTGTTTGAAAACGACTGGAGCATCCGGCTGGCCTGCGAAAACAACGAGGGACTGGTGCTTCGGGAGACCGCCGACCGATGAGCGCGGCGGGGAGATCAACAGAGATCAATAAGGAGGAAACCGGAACAGATGATTCGGGAAGATATACGGAATATTGCGATTATCGCGCACGTGGATCACGGCAAGACGACCCTGGTGGACCAGATGCTCAAGCAGGGAGGCGTATACCGGGAGAACCAGCAGACCGTGGACCGGGTGATGGACTCCAACGATCTGGAGCGGGAGCGGGGCATTACCATCCTGAGCAAGAACACGGCCGTGCATTACCGGAACCATAAGATCAATATTGTGGACACTCCCGGCCACGCCGATTTCGGCGGCGAAGTGGAGCGGGTGCTGAAGATGGTGGACGGCGTGCTGCTGCTGGTGGACAGCTTTGAAGGGCCGATGCCTCAGACCCGGTTCGTGCTGCGCAAGGCGCTGGAGCTGAAGCTGAAGGTGCTGATCGTGATCAACAAGGTGGACCGTCCGGACGCCCGCTGCGACGAGGTGGTCAACGAGATCCTGGATCTGCTGATCGACCTGGACGCGGACGAAACCACCATTGAAAACCCGATCCTCTACGTATCCGCCCGGAAGGGAACCGCCACGCTGGATCTGGCGGAACCGGGAACGGATCTGCAGCCGCTGTTTGACGCGATTCTGAAGTATATTCCCGCGCCGGAGGGAGACGCGGAAGGCCCGGCGCAGGTGCTGATTTCCACCATCGACTACAGCGAATATGTCGGCCGGATCGGCGTGGGCCGCGTGGTGCGGGGAACCTTTACCGAAGGCATGAACGTGGTGCATACCAACCTGGAGACCGGCGCGACCAGCCCGGTATGGCGGCTGGGCGGCCTGTTTCAGTATGACGGCCTGAAGCGGGTGAACGCCGAGAAGGTCGGGATGGGCGATATCGTCGCGCTCTACGGCGCGGAGGACATTTCCATCGGCGATACCGTATGCTCTCCGGACCGGGTGGAGGGTCTGCCCTTTGTCAAGATCAGCGAGCCGACGGTGACCATGACCTTCTCGGTCAATGACAGTCCCTTCGCCGGGCGGGAAGGCCAGTATGTGACCAGCCGCCATCTGCGGGCCCGGCTGATGCGGGAGCTGCAGACGGACGTGAGCCTGCGGGTGAACGATACCCAGTCCACCGATTCCTTCGAGGTCTGCGGCCGCGGGGAACTGCATCTGTCCATTCTGATCGAAAACATGCGGCGGCAGGGGTATGAGTTTGCGGTCAGCAAGCCGCAGGTCATCTACAAGCTGATCGACGGCGTGAAATGCGAGCCGGTGGAGCGGCTGATTGTGGATACGCCTCAGGCATCCGCCGGCGCGGTGATCGAGAAGATCGGACGCCGACGGGGAACCCTGGAGCACATGACCGGCAGCGACCGGGTACGGATGGAGTTCCTGGTGCCCTCCCGCGGCCTTTTCGGATACCGCAGCGAGTTCATGACCGATACCCGGGGCGAGGGCATTATGTCCTCCGTGTTTGAGCGGTATGAGCCGGTGAAGGGGGACATCCCGCACCGGAATGCCGGCGCGCTGATCTGCTTCGAAACCGGCGTCAGCACCAGCTACGGCCTGTTCTATTCCCAGGAGCGGGGCACGCTGTTTATCGGCGCGGGCGAGAACGTATATATGGGCCAGATCTGCGGCCAGAACGCCCGTCCGGGAGATCTGGTGGTCAACGTGTGCAAACAGAAGCATGTGACCAATATGCGGAACGCCTCCGCTTCCGAAGACGCCATGCGCCTGATCTCCGTGCATCCGCTGACCCTGGAGGAATGCCTGGAGTTCATCGACGACGACGAGCTGCTGGAGATCACGCCCCAGCATCTGAGAATGCGCAAGCGCCAGCTGGATCATTCCCTTCGGGCCAAGGCCAGAAGCCGGATCGAGGAAAACTGACAGACCGGTTTTTCATCCGTATCAATCTGTGAAACCGCCCCGCGGGGCGTTGACATAGAGGGTACTGGTACAGAAGGTGTTGGTACAGAACCGATTGGTTCGGAAGATTGAACGGATACTGAAGGAGGAATGAATACAATGAAGAAACTGGTTACTCTGCTGGTATGCCTGGCGCTGGCGCTGACGACGGCGGCCGCCCTGGGCGAGGCCGGAACGGATCCGCTGCACGAGCATCTGGCGAAGCTGGCCGAAACTCCCTATACGCTCAGCACGAATGAATACGGCCCCCTGGAGCCCGGCGATTTCCCGGCGGATACCTTCGTGGAGCTGCTGAACAACATGAAGTTCGAAAAGGCGGATGGCGTGGAAGCCCCCGACGGACAGTATGTGGTGCTGGCCTTCCCGCAGGAAGGGATCCGGTTCGATTTCTTCCTGGCGCAGCCGGAGCAGAATCTCTTCCGCCTGGTGAACGCCGATGAGAGCGAGCAGATGTACAGGGCCATCGTTCCGGAAACCCAGGCGGATATCAGCGGGCTGATGGAAGCGTGGTATCAGTCCATCGCGGACGCGAAGGGGCTGGTTCCGGAGGTCAGGGCGGAAATGCCGGGAGCCGGATGGGTTCTGGACAGCGTGAACGGCCAGGTCTGGATGGATGACAGGGCTTCCCTGGAAGTGTTCCTGGAGGATACGAATAACTACAAGGTGATGATTTCCTGGGGCAGCAGCGCCTCGGAGCATACCGAGTGGGTTTACGGCTG
Source organism: Clostridia bacterium (assembly GCA_017652125.1). GTDB lineage: Bacteria > Bacillota > Clostridia > Christensenellales > Aristaeellaceae > Aristaeella. The sequence continues at coordinate 6,298 of JAGCBO010000162.1, read as the reverse complement.
CAGCTATCAGGCGGATCAGCAGACGCTGACTGCCGAGCACCTGATCAAGGAAAACGTGGTGACGGATGAGCAGGGAAACGAGACCCGGACCACGGAAGCCGACAAGGATGCCAGCGCCGTTTTCGCCCTGAACGCGGACGGGAAAGTGGTTATCACCGGCGCGGGGGATGAGCAGCTGGAAGGGAAGACCTTCGAGCGGGCGCCCGCGGCAGAACAGGCTAAATGGACGGTTCCGGAAAGCAATGAGATGACGGAGGAGCTGACCGCCGCCTTCCGGAAGGGCATGGAGAACCTGGTGAGCGTGGACTATACGCCGGTAGCCTTCCTCGGAGAAAAGGACGGCACCTGCTGCTTCCTCTGCCGGGCCACGGTGGTTTATCCCGGTGCGGAACCCCATTATACGCTGGTTTATCTGAGCGACGCCGGGATGCCGCACATCGTGGATCTGGCACTGGTTTTCTGAAATAATGATGGTTAACTGAACGCAGGCCGCGGCGAAATTTCGCCGCGGCCTGAAAAGTTTACACTGCGTTCATATTCGTTCATTGAAGTTACAGGCGGATTCGTGTATAATGACCGGGAATTGATCCCGGAAGTAATGAAATCGGAGGAGAAGAATAATGAAACGTTTGCTTTCCCTGATGCTGGCTCTGGCCCTGCTGCTGAGCTGCACCGCCGTGATGGCGGAGAATGAGGCCGCGACGGAAGCCCCTGCCGAGACGGCGGCGGAGACGGTGGCGGCAGAGGAGACGTCGGCGCCGGTGGTGCTGGCTGTCCTGAACGGTCAGGAGATTACGGACCGGAACGCGTATCTGCTGAGCTTCATTGAGTATTATCAGAGTCTGTACAGCATGTACGGAATGGATATGTCCGATCCGGATACGATGGCCATGCTGAAAGCCGGGGCCATGGAATATGCGATTTCCACGGAAATCATGTTCCAGAAGGCGCGGGAGCTGGGCTTCTATCAGTTCACAGATGAAGAGATCGCCTCCTTTGAGCAGGCCGCCCGGGACTATGTCGAGGAATATATCAACAGCGCGCTGGCGCAGAGCGGAATCACCGCGGAATCCTCGGAGGAGGACAAGGCCAATGCGCGGGCTGCCGTGCTGGCGGATATGCAGGCGCAGGGATATGAGGAAGCCTCCTATATGACCCAGTCCGTGGAGAGCTCCAAAGAACAGACGACCTATGACCGCCTGTTTGAATACGTGACGAAGGATGTCAAGATCACGGACGAGGATATCACGAAGTACTTCAACGATCTGGTAAAGGAAGACATGGAGCGGGCGGCGGCCGATCCCGCGGCCTATGTGGCTGCCTATGAGGGCTTCAGCCCGTATCTGGACTATCCGGAATACCTGGATTACGTAACGGATACCGCCTATTATATTCCGGAAGGATACCGGGCGGTTACCCATATCCTGCTGAAGCCGGATGCGGACCTGCTGAACACCTGGAAGGGCCTGGCGGCGCAGCTGGAGGAGCAGAATCAGGCTCCGGAGAATGCGGATACGCCCACGGACGCGGCAGCGGACGCGGCGGCCGAGCCGGAAGCCACGGAGGAACCGGTGACCCAGGAGATGGTGGATGCCGCGGCTCAGGCGATTCTGGACAGCCTGCAGCCCAAGGTGGATGAAATTAATCAGAAGCTGGCGGCCGGCGCTGCCTTCAGCGATCTGATCGCTGAATACGGCGAGGATCCCGGAATGAGCACGGAAGCCGGCCGGGCGGAAGGCTATCTGGTTCATGCCGACAGCGTGATCTGGGATCCGGTGTTCACCGCCGGCGCGATGAGCCTGGAGAAGGTTGGAGACGTAAGCGAGCCGGTGCTGGGAAGCAACGGAATTCATCTGATCTATTACTTAAAGGATGTTCCTGCCGGCGCGGTCGAGCTTTCGGAGGGGCTGAAGGAGTATTTCAAAGCCAGTCTGCTGACCGAACAGCAGGAGAACACCTTCTCCCAGGCCCAGGAGGAGTGGCTCAAGGAAGCGAAGCTGGAATACACCGCGGAAGGCGAAAGCTGGAAGCAGGCGGCTGAGGCGGCGTCCAGGTCAGTGAGCGAGGACGCGGAAGCGCCTGCCGAAGAGACGGAAACCGCTGAGACCGGAAATGCGGAAGCGCCCGCCGAAACAGCGGAAACAGCGGAAACCGCTGAAACCGCTGAAACCGCGGACACGGCGGAGAAAACAGAGTAAGCTTGTTTTCTGACAGAAGATCGTGTATAGTATTCCCGCAAAGAAATGATCAGGAGGGAAACCATGGAAAATACCTTTGTGAATGAACAGACGCTGATCGGCGAAATCGTCAGCCAGTACCCGGAATCCATCGAGATTCTGCTGGGGATCGGTATGCACTGCCTGGGCTGCCCCGCTTCGCAGCGGGAGTCCCTGGAGGAAGCCTGCGCCGTGCACGGCTTCAATCCGCAGCAGGTTGCCGAAGCCATTAACAAAAAAATCGCGGAAGCCAAAGCGCAGGCCTGAGATAAGGTTGCAAAGAGGAAAGCCACGGTCCGTTGGGGCCGTGGCTTTCCTCGTTTTTTCGGGCTGCCGTGGACGCTTCCGGGAACGCATTCTGCATTTTGCGTTTTACTTTCTGCGTTCTGCGTTCTGAACGTCCCGGAGAATTTTTACCGGTTAAACTTTTCGGGAACCGTTTTTCCGAGCTCCTTCAGGCGGCGGTTCCGGCGGTTTTTCTGTTCTTCGCTCTGGCCCTGAATATCGCCGGCTTTGGTCAGCGCCATCTTGGTCAGGCTCGGCCCGATCAGCTCGTAGATCAGCACGGAGAACAGGATGATATTCCGGATCAGGGCGCCCTCCGCGCCCATCACCCGGGCGGCGGTTGTGCACATGCCGAGGGCTACGCCGGCCTGGGGCAGCAGGGTGATTCCCAGATACTTCCGCACGGTTTCCGGGCTGTGGGCAAGATCGGAGGACCATCGGGCGCCGAAATACTTGCCGACGGAACGGGCCAGAATATACAGGCAGCCGATCAGCACGACGGAGAGATTCGCGAAGACATCAAACTGCAGCGCCGAGCCGCTGAGCACGAAGAACAGCGTCAGGGCCGGACCGGACCAGCGGTCCGCCTGCAGCATCAGATCATCGCTGAGGGGGCAGAGATTGCAGAACACCGTGCCCAGCATCATGCAGACCAGCAGCGAGGAAAAGCCGAAGGTGAAAGGCCCGACCGGGAACTTCAGCTGGCTCAGGGCGACGGTCAGAATCACGCTGCCCACGATCAGGGCGTTCCGGTTCCGGTGAGAATGGAAGTAGCGTTCGACCCAGGTCAGCAGCACGCCGGTCACGCCGCCCAGCAGCAGGGACAGGCAAACCTCGGCAATCGGCTCCACGATCAGGGCGATCACATTGACGTCCCCGGCCTGCATGGACTGCGCAATGCCGAAGGACACGGCGAAGACCACCAGACCGACCGCGTCATCCAGGGCGACGACCGGCAGCAGCACATCCGTCACCGGCCCCTTCGCCTTATACTGGCGGACGACCATCAGGGTCGCCGCGGGAGCAGTGGCCGCGGCAATCGCGCCCAGGGTAATGGCGACGGGCAGGGAGATCAGATCCGGCCGGATAAAATGCATGGAGATCAGGACGATATCCACCAGGACGGTGGTGATCACCGCCTGCAGGATGCCGATGATAGTCGCCTGGCGCCCGGTCTGCTTCAGCGCGGAGAGACGGAATTCATGGCCGATGGCAAAGGCAATGAACCCCAGGGCCACGTCGCTGATGACGGAAAGGGATTCCACCTGCTCAAAGGTCTGGAATCCGAAACCGGGCCAGTTCAGCCGCCCCAGAACGCAGGGGCCGATCAGCACGCCCGCCACCAGATAGGCGGTCACATCCGGCAGATGAAACCGGATAAACAGACGGGTCATCAGAAGCCCCGCAAAAAGCGCAAAAGCAATCAGCAACAGGGTTTGCATGGAACTCAGTTCGCTTCCTTTCCTGATTTCAGCCGGTCACCGGCCGAAAATCACCTGATTATATGCGAATCTATCCGCTTTTTCAATCCTATCTGACAGGAAAAGACAATTTCTTCTGAAGCGAACAGGATAAGCTTCCCGCGGTTTTCTTTTTGGGCTTGTTTCTTTCCTGTGTTCAATGGTACAATAAGGCAGATGTCCGGCTCCGGATGCGGAATGGACAGAGCCGGGGGGAGTATTTCCGGCGCAATACAATATCGGAGGCATAACAGCATGAATGAACTGGCGGCATCGACCCTTCCTTTTTTACAGACTCTGGCTGAAAACCGGAGTGAATTCCTGACCAAGGCTTTTAATCTGCTCACCTATCTGGGAGATGAGAAGCTTTTTGTGGTCATCGCCCTGATTGTTTTCTGGTGTTTTTCCAAGCGCGGCGGGCAGTATCTGCTGACGGCCGGACTCGGCCTGAGCAGTGTGGGGCAGTCGCTGAAAATGCTCTTCCGCGTTCCCCGGCCCTGGCATCTGGGAAATCCTCCTTTTGAAGGATCGGATCCCGTTGCCCGCGGAACGCAGCAATTCGACGGGCTCCTCGGCAAGGTGACGAAGGTATTGGGAACCGGCGCGGACGACTGGGCCTTTCCCAGCGGCCATACGCTGATCAGCATGGGAACCTACGGCGGCCTGGCGGCCTGGTTCCGTTCCGGCTGGGTGAAGGCGATCGGCATCTTTCTTGTGATCCTGGTTCCTTTCACGCGGCTGTATCTGGGCGTGCATACCCCGCTGGACATCCTCAGCGCGCTGCTGCTGGGAATCATTGCTGTGCTGGTGCTGAAGCCTGTCTTCGCCCGCGGCAGCCAGAGCAGGATCCGGGCGGTGCTGATCGGCAATGTTGTGCTGACCGCGGTGCTGCTTGTTGTCGCCTATCTGACGATCCCCAAGGGTCTGGAGGGGGAGGACATCCATAACTATGCCAGCGGCATCAAAAACCTGTGGCAGCTGATCGGCGCGACGCTGGCCGTGGTCATCGGCTTTGAAGCCGATGAGCGCTGGCTGCATTTTGAGACCAAAGCGGTCTGGTGGGCGCAGCTGCTGAAAATCATCGGAGGTTCGGTGATCGTTCTGGCGCTGCAGACGGTGATCAAGAAGATCTTCGGCTATTCCAGCGACGCGCTGACGCTGGAAAACATGACCCGGATGGGGATCATTTCCTGTCTGGCGAACCTGGTGGCCGTTTCCGCGGCGATGGCGGCCTGGCCGATGACGTTCAAATGGTTTTCATCCCTGGGACAGAAAAAAGAATAAGGAGAAGAACGGAAAATGAAAGTTACGAAAGATATCCGCTATGTGGGTGTCAACGATCATCAGATTGACCTTTTTGAAGGCCAGTATGTGGTTCCCAACGGTATGGCCTATAATTCCTATGTGATTCTGGATGAGAAGATCGCGGTGATGGATACCGTGGATCAGCATTTCACCCATGAATGGCTGGACAACGTGGCGGAGGCGCTGAACGGGAGAAAGCCGGATTATCTGGTGGTTCAGCATATGGAGCCGGATCATTCCTCCAATATCGTGCAGTTTGTGAAAGCCTATCCCGGAACGACCGTGGTTTCCTCCGTCAAGGCTTTCACCATGATGAAGAATTTCTTCGGCACGGAGTTCGAGAATCAGCGGATCGTGGTGGGCGAGGGAGACACGCTGGCCCTCGGAGCCCATACGCTGCATTTTGTCACCGCCCCGATGGTGCACTGGCCGGAAGTCATCATGACCTATGACAGCACGGACAAGGTGCTGTTCTCCGCGGACGGATTCGGCAAGTTCGGCGCGCTGGATGCGGAAGAAGACTGGGCCTGCGAGGCGCGGCGCTACTATTTCGGGATCGTCGGAAAGTACGGGGCGCAGGTGCAGGCGGTGCTGAAAAAGGCCGCGGCCCTGGATATTCAGATCATCTGTCCCCTCCATGGCCCGGTGCTCAGCGAAAACCTGGGATATTATCTGAATCTATACCAGACCTGGAGCACCTACGGCGTGGAAACCGACGGCATCGTGATCGCCTATACTTCCGTCTACGGCAACACGAAGAAGGCCGTGGAGCTGTTGGCGGAGAAGCTGAAGGCCAAGGGCTGCCCCAAGGTGGCGGTGAACGATCTGGCGCGCTGCGACATGGCGGAAGCCGTGGATGACGCGTTCCGGTACGGCCGGCTGGTGCTGGCGACCACCACCTATAACGCGGAGATTTTCCCCTTCATGCGGGAGTTTATTACCCATCTGACGGAGCGCGGCTATAAAAACCGGACGATCGGTCTGATCGAAAACGGATCCTGGGCGCCGATGGCCGCCAAGGTGATGAAGGGC
>JAGCBO010000161.1 GCA_017652125.1 Clostridia bacterium | reverse complement strand
TTCTGAACGTTCCGTATTGTATAAGCATGAAAACCATCCAGTCGGAAAGGAGGAAGGCAAATGGATTTTCTGGCATCTGATCTGCTTCTGATTCTCAGTTTTGTGGTAGGGACCGCCCTGGTCATTACCGAAGCCTTCATTCCGGGCTTTGGCATTGCCGGGATCTCCGGGATTATTCTGGAAGGGCTGGCGGTCTTTTTCACCGGCCGCCGGTTCGGCACCGGTCCTGCGCTGCTCGCCCTGCTCGGCGTTCTGATCGTGGTCGGGGTGTCGGTTTTCATCTCCTACCGGAGCGCCATGAAAGGCCGGCTGAGCAAAAGTCCCCTGATCCTGAAAGAGACCGAAACCCCCGCCGGAAGCGAACCGGCCAGCACGGAAACACCGTGGCTGAACCGGGAAGGCGTCGTGGTGACACCGCTTCGTCCCCGCGGTTTCATTGAAATCGACGGGCAGCGGCTGAACGCCGCCAGCTCCGGCGCGTTTCTCGCCCCGGGTACGCCGGTCTGCGTCATCGGCACCGAAGGCGATCATCTGGTGATCCGCCCGCTGGAAACCCGTTCCTGATCTGAACATCGCATAAAGGAGGCAGCTCTATGGATTCCGCTATTATGATTCCCCTGATTATCGTTGTGGTTCTGATTGCTCTGGCAATCTTCCTGCATTTTGTGCCGATGGGTCTGTGGATTTCTTCCCTGTCCAGCGGCGTTCATATTCCGATCAGTGCGCTGGTCGGTATGCGGATCCGCCGGATCCAGCCGCAGCGGCTGGTCTATCCCCTCATCAAGGCCAATAAAGCCGGCCTGAATCTGACCATCAGCCAGCTGGAAACCCATTATCTGGCCGGCGGCAACGTGGACCGCGTGATCAACGCCCTGATCGCCGCCCAGCGCGCCAATATCGAGATGGCGTTTGAAAAGGCCTGCGCCATTGATCTGGCCGGCCGGGATGTTTTCCAGGCGGTACAGATGAGCGTTACCCCGAAAGTCATTGAAACCCCCGTGGTCGCCGCCATTGCCAAGGATGGCATTGAGCTGCGGGCCAAAGCCCGGGTGACCGTTCGCACCAACATTGAGCGCCTGGTCGGCGGCGCCGGAGAGGAAACCGTCATCGCCCGTGTCGGCGAAGGCATTGTAACCACCGTCGGCAGCGCGGAGACCCATAAGCAGGTGCTGGAGAACCCGGATCTGATCAGCCGTACGGTGCTGGACAAGGGTCTGGATGCGGGCACCGCCTATGAAATCCTGTCCATCGATATCGCGGATGTGGACGTAGGCCGGAATGTTGGCGCCCAGCTGCAGATGGACCAGGCGGAAGCGGACCGCCGCATCGCTCAGGCGAAGGCGGAAGAGCGCCGCGCCATGGCCGTCGCCCGCGAACAGGAAATGAAAGCCTCCGTACAGGAGATGCGCGCCAAGGTTGTGGAAGCCGAAGCGGAAGTACCGAGAGCCATGGCTTCCGCTCTGCGGGAAGGAAAGATGGGCGTGATGGATTATTATCAGATGAAAAACACCATCGCCGATACCGAAATGCGGGAATCCATCGCCAAAGCCAGCGCTCCCCAGCAGTCGGTTCATGAGCAGCCCCGGCAGAAGAAATAATCCGTTTCTCCCTGAAAGAAGGTGAACGTCCATGGAAATGTTTCCCCTGCTGATCATCGCCTTCACCTGGGTTTTCGTGGCCATAATCGTTTCCGTGGTGAAAAAAAGCGCGAAAAACACGTCGCAGAAGCGCGGTACCCGCCGCGGACCGGCGCAGGCAGCTCCGGAGCCGGTGTCCGACCCGGAACACGCCGCCGCGCTCTCGTCCGCGCCGCGGGCGGCAGCCGCTTATCCTGCCGCCTCTCCCTTCCGTCATGACGACAGCCTGTACAAGGGCAGTCTGAACGCCGAAACCGGAGAAGGATACGACCCGTGCCATGACGAGCAGATGGCGCCCCTGACCCTGCTGGAAACCGAGCCGGAGACACTTTCCGTCATTTCCGCCCCTCCCGGCGTTCCCGGGCTGCGGCTGAGCTGGACCTCCGACGCCATTGTGCAGGGTGTGGTGATGAGCGAAATCCTGAACCGAAAACATTCGTAAACGGTATGACAGGGTTCTTTCCCCGCGGAAAGAGCCCTGCTTTTTTGTTCGTACTTTTTCCGCATCGTTTTCATGTTCGCGGCGCGGGGTTGCTTTTTTTCGGGTTGTAGGATACAATAAGCTTGTTTATTTTTATCATTTTTTCATTCGACTCAAAGGAGGGTTATCCATGGCTCTGGACTATGTTTTCATGACGGACAGCGACAGCGATCTGCCCTTTCACCTGAAAGAGCAGTACGATATCCCTGTCGTTTATATGCCTTACGCGTTGAACGGCAAGGAGTATTTTGATGATCTGGGTCAGATGCTGGATCATAAGAGCTATTATGACGCCATGCGCGAGGGTGCGGTTCCCGTTACCTCCGCTCTGAATGAAGCCGCCTATATGGAATATTTCGAACCGATCCTGAAGAAAAAGGACCTGCTCTTTGTCGCCTTCTCCAGCAAGCTTTCCTGCACCATTCAGGCCGTGTACGCCGCCCGGGAGCAGCTGCTGAAGTCCTATCCGGAGCGGACCTTCATCGTCGTGGATACGCTGAGCATCTCCGGGCCGCAGACGCTGCTGGTGCTGAAGGCCCACAGCCTGTACCGGGCGGGCGCTTCGATCCGGGAGGTGGCCGACTGGCTGGAAAACAACAAGCTCCGTTCTCAGGCGCTCTTCCTGGTGGATGATCTGAAATATCTGAAGCGGGGCGGCCGTATCTCTCCCATGGCCGCTACCGTAGGATCCATGCTGGATCTGAAGCCCGTGATCTACGAAGCGCAGGACGGAAGCCTGCAGCCCATTCAGAAGATCCGTGGCCGGAAAAAGGCCATCGCCTATATTGTGGACAAGATGCTCGAGTTTGCGCCGGATCCGAAGGAAAGCCCCCTGCTGGTTCTGCACGCGGACAGCCCGGAGGACGCGGAGCGCTGCCGCCTTCTGGTTTCCCAGAAGCTTCCCGGCGCCGACATTCTGGTGGAAAACGTCGGCCCCGTCATCGGTGCTCACTGTGGTCAGGAACCGTGGCGCTCTGCTACATCGGCACGAAGCCACGCTGCATGTAATTCAATCCTGTTCATCAACCGCAGGCTCTCCGGTTCATCCGGAGAGCC
>JAGCBO010000160.1 GCA_017652125.1 Clostridia bacterium | reverse complement strand
GTGAAGCCGAACCAATACAGCAGTCTGATCAACACACAGGTTGTTCTGGATGACCTGTTCATGAGGGAAATGAAAGGATGATGTTTGTTCATCTGTTTTTCTGATTACGTCAAAGCCAGGGATTGGCGATGCAGTAAAAATCCACAATATTCATATGCGTGATGCCATTACGACTCATGTCAACCTTATCAAGAAAAAAAGAACGGGCCCTACAGATGCCCGTTCATGATGGCCAGAATCAGATTGCCGCTGTTGAAAAGCGGCGCCAGCGCGCTGGCCTCCACCATTTCGGTAATCCCCTCAACCGGCACCACCGTCTGGAACAGGGGAAGGAGGGCGAAGGCCACGAAGCAGAGCAGCACGCCGCGCACCAGCCCGAAGATGCCGCCCACCAGGGAATTCATCTGCTTGAGCACCGGGAAGCGGAAAACCACCTTCAGGAAATTCAGAACGATATGGAAGACGATCAGCAGCGCCACAAAGCAGACGACGAAGCAGATCACGTTCAGAATGGCGCCGACGATGGTCTGGGAGACGTAATCCCCCACCGCGGTCAGCCCGGAAGGGGCGAAGACCTGTTTTTCCAGATTGGTCCGCAGGAGGGTATCCAGCGGATGGGGGAGATTGACCCGGGAAAGAATATTCGCGATCCCGTCGGGGGTCAGGCCGTTGACCGAGGTCAGGCTCAGGTTCAGATCCCCCAGCCGGCTTTTCGCGTCCGTATAGCTCATGAGCGACCGGATCAGATCCGGATTGCTCTGCACCCAGCTGACCAGCCTCGGGCTGAGCACGAAGCTGAGGCCCAGGGACAAAAGAGTGCCGCCGATCGAGGCGACCGAGGAGATGAATCCCCGGTACAGGCCGACCAGGACGCTCAGCGCCAGGATGCCGAGGATCACAATGTCCACAATATTCATGGTTCCGTTTGTTCCTCCAGCGCTTTCCGCGCTTTTTCCCGGGCAGCGGTCATGACGGGATCATGATCCCCGCCCGCCGCATACCGCTCGTTGATGGCTTCGATTTCCTCCGGACGGCGCGGCGCGTCGCAGGCCGCGCAGCGCTTTGCCCCGGCATAGGCCTCCTCCTGCAGGAGGCCGTAGGAGACGGGCAGCGTTTTCGCCCCCTTCAGCTGGGAACACTTCAGGGAGGTATGGTACACCGGATTCCGCCCCGTCGTGACATACAGCGGCTGATCCTCCGCCGGAAGGGGAATCTGCCGGCCCTGCCAGTCCTCCCAGATCAGGATTTTCATATCCCGCTTCCGGTTATTCCAGATCCATTCGTGATTGATGCCCTTCGGCGTCTGCTTCCGCTGGACCCGGATGCAGCCGTGGCTGGCCCGGGTGCCCAGCTTCCGGTCCGTGGAGCTGAAATCCTTCGTTTTCCCGTCGCTCATCAGGGAATAGGGCACCTCATGCAGAAGATCCCCGTCGTTGAAGCGGATGGCCAGGCGGCCCACCACATCATCCGACACAATGGCGCCCACCCAGCTGTGGAGCAGGAACTCCCCGCTGCGGGTTTCGTTATAGGGCTGCCTGTCATTGGCCAGGCCTGTGGAAACCTGCAGCACGTCATACAGCTCGCCGTTCCGGAAGAGATACAGCTTCTGGGTCAGCTTATCCACCACCATGCCCAGGGTCTGATCAGGGACCGTTTCCTTCAGGTAGGCCGTGGGCAGATAGCCCTGGACCAGCGCGTTCCAGTTTTTGACGGAGGAATCATGGAAGGAGGAGGAGTAGCACTCCACCAGGCTCCATTCCTCACCCCGCTCCAGCACGTGCACCGACTGGGTGATACAGGTGACCACGCCCACGCCGGCGCTGTCGCTCCGGGGCTCCTTCCGCAGCACGACCTGCAGGCGTTCCGCGTTCGTCCTGCCGTTATCCACCACCGTCACCGGGGCGGTCAGCACCGCCCAGACCGCTTCCGTATCCGTGATATCCATGGGCAGCGTCCAGTAATTCAGGGTTTCATCCTTCCCCTGCCAGGGGCTGCCCCAGGAAGGCGTGAAGGCGGTGGCCTTCGGATGCTCGGGCCACCGGTCAAAGATGGTTCCGCCGACGGCGACCGCCAGTCGGACGGGCTCCGATTCCATTCCGTCCGCTCCCGTCAGCCGCAGCACCAGAGCGGTTTCTCCCATGCTCTGCCAGGCCGGCAGCGCCGTTTCCCCCCAGCCGGCGGAAACCGTCCGCTCCAGCAGCGGCTGCTCCGCTCCCTCCAGGCGGACCGTCAGCCGGCCCGCCTCCGTGGCAAACCAGCGGAGGGCGGAGCTTTCGCCCTTCATGGCATTCTCCTCCGTCAGGGAGACTCCAACCAGGCAGGGCGCCAGGGAACCGACCGTGACGGCAGTTTCCGCCGACTGCTCTCCCTGCTTAAGCTTCAGCTTCCAGTCTCCCTCCGGCGCCGGAACCCCCTGCCAGGTGCCGTTCCAGTACAGGGTGTTCACCCCCGCCTCCGCCGGCCGGTTCAGAGCAACGACGGAAACCTGCTCCCCGGCCTCGTCCGTCAGCAGCAGATCCACCGCGCCGTCCGCCGGTACCGTCACGGTGACCAGGGAAGGCGCGCCCGGGCGCACAACGCCCCGCAGGGAGACCCGGATCTCCCCGGTCTCCCCATGGGCCGCCCCCATCATCAGGGCCAGTGCCGCCAGCGCGGACGCCAGTCTCCTCATCACCGTTTCTCCTGTCTGTGTCAATATATTCCCGCCATGGCCTGGGTCAAAAGCGACATGGCCGCGGCCACGTCATTCTGGGAGGGATTCTCCGCCGTGATCAGCCCGCTCAGGTAATCCGCCGCCCGGCGGACCGCCTGATAATGGGCGCTCTCCGGATCCAGGGTTTCCATCAGGGCATAGGCGCCCGACAAAAGCTCCTGCGCGTCCGACAGCAGGCGCGCCGTGGTGGGCGAAATGCCGCTGCCCTGGTTTTCCGCCGTATGATAGGTGCAGAGCTGACCGCTGGCCGCGGCCGCCGTTCCCAGATACTCCTCGATGACGCTCTGATACCGGGTGCCCAGATCGTTGTAGAGCGGGTGCCCCGCCGGCAGCGTGATCACGCCCCGGACCTCCGGATTCGGGCAGTAGGGCCCGGCGGGCATGCCGGTATCCGCGCAGACCGTCTGGCTGACGTGCATCTGGCAGTAGACCGTGGGCTGCGTGCCCGATTTCCAGTAATCCGTGACCGGGCTGTAGCCCATCACATCATGGAAGCAGGCTTCCGTCGCCAGCTGGCCGGATACCCCGCAGGTGGTGACCCGGATCAGGCCGTAATCCGCCGCGTCCCCGTCCAGGATCTCCCGGTTGCTCAGGCCGGTATGGATCTTGCTCATATAGGCCTGCCACAGGGGCGCCGCGGCGCCGCTGCCCGTGCTCTTGGAGGAGAGCGCCTTATAGTTGTCATGACCGATCCAGAGGGCAGAGGAATAATACCCGGTCATTCCGGCGAAGAACACGCCCTTCTGGTCCGAGTTGGTTCCCGTTTTTCCGCCCACGGTCTGGCCCTTGATCCGCGCCGAAGTGCCCGTGCCGGAGGAAACCACGGTTTTCAGCATATCAACGATCATATAGGAAGTACTGTCCGAGAAGACCCGCCGCCGGTCCTGATGCTGATGGCCGTCCCAGACCACATTGCCGCCGGCGTCCGAGATGCCCAGGACGGAAATCGGCTCCTGATACACGCCGCCGTTGGCGAGCACGCCGAAGGCCACCGTCATCTGCAGCGGCGTGATGCCGGAGGAGCCCAGGCTCAGGCCGAAGGGGGTGGCGTCGATATGGCCGTCATCCACGCCCAGCCGGTGCAGGAAATCCACGCTGCGGTCCACGCCCACCATTCTCATCAGGGTATAGGCCGCGGAGGTATTATGGGACTTGGCCATGGCGGTACGCAGGGTCTCGGGGCCCACATAGCCCCCGCCGCCGTAGTTGGTCGGCCAGGAATCATTGCCCTTGGCGTCCTTCCAGCCGGCAATGGGCACGGGCATGTTATACGCGATGCTGGCGGGGCTGGCCCCCAGCTCCAGTGCGGGCGCGTAGACCGCGATCGGCTTGATGGAGGAGCCCACGGGCATCTTCATATCCGTCGCCCGGTTCAGGGTCTTCCGGCTGGTCACCTCGGTCCGGGAACCGATGACGGCCTTGAGCTCTCCGGTGCGGTAATCCAGCACCGCGCAGGCCGCCTGCGGCTGAATGATCTCCGTATAGGTGCCGTCGGCATTCCTGCTGCGGAAGACCTTATCCGACGGATCCCGGAGGGCGGGATATTTGTTCCAGTTCCGGATGGTATCCTCCACCGTGCTCTGAATCTCCGGATCCAGCGCCAGCTTGACATGGTATCCGCCGGTGCGGAACTTGTTTTCCATGGCGGCCCGGTTGGCGGCGGTATCCTCCAGCCCGTTCAGCTCCAGCAGGATGGAGACGACCTCCTTCACTGCGTATTCCACATAATGCGCGTAGGGATACATGCCGCCGGCATCGGAAGCAGCGCTTTCCAGCACCGAAGCCGTGGCGGGATCCAGGGCCTGCTGATACTGCTCAAAGGTGATGAACTCGTTTTCATACATGCAGCGGAGCACGTAATTGGTCCGGTTGTTCGTCACCGCGGCGTAATCCCGGTCCGTCCCCTTCCGGGTATAGAAATTGCGCCGGGGATTATAGTAGTAGGGATTATTGGTCGTCCCGGCCAGCATGGCGCATTCCCGCAGGGTCAGCTCCCCGAGGGATTTGCCGAAATAGCCCTCGGCCGCCACCTGGACGCCGTAATAATTTTCTCCCAGATAGATCGTGTTCAGATAGCTCTCCAGGATCTGATCCTTGGAGTACTTCATCTCCAGCTGAAGGCTCAGCCAGGCCTCCTGAATCTTCCGCTTATAGCTGACCTCCGAGGAGAGGAGGGTGTTCTTGATCAGCTGCTGGGTGATGGTGGAGCCGCCCTGGGTACCCGAAGCGCTCAGATTGCTGACAAAGGCGCCGACAATCCGCTTGAGATCCACGCCGGAATGGCTGTAAAACCGGGCGTCCTCCACGGCGATAAAGGCGTTGCGAAGCACCTTCGGAATCGCGCCGAGGCTGACCATGACCCGGTTTTCCGAGCCCTTGTATTCCGTGATCAGGGCGCCGTTGCGGTCATAGATAAAGGATGTCTGGGCCTGGCTGTCCAGGGCGGCCAGATCCAGCTCCGGCGCCGTGTCCACATAGCCCTTGGCGATGCCGACCAGCGCGCCGAGGCCGCCGATCCCGGCCAGGGCCAGGATCACGAACAGCGTCCGGACCGTATTGAGCAGCACGCTGATCACGAAGTTCGGCTTCCGGGTTTCAGGGCGGAAAATGCTGCGCGGCTCCTCCCGCTCCTCCGCCGGGGCCTCCTCCGGATCTTCATCCGGGTATTCCTCCGGGTATTCCTCATCCTCCGCCTCGTCGGCGGCCCAGCCGTCCGGATCCTGCGGGGCGTTGTAGAACACCCGTTTCTGAGGCCACGCGGAATCCGCCTCCGGCTCATCCTCCGCAGGCGTCAGCTTCGCGGCGCTGAAGCGCCGCGTCGTCTCCTGACCGGAATCCGGATCGATCCATTCCTCCTCCGGCTCCCGGTCCCGCTTTCCTCTTCCGAACATGCTTTCCTCCATGATTCATCCGGCCTTCCGTCCGCGCAAAGCGTACAGAAAGACAGGGTATTATACCACAGTCTTTTTCCCAAACACAAGCCGACGAAGATCAAACGGCCGGGAAGGCGGAAATCCTCCCGGTCCCGGAGCCCGCTCTTGACAAGCGCGGGGGGATTCACGATACTATGATGGAAAGCCTCCGGCGGTCCGCGTACCGCGCGGGAGGATTTCTGACATCAGAAGGAAATGCGGGGATGCAATCATGCGATGTGTCGTGCAGCGGGTGACGGAAGCCGATGTGACGGTGATCCGGGAGGACGGAACCGAAGAGCGGACGGGGAGCGTCGGCCCCGGGATGATGGCGCTGATCGGCGTCTCCTCGGAGGATACGGAAAAGGATCTGCGCTATCTGGCGGACAAGGTGCCGAACCTGCGGATCTTTGACGACGAGACCGGAATCATGAACCGGAGCATTCTGGAAACCGGCGGCGCCATTCTGGCGGTGAGCCAGTTCAC
>JAGCBO010000018.1 GCA_017652125.1 Clostridia bacterium | reverse complement strand
TGCATCATCTGCTGCTGCGGTCCCGTCTGCATCCCCGGCCATCCGTATCCGGGCACCTGGTACCCGTTCATGGATGGCAGGTATGGATTCTGGTATGCCCCGTATGGATTCCGCCCTGTGATTCCCGCCATGGTTCATTCCTCCTCATTTCATTTTCCAGAAGTAGGTCGGCACTTCGCTTCCGCTGTCCCAGCTGTCATAGTAGTCTCCGTCGATTACGGCCACCGCGTGACTGCCGGTCCCGATCACGTAAACGCCCCGCGGGTATCTCTCGCAGAAGGCCCGCACCGTCATGCACGTCGGGCATGTTTCCGGCAGCAGGAATTGTTTCCCGCCCTTCTCTTTCAGATCCATTCCCCAGATCATGTTGCTGCTGGGCATGTCGCATTGTATTTCGCCGATCCGGCAAAGGTCCCGGTATGCTTCCCGCCAGCTGTGATCCGTCGCGATCGCGATCGCCCGCACCACGCAGTCTCCTGTCTGCCGTCCCATCGGGTTTGGATTGCATCTGACCCACATCCGCCGTTTTCCTCCGCCTGTTTCTGTTAAAATTTTGCAATAAAAAAAAGCCGACCGCGAGTTCGCGATCGGCTCATGTTCGAGGTTTATTCAGTTCATTTTCGGTTCAGTCTCGGATCTGATTCCGGCAGGTAGCGGTAAATATAGGAGTTTCGGTTGATGGCCCGCTTCACGGTGGAAACGTCCACGTCGCATTCCTCCGCGATCCGCTCCAGCGATCCCGGATGGTCTGTCAGGTAGATCTGCATGATCTCCCGGTCCTTCCGCTTGTGTACGTATTCGCCCAGGATCTCAATGATCCGCGTTTTGCTGTCCATGTTCCACCTCCGCCATGGTGGTTCTGTACATGCTTTTGATCGTTTCCTGCCACATCTGCTCCCGCTTTGTCTGGTTCGTTGCGAAAACGATCACCACGGCGATCATCGTCACGCATACGCAGATCAGCGCGATCAGCATCCGCCGGTTCGCCCAGTTGTAGTGCATCATCGTGTTCTGGACATCGAAAAACGGCACGCATTTGTCCGCGCCGTCGTTCCCGCAGTTCTGACAGTTTCTTCCGGTTCTTTCGCTCATGGCTTTTTCCACTCCTCTTTCGTTTTCTTATTCTTCTTTCGGTTCATCCTGCCATGGCTCATCGTATCCCATGGCCCGCGCACTGTCCCCCACGCCCGCGGTCGTCGGATCCACCACGATGCCCAGGATCACCAGCAGCGCAAATACCGCGTCCACCACCGCCAGCAGTTTCCCGACCAGCGTCGTGAAGTCCAGCGTGAATCCGAAAACCCCGGCCACCGCCTGCACTACCAGCGCCACCGCCGGGATCACCGTCATCCAGAAGGTTTCGTTTTTGATTCTGACTTTCCAGTTAATCATTTTTCCGTTCCTCCTCATTTGCTTTTGCCTTCCAGTGCATCCAGCCGATGCTCATTGCTTTTCGCCCTTGCTTCCACCGTTGCCAGTCGTTCCCCGTGGTCCCGGATCGTTTCCTGGATGGACCGCATTTCCACCCGGATCTCTGTCACTCCGTTGATCAAGCTGTCCAGCTTTGTCTGGATGATCGCGTTCGTCGCCGCGTCCGTCCGTGTGTCCTTCCGACTGTTCAAAAGCAACCCGGCCAGTGAAATCAGCAGCGCTCCCAGAGCGATCCATGTACTCGTTTCCATTGTTTGTCCCTTCCTCCTCTTTGTAGTGGATCCAGTTTGGGCACCAGACGCAGACCCTCCGCAGCTTCCGCCCGCTGGCCCCGATGCATTGTCGTTTTTTGTCCGGTTCGTATGTGAAGCACATCAGGTATTCTTTCATCCTTTTTTCATCGTTGCTCCACTCCATTCTTTGCACAGCTCCTCCGCCTGTTCTTTTGTCAGTCCT
>JAGCBO010000159.1 GCA_017652125.1 Clostridia bacterium | reverse complement strand
TACACCGGCATGATGCCGGGCGAGGCCATCGCCCTGACGGTGGACAAGATTGACCTGGAGAACCGCGTGATCATCGGGGCCGGCATGAAGACAAAGGTCCGGAAAGCGACGCCCATTGTTCTGGCTGAATCCATCGTCCCCGTTGCAGAGGCGCTGGTCGCTCATGCAAGGCCGGACGGAAGGCTCTGGACAGGCCGCACAAAAACGTGGTATAAAGAGTATTACGAGGCGCTGGCAGCCGCAGGCGTGCGGCCCCTGTCTCCGTACAGCTGCCGGCACACGACCGCGACCGCCCTGGCGATCACCGAAGGCATCGCGCCGCAGACCGTCCGGAAGGTCATGAGATGGGCAAACACGAAGATGCTGGACCGGTACGCCCACCCGCAGACCTCCGACGCCCTGGCAGCCGTGAACACGCTGAAAGCCGTTCACGAGTAATGGCCTTATTCCTAACGTATTCCTATCGTCAATCCCGCCAGCCCTTGTGTATCAACGATCGATGCACCCTTGCACAGGGATGGCGGTTCTTTTTATGGGCTCAGGCTATGACCGTTGAAAATACTACCAAAGCCTTATTTTTCAAGCGTCTCGTGGTTTGACTGCAACCTTCAAAACAGCACGCTCTCCAGGGTGGAAAATTGTGCTACTCCTAACCTATTCCTAACATTTTAGAAACAAAAAAAGCGCCCCGGGATCTCTCCCAGGGCGTTGTCTTATTCTTCGGGTTCTTCATCAGGCGGTTGTTCTTCTTTCGGTTCCATCTTCTTCACTTCCGGCAGGCCAGCCAGGCTTGTCAGAATGCTGAGGACAAAGGCCACACCACTCACAGAAAGTGCACGGAGCCACTGTACCTCCTCCAGCGCAGCCCCCACCGCAATACAGCTCGCGAAGCTCTGAGCAAATGTTTTCACCGCACGGATCAGCGCCGCGATCGCCCATTCTTTCCAATCCCAATTCATCCATATATCCCCCTTATTTAATAATAGTAGTTGCCGGCGGGATTATCGTAGAAGCAGGAGCGGGACCCGGCTGTACCGCTGCCGGCGTCTGCGGGGCCGGGATCATAGGGTTTGGATTTAACGGAAGCGCCAGGAACCTCTCCCGCAGGTTGTCCATGACGCCGTTAGATCCCAGCGCGTGATATTGGATGTATACGTTCTCCAGGTTCGTCCGGTCGTCTTCGTCGGCCCAGCCCTGCGCCCGGAAATATTTATACCCCTGCAGCAGCCGGTCCCGCAGCAGCGCCTGCACCCCGCGCTTCACCGCCTTCGTTTGGACCCATGTCGTGATGATCAGCCCCAGCAGCAGCGCCGGAACGCCCGCCGCCTTGACGATCTCCCAGAAGCTCATCGTGATCCTCCCCCTTCAGCCTTTTTTTCAGCGTCCGGATATTGCTTCAGCAGTTCCTCCGCCTGTTCCTCCGTCAGGTGCGGGATGGTCACCGTGTAGAGCTGCGGCCCCGGCTCCGGCTGCGGACCGACCGCCGCGTCCAGCGCCGCCCAGGTGAGCGGCCCGACGATGCCGTCCGCTTTCAGCCCGCTGGCTGTCTGGAACGCCTTCACCGCGCTCTCCGTCTTCGCGCCGAATTTCCCGTCCGCCCCGTATGGGCTGAGATCATAGTTCAGCTGGATCAGGTCCTCCTGGCATTCCACCACCTCCGGCCCTGTACTGCCTTTCCGGATTGTTTTGTGTGTCGGCACCGGTACGTCGCCTCCTAACCCCTTCGGGATCCCGTAGTGCGTCCACGGATATTCCCCGATCTTTTGCCTCTTGACCTCTTTGGAGCAATGGATCACATATCCTCCGCCGATATAGAAGCCGATATGCTGCATCTTGCTGGCG
>JAGCBO010000158.1 GCA_017652125.1 Clostridia bacterium | reverse complement strand
CGCTTCATGAGGAAGAATTTGGCCAGGGCTGACGGATTCTTGATAGTGGCATAGCTGACGACATAGGTCTTGCCGCAGAAAACGTTCAGGGCGGCCAGGATAACGATGACGGAAGCCACGAAGTTCATGGGCGCCAGCAGCGCCAGTCGGTCCGAAGAATTGAAGGGGATCTCCCCCTTCAGACGGATGGAGTCGATGGCCCGGCTCAGGTTGCCGTATTCATGCAGCACACCCTTGGGGTTTCCGGTGGTACCGGAGGTGTAAATCGCGTAAGCCGCGTCATGCAGATCCGGCTTTTCATATCCGGACAGGGGCGCGGTGCGCATCACTTCCCCCCAGTTGTCCGCGTTCAGCTCAAAGCGGCATCCGCAGTCCTGGCGGATATAGTTGATCCGTTCCGGAGCGTAGGTATCCTCCACCAGCGCCCAGGCCGCTCCGGCTTTCCATACGCCCACCATGGCGATAATGGGCATCACGCCTCTGGGCAGGTTCAGCAGGACGAAATTTTCCCGTCCGATGTTGTTCTGTTTCAGATAAGCGTAAATCTTTCCGCTCATCTCGTCCAGCTGGGCATAGGTAATTCCCTTGCTGTGCGCGTCGTCAAACAAAATCGCCTCGTCGGGCTTCTTCGCGGTGTACTGTTTCAGTGTTTCGATAATGTACTCCATCCTGTGAGCCTCCCTGTTTCTTTCCTGATTTGCTCACCGGGTGCGTCTCTGCCTTGACTGATTCCCCGGCATTGCCCCCGTTCATTTTCCAATTATTGTAACATAACCGGGGATGAAGATTCAAGGGACGCAAGAAGGATCGCTGTTCAGGGTAAACCCGGCAAACTGCAAGTGGCCTTCTCCGGTGAACGTGAAATAGAAAGAGGTTAAGCCGTCGGGTACGGATACCTCCGCGGTTTCATCATGCCAGACATTGGCGTAGCCGATGGAAACGGAGCCGATCGCCGGGCCGTTCCAGGCTGTACGGATCTCCATCTTTCCCCGGGCATAGCCTTTGGTCCGGACGGTAACGGACTTCAGTCCGCGGCAGTCAAAATACCGGAACCCGGCGGTAGCGGAGGAACGCATATTGGCAATGAAAGGTTCCGGTTCCCCGTGGCCGCTGCAGGTCTGAGTGATTTTCGGAAACCGGTCATCCATCCAGCCGGACCAGGGAACATAGGTCACTTCGGTGTCCGTAAACAGATGGCAGGCCAGATGGGCCGAGACCCAGCCGGAGCCGCTCAGCGGCGTATCCCGCCCCCCGCAGGAGGTGATCTCCGCCTGGATGATCGTTCCGTCCGGCAGGATGGTCAGCTTTTCCAGGCAGCCCTGGCGGCTGTAATTGGTGCCGTTGGTATGCCGGTGATAGAAGATATACCATTCCCCGTTGATTCTTTCGATGCTGCCATGGTTATTCGCCGTATAGTACATGGGCTTTGACGCCGGCTTGTAGGAATCAATGCCGTCGTCGCAGGCGCTGATGATAACCCCGCCGTAGGTAAAACCTTCCGTCGGGCTCTTGCTGACCGCCCAGCAGAGTTCATGGAAGCGGATGGAAGAATAGATGAAATAGTACAGATCTCCGTTTTTCCGGATGGAAGGCGCTTCAAAAAACGCATGGCCCTCAAATCCCGTTCCTTCGCAGTACATGACGCCGGGAGCCACAAACCGGGTTTCCTCCGCGATGGTCACCATATCCGGTCCCAGCACGGTGCACATGGCTCCGTGACGGGATCTGTCCCCGCCGCCGCAGAAGCCGGTATAGAGATACGTTCTGTCCCCCTCCGTCAGCACGCCGGGATCGAACTGCGGTTCATCTCCGGGCCGCTCGCCAAGGCGGGCTCCCTCCCGGTCGTGAACATAGCCGTAGAACGCGAAGGGCCCGGCGGGAGAATCGCTGACAGCCACGGAAACAAAGCCTTTGGTGCTGAGCACATAATACAGATAGTATCGTCCGTCCGGCCCCCGGGTAACATCCGGCGCATACAGGTTCCCCTGCAGATCCTGATTTTCAGGATCCTGATCCTTGCGGTAGATCACACCCTCGCAGCGCCAGTTTCCCAGGTCGTCCACCGGGGCGGACCAGCCCATATAGTCCCCCATGCAGTAAACATCCCCGCCGAAAAAATCGTGGGATCCGTAAACATAGACCCGGTCGCCGTACACGTGAGGCTCTCCGTCGGGAATATATTCCCAGAAAGGAAGGTAGGGATTGGTGATCTGATTCTGATTCATGTCGGTACTCTCCTGTCATTTTGGGATGAATCCATTCTATCATGAACCTCCCCCCAGCGCGCAATGAAAAAGCTGCTTGACGGGCAAGTTTTTTCGTAGTATAGTCAACGAAATCTTACGGAGTGTTTTGACTTATGAATCATTGCGGAACTCAAAGGCTGGAGACCAGGAGACTGATATTGCGGAGATTGACGGAATCGGACGCGGACGACATGTTCAGAAACTGGGCATCGGATCCGGAAGTGACCCGGTTTCTGACCTGGCCGGCGCATGCCGATGTGAATGTCACCCGCTATGTACTCGGAACCTGGCTTCCCCTGTACGGGAAGCAGGATTATTACCACTGGGCCATTACGCTGAAAGAAAATGGTGAAAATCCCATCGGAACGATACATGGTCTGGTGAATGACGATCTGGAACAGATCACGATCGGATATTGTCTCGGACGGTCCTGGTGGCATCAGGGAATCATGTCCGAAGCAGCCCAGGCTGTCATCGGCTTTTTCTTTGATCAGGTCCATGCGAACAGCATCTGTTCCTACCACGATCCGAACAACCCCCATTCAGGGATGGTGATGAAGCATTGCGGAATGAAATACGAAGGCACAAGAAGAGCCTCCGACCGAAACAATACCGGGATCTGCGATATCAGCTGGTATTCCATTTTGCGGACAGAGTATAACGCAAAAATACGGAAGGAAGATCTGCGCATGAACTAATCCGCTGCTTTCAGCTTCGCTCATTGTTTGTATCTTTTCTGTATCCGGGCGTGCGGAGGCTTGACAGCGGCCGGAAGCGCGGTTAAAATACGGTTAATTTCATACGAAACCGTTGAAGCGGAGATCAAAGCGGCCATGCCCTCACAGAGAGCCCGGGACGGTGAAAGCCGGGCAGGAAACAAACCGCCAAATGGACCGCGGAGGGCGCAGTCAAAGGCTTCGGCCGAGTATTCTGCGACGTGAGGGCATACGTCAGTTGCCGGGGATATGAGGGTATCCCGCAAAGCGCACGGAGATCCGTGAAACAGGGTGGCACCGCGAATGTTATTCGTCCCTGACAGTGAATCTGTCAGGGATTTTTTGATGGAATCCGGATGATGAATTTGGGATGAAGGAGAGAGGCGCATGAAGATCACACCCGGTCTGGAGGAACTGGCCCGCTACAGGGCGGCAGGTTATCAGGTAGCTCCCGTCAGCTGCGAGCTGCTGGCGGATCTCTGCACGCCGATTCAGGCGGTCCGGAAACTGAAAAACGTTTCTTCCCACTGCTTCCTGCTGGAGTCGGCGGAAGCGCAGGAGCGCTGGGGACGCTACACCTTCCTGGGCTTCGATCCGAAGCTGAGCATCACCTGCTCGGACGGGGAGATGCGGGTCGGCGATCTGAAGCTGAAGACGGAGAATCCCTCCGCCGTCCTGCGCCAGATCCTGTCGGAATACAAAAGCCCGCGGATTCCGGGGCTGCCGCCCTTCACCGGCGGTCTGACCGGCTATTTCTCCTATGATTATCTGAACTACTCCGAGCCCACAGCCCGCCGGGAAACCGTGGATACCGAGCATTTCAAGGATGTGGACCTGATGCTTTTCGACAAGGTGATCGCCTTTGACCACTTCCGCCAGAAGATCCTCCTGATCGTCAATGTCCGGCTGGAAGAGGGCGAGGCCGGATATCACAGGGCGGAGCTGGAGCTGGCGGAGCTGAAGAAGATCCTGACGGAAGGCGCCGCGGCGAAGGAGGAACCCGGCCGGCTGACCGGAGAGGTCACTCCCCTCTTCAGCAAAGAGGAATACTGCGCCATGGTGGAAAAGGCGCGGCATTACATCAAAGAGGGGGATATCTTCCAGATTGTCCTCTCCAACCGGCTGAGCGCACCGTATGAGGGCAGCCTGCTGAATATGTACCGCCTGCTCCGCACGGTGAACCCCTCGCCCTATATGTTTTATTTCTCCGGCACGGATGTGGAGGTTGCCGGAGCCAGCCCGGAAACGCTGGTGAAGCTGGAGGACGGCATCCTGCATACCTTCCCGCTGGCGGGAACCCGGCCCCGGGGAAAAACCCCGGAGGAGGACCGGCAGCTGGAGCAGGAGCTTCTGCAGGATGAAAAGGAGCTGGCGGAGCATAATATGCTCGTGGACCTGGGCCGGAATGACCTGGGGCGGATCTCGGAGTTTGGCAGCGTCCGGGTGGAGCAGTTCCATGAGGTTCTGCGGTTCTCCCATGTCATGCATATCGGCTCTACGGTGCGCGGAAAGATCCGGCCTGATAAGGACGCGCTTGACGCTGTTGAAGCGGTGCTGCCGGCGGGAACCCTGTCCGGAGCGCCGAAGATCCGGGCCTGCCAGCTGATCGGCGAACTGGAAAACAACAAGCGCGGGATCTACGGCGGAGCCATCGGGTATATCGATTTTGCCGGCAATATGGATACCTGCATCGCGATCCGGATCGCCTGGCGGAAAAACGGCAGGGTGTTTATCCGCTCCGGCGCGGGCATTGTCTATGATTCCGTGCCCGAAAAGGAGCATGAGGAATGTCTGAACAAAGCCCGCGCGGTTCTGAACGCCCTTACGCAGGCCGGAAAGGAGATGGACGCATGACGCTGCTGATTGACAATTATGACAGCTTCTCCTATAACCTTTTCCAGCTCGTCGGCGAGCTGAATCCGGACATCCGCGTGATCCGGAATGATGAAATGACCCTGGAGGAAATCCGGGCGCTGAAGCCGGACCGGATCATCCTCTCCCCCGGCCCGGGCCGTCCGGAGGACGCGGGAATCACTATGGCGGCGGCCGGAACGCTTGGAAAGGAGATTCCGCTGCTGGGGGTGTGTCTGGGGCACCAGGCCATCTGCGCCGCCTTCGGCGCGACGGTCACCTACGCCCGCTCCCTGATGCACGGAAAACAATCCGTTGTGACGCAGGAGGGAGACAGCCCGCTCTTCCGCGGTCTGCCGGAACGCTTTCCGGTGGCGCGGTATCATTCCCTGGCCGCGGCGCCGGATTCGATCCCGGCCTGCCTGCAGGTCACGGCCCGTACGGACGACGGCGAAGTCATGGCCGTGCAGCACCGGGATCATCCGGTTTACGGATTGCAGTTCCATCCGGAGAGCATCCTGACCCCGGACGGGAAGCAGATGCTGAAAAACTTTATGGCATTATAGCAAAAGACAACAACGCGGAAACCTACGGCGTCATGGACAATACGCCATAACAAAAAAGGAGGCAGGTTATAATGATTAAGGAAGCCATCGTGAAGATTGTCAGCAAGGAAGACCTGACCTATGACGAAGCCTATACCGTCATGAACGAGATCATGAGCGGCCAGACCACGCCGACCCAGAACGCCGCCTTCCTGGCCGCCCTGTCCACCAAGAGCGCGCGGGCGGAAACCACGGATGAAATCGCCGGCTGCGCGGCCGCCATGCGGGAAAAGGCGACGCGCGTGGACGCGGGGGACGATCTCTTTGAAATTGTCGGTACAGGCGGGGACAACGCCCACAGTTTCAATATTTCCACCACCTCGGCGCTGGTCGCCGCGGCGGGCGGCATGCGGGTGGCCAAGCACGGAAACCGTGCGGCCTCCAGCCAGTGCGGCACGGCGGACTGCCTCGAAGCCCTGGGCGTGAATATTGACCAGAGCCCGGACAAGTGCCGTCAGCTGCTGGATACCGCCGGCATGTGCTTCTTCTTCGCCCAGAAATATCATACCTCCATGAAGTATGTCGGCGCCATCCGCCGGGAGCTGGGCTTCCGCACGGTGTTCAACATCCTGGGGCCGCTGACCAATCCCGGTCATCCCTCGATGCAGCTGCTGGGCGTATATGATGATTATCTCGTACAGCCCCTGGCGCAGGTGCTGATGAACCTGGGCGTCAGACGGGGCATGGTCGTCTACGGTCAGGACAAGCTGGATGAGATTTCCCTGAGCGCGCCGACCACGGTCTGCGAGTTTCAGGACGGCTGGATGAAGAATTATGTGGTTACGCCGGAGCAGTTCGGCTTCACGCGCTGCGAGAAAGCTGCTCTTCAGGGCGGAACCCCCGCGGAGAACGCGTCAATCACCCGGGCGATTCTCGCGGGGGAAAAAGGTCCGAAACGGGACGCGGTGCTGATGAACGCCGGCGCGGCGCTCTACATCGGCGGAAAGGCCGGCAGCTTTGCGGACGGCGTCCGGCTGGCTTCCTCCCTGATTGACAGCGGCAGGGCGGCCCGGACCCTCGAGACGCTGATCGAGGTGTCGAACGCATGACGATTCTGGATCAGCTGGCGGATCTTTCCCGGCAGCGCATGCTCTCCGACCAGGCGGAGCTCCCGGAGGCGGTGCTGCGGGAGCAGGCGCGGGCTCTGGGCCGGGGCGGCGGAGACGCCTTCCTTGCCGCCCTGAAAAAGCCGGGTCTTTCCCTGATCTGCGAAATCAAGAAGGCCTCCCCCTCCAAAGGCCTGATCTCCCCGGATTTTCCCTATCTGGAGATTTCCGGAGCCTATGAGCGGGGCGGAGCGGACTGCCTCTCCTGCCTGACGGAACCGGAATACTTTCTGGGATCGGACCGGATCTTCCGGGAAATCCGGTCCCGGGTGAGCCTGCCGATGCTGCGCAAGGATTTCACCGTCGGCGCGTATCAGCTGGACCAGGCGCGGGTGATGGGCGCGAACGCGGCGCTGCTGATCGTTTCCCTGCTGGATGAGCGGACCCTGGGCCTGTATCTGGAGCGCTGCGCGGAGCTCGGCATCGCCGCGCTGGTGGAAACACACGACGAGGCGGAGATTCGTACGGCGGCCGCCGCGGGCGCGGAAATCATCGGGGTGAACAACCGGAATCTGAAGGATTTTTCCGTCGATTTTGACAACGCGGCGCGCCTGCGGGACCGGATTCCGCCCGGCTGCGTCTATGTCGCGGAGAGCGGCGTGAAGACGCCGGAGGATGCGGAGCGTCTGCGGCGGATCGGCGCGGATGCCGCCCTGATCGGCGAAGCGCTGATGCGCTCGGAAGATCCCGCGGCCCTGCTGAAGCGCCTGAAGGGAGAAAAGCCATGACCCGGATCAAACTGTGCGGCCTGCGGCGCCCGGAGGATATTGAGGCGGTGAACGAACTGCGGCCGGAGTATATCGGTTTCGTCTTCTTCCCCGGCAGCCGGCGGTTTGTGACGCCGGAAACGGCGCGGACCCTGAAGACAGCCCTGCGCCCGGGGATCCGGACCGTAGGCGTCTTTGTGGATGCGAAGCCGGAAACGGCGGCAAGCCTCCTGGAGGACGGAACGATCGATCTGGCCCAGCTCCACGGCTCCGAGGATGAGGCTTACCTGGCGGCCCTGCGGAAAAGGACGGATAAGCCCCTGATCCGGGCTTTCCGTCTCCGCGGCCCGGAGGACGCGCTCCGGGCGCAGGCCTCCTCCGCGGACGCGATCCTGCTGGATGCCGGCGCCGGAGACGGAAAGGCTTTTGACTGGCGCTGGCTCCGGCAGGTGGAACGGCCGTATTTTCTGGCCGGGGGCCTGACTCCGGAGAATGCAGGCAGGGCAGTGCGGGAGCTGAAGCCCTTTGCCGTGGACGTTTCCTCCGGCATTGAGACGGATGGGGTTAAGGATATCGAAAAAATGCGCGCCTTTGTGCGGGCGGTCAGAATGGAGAATGAAACATGAGCAATCGGAACGGACGCTTTGGCATTCACGGCGGACAGTATATCCCGGAAACGCTGATGAACGCCGTCATCGAACTGGAGGAGGCCTATCTGAAATACAAGGCGGACCCGGAGTTTAACCGGGAGCTGACCGCCCTGCTGAACGAGTATGCCGGCCGTCCCTCCCGGCTGTATTATGCCGAAAAAATGACGAAGGATCTGGGCGGCGCCAAAATCTATCTGAAGCGCGAGGATCTGAATCATACCGGCGCCCACAAAATCAATAACGTGCTGGGTCAGGCGCTGCTTGCAAAGAAGATGGGCAAAACCCGCCTGATCGCGGAAACGGGCGCCGGGCAGCACGGCGTGGCGACCGCTACCGCCGCGGCCCTCATGGGCATGGAATGCGTGGTTTTCATGGGCGAGGAGGACACCGTCCGCCAGGCGCTGAACGTGTATCGTATGCGTCTGCTGGGGGCGGAGGTGATCCCGGTGAAAACCGGCACCGCCACCCTGAAGGATGCTGTCAGCGAGGCCATGCGGGAGTGGACGCGCCGGATTGACGATACGCATTACTGCCTGGGTTCCGTCATGGGCCCGCATCCGTTTCCGACGATTGTGCGGGATTTCCAGGCCGTGATTTCGAAGGAAATCCGGGAACAGCTGCTGGAAAAGGAAAACCGGCTGCCGGACGCGGTGATTGCCTGCGTCGGCGGCGGAAGCAACGCCATCGGCAGTTTTTATCATTTCCTGAACGACCGAAGCGTCCGCCTGATCGGCTGCGAGGCCGCGGGCCGCGGAATCGATACCTTCGAGACCGCCGCGACGATCAACACCGGCCGCCTGGGTATCTTCCACGGAATGAAGAGCTATTTCTGCCAGGATGAATACGGCCAGATCGCGCCGGTCTATTCGATCTCCGCGGGACTGGATTATCCGGGGATCGGTCCGGAGCATGCGTGGCTGCATGATACCGGCCGGGCGGAATATGTGCCGGTGACCGACGAGGAAGCGGTCTGTGCCTTTGAGTATCTGGCCCGGACGGAAGGCATTATTCCGGCCATCGAATCCGCGCACGCCGTCGCGTGGGCGCAAAAAATCGCCCCGCAGATGGATCGGGACCGGATCATCGTCATCACCGTCTCCGGCCGCGGCGACAAGGATTGCGCCGCCATCGCCCGCTACAGAGGGGAGGATCTTCATGAGTAAGATTGCTGCTGCTTTTGACCATGGCAAAGCGTTTATCGCTTTTATCACCTGCGGGGATCCGGATCTGGAAACCACCGGCAGGGCCGTACGGGCCGCCGTGGAAAACGGCGCCGACCTGATCGAGCTGGGGATCCCCTTCTCCGATCCGACGGCGGAAGGCCCGGTGATTCAGGAGGCCAATCTGCGCGCCCTGACGGGCGGGGCGACCACGGACAAGATTTTCGCCTTTGTGCGGGATCTGCGGAAGGATGTCGCCGTGCCGCTGGTTTTCATGACCTATGCGAATGTGATCTTTTCCTATGGCGCGGAAAAGTTTATTTCCGCCTGCGCGGAAGTCGGCATCGACGGCCTGATCCTGCCGGATCTTCCTTTCGAGGAGAAGGAGGAATTCCTGCCCCTCTGCCGGCAGTACGGCGTGGATCTGATTTCCCTGATCGCGCCGACCTCTGAAAACCGGGTGGCTATGATCGCCCGGGAGGCGGAGGGCTTTATCTATCTGGTTTCCAGCCTCGGCGTCACCGGTACCCGCACCGAAATCACCACGGATCTGGCGCCGATCATCCGGACGATCCGGGCCAACGCGAAAGTCCCGGTGGCCATCGGCTTCGGCATTTCCACGCCGGAACAGGCCCGGGCCATGGCAGGCCTGTCCGACGGCGCGATCGTCGGCTCCGCCATTGAAAAAATCCTCGCGCAGCACGGCAAGGACGCCCCGGCCCGGATCGGTGAATATGTAAAATCCATGAAGGATGCGCTGTTATGACCGAGCTTCACGCCATCCGCACCGGCAGCGTCCGCGGACTGAACACGGATGAACTGCAGCAAAAAATGCCGGAGCGCATGAAAAAAGCCGCGCGCTTTGTGCGGGAAAACGACCGGCTGCTGTGCCTGGGCGGAGGCCTGCTGATGCTCCGCGCCCTGGGGCTGAAGGATGAAAAGGACCTCCGTTTCGGAGCGTATCAAAAGCCGTCGCTCCCGGGAGGAAAAGAATTCAATCTGTCCCACAGCGGGGAATGGTGCCTGCTGGCGGTCAGCGGGGACGGCCCGGTGGGCGTGGATCTCGAAAAGCCGGAAGAGGCGAACCTGTCGGTTGCGCGCAGCGTATATACCGATGCGGAGCTTCGCTGGATGGAGGAGGCGCCCCTGGAGCGGTTCCACCGGCTGTGGACCTGGAAGGAAAGCGTGATGAAAGCGCCGGGGCTGGGCCTGGCGCTGGAACCGAAGCGCTTTGACGTGACGCCTTTCATCCGGGGGGACGGCGTCCGCATCGGGGAAAAAATGTGGTTCGCCTTCGCCGGCACGCTGGAAGGCTGTCCCTTCAGCCTGTGTACGGGGCGTCCAGCGGAAAAGCCGGCAGCCTGGGAATGGATCCCGGCCGGGGACGGCCTGTTCCGGATCCCCCTGAACTATATCCCCTTCGCCGGGGATCCCCGGGAACCCTGAAAACGCTGAAATGATGGCCCTGCTGTTCAATCCGGCAGGTTTCCTGGCCCGGGGCCCGGCTGCGCTCTTCGCTGCCAGGGACGGAGCCGGATGAGATCAGATCTGAAAGAGGCTGCGGACGCCGGAAGAAGGGTCCGCAGCCTCTTTGGGCTATTGTTTGATTGAATCCGGCGCCGGTTTACAGTTCGCCGCCCTCGACCACCAGGCTGTCGGCGTCGGCATTTGCGCCGTAGGTTTCACGCAGGGTGGCCTCATAATCGGCGTGGAAGAACTTTTCAGCTCCCAGCTTCACGATTTCCTCGTTGATCCAGGCCAGTAGGGTTTCGTTGCCCTTGGATACGGCAGGGTTGATCGTATCCAGGCTGCCCAGGGATTCGATGCCTACGGTGAAGCCGGGATTCTCGATCGCCCAGGCCAGCACCTCGGTATTGTCGGTGGAAAGAGCGTCTCCGCGGCCGTCCAGCAGGGCGATGTAGGCTTCCGTGTAGCTGTCGTATTTGGCCAGCTTCACCTCGGGATAGTTCTTCTCAAAGAAGGTCTCCGCCGTGGTTCCCTTGGAAACGATCAGGGTCTTGCCGTTGAGCTGCTCCGGTTCCGTAATCAGCGCGCTGTCGGGGCTGACCACGCCAAGCGCCACCTTCATGTAGGGCAGGGCGAAATCCACCTGGGTGGCTCGTTCCTCCGTATAGGTAAAGTTGGCCAGAACGATGTCCACCTTGAAGGACTGCAGGAATTCAATACGGTTGGGCGCATCCAGGGAGACCGGCTCCAGCGTTACGCCCAGATCCTCGGCCAGCCGGCGGGCCAGATAGACGTCATAGCCCTGATACTCGCCGGTTTCGTCGATATAGCCGAAGGGCTTCTTGTCGGAAAAGAGACCGATAACCAGCTTGCCGCTCGCCTTGATTTCATCCAGGGTGCGGAAGCCCTCGGCAGAGGCAGTTACCAGGAGGGACAGGAGCAGGGTCAGCGCCAGGGCCAGGGCAAAAATCTTGTTCAGCTTTTTCATGGTTTCATATCGTCCTTTCACTTTTTATTTTTCCTCCCCATTATGAATTAAAAGGAGCCGGATGTTTGTCCGGCTCCTGGGAAAGCAGAATCGCTCCATCCTGCGGTTCACCGCAAACAGAGCTCCCGGCGAGACGGACGCACAGAGCTTCCCATGGAACAACACATCATCATGATCCGCTTCACGGTGCCGTCTCCTCTCCAATGAATTACCCACCATCTCTATGGGTTATTCGCATTATAAGTCCCGCGATGATTTCTGTCAATCCCCAAAGATGTATTTTGAATGTATTTCACGCTTCTCTTTTGGAGGCATAGGTGAAGCTCTGCAGGAATCGCTGCGCCCGCTCGGTTTTGGGCGCGTGGAAAAATTCCTCCGGCCTGCCCTCCTCCAGCACCACGCCGTCCTCCAGAAAGAGCACCCTGTCCGCCACCGCCTCGGCGAAGCGCATCTCGTGGGTGACGATGGCCATGGTCATGCCGCTCCGGGCCAGGTCGATCACCACATTCAGCACCTCGGATACCATCTCCGGATCCAGCGCCGCGGTGATCTCATCCAGCAGGAGGATTTCCGGCCGCATCAACATGGCGCGCACCAGCGCCACCCGCTGCTTCTGCCCGCCGGAGAGTGTGCGGGGCAGAGCGTAAGCCTTTTCCCTGAGACCCACACGTTCCAGCATCTCCAGCGCTTCCTTCTCCGCCTCCGCCCTGGGCCTGCCCAAAGCTTTGGTGGGGCCCAGCAGCAGATTGTCCATCACCTTCATGTGGGGGAACAGGTCATAGCTTTGAAACACCATACCGATTTTCTGCCGAACCAGGTGCAAATCTTTGGTTCGGCCGGAGATCTTTTCTTCCCGCAGAAAGATGCTTCCGCTGTCGATGGTCTCCAGGCCGTTGACGCAGCGAAGCAGAGTGCTCTTCCCGCATCCGCTGGGGCCCACAATGACAACAACCTCCCCTTCGCGGATCTCCATCGAAACGCCGCGCAGCACGCCCGTGCCGTCAAAGGATTTATAAATATTCTCCACCCGAAGAATCGTATCGCTCACGCCTCATTGCTCCTTTCACGCCCAGCGCTTTTCCAGCCTTCTGGCAAGCAGAGAGAAGGGCCAGCATACCAGAAAATACAGGAGGAAAATGACAAAATAGACCCAGAAAGCCGCGTCCGGCTGCCGGTAAAACTGACCGATGATCTGCTGCCCCACCTTCAGCACCTCCGTCACGTTGATCATCTTGACCAGCGCCGTCGTCTTGATGATGCGGGTGGACAGATTGATGGCCTGGGGCAGCAGCCGCCGCATGGTCTGCGGAATCAGCACATGCAGATAGATCTGGCTTTTTTTCAGTCCCAGCGCCGCGGCGGATTCCGTCTGGTGCCTGGGGATGGATGTCAGCGCGCCGCGAATCAAATCACCCATCTCCGCGGTGCCCCAGAAGGTGAACACAATCACGGCGCTGGTTTCGCCGTCGAGATCCCATCCAAACAGGCGGGCAAAGCCAAAATATACGATATACAGCAGCACCAGCTGCGGCATGAAGCGCACAATCTCCAGCCAGATGCGGCAGAAGATATGCGCGATTTTCCGTCTGGACAGCATCAGCATCCCAAACAGGAGGCCGAACAGGCAGGAGAGACCGATGGTGATCAGAGCCAGCCGCAGCGTGACCCACAGGCCGCCCATAAGCCGCTGGAAATTGACGCCCTTAAACAGAATGCTGATTCCCAAATCCTGCATAGCGGAGCCTCCTTTCCACCAAAGTCGCCAGAACGGATACGGGCAGAAGAATCAGAAGATACGCTGCCACAAGCATGAACAGCACCTCTGTTGTGCGCCCGCCGCTGGTGCGCAGGGTGTCGGCCACGTTCATCAGGTCCATCATCGCCAGCACAGAAAAAACGCTGGTCTCCTTAATGAGGAAAATCACATTGGCAAACAGCGCGGGCACAGCGGTGGCCAGCGCCTGAGGAAAAATCACATAGCGGATGTTCTGTCCCCTCGTCAGACCGATGCAGGCTCCGGCTTCCACCTGCGCCTTATCCACCGATTCGATGCCGCTGCGAAAGGCCTCCGCCATGTATGCACCGCCGAGAAAGGTCAGCCCGATCACAGCGCAGGCCTCAGCGCTGAACCGGATGCCCACCCGGGGCAGGCCGGCATACAGGAAAAAAAGCTGAACCAGCAGCGGCGTGTTTCGGGCAAGCTCAATGTATCCCCCAGCGATTTGGCGCAGCACAGGCACACGAAAATAGCGCAGCAGGCAGCACAAAAGCCCCAGCACCAGGGAACAGCCAACCCCATACAGGCCGAAGCGCAGGGTAACAAATGCGCCGGACAGATAATCCGGCACATGGGCAAGAATAAATGCTACGTCCACTTGATCCTCCAGAGAACAGGATTCACGGCTTGCGCGGCAGCGCACCGCTATTATACGCACATTTTGAGTTCATGGGAAGAAAGGCCGCTGTTTCCTTTCTGTATTTCCACGAAGCCATGACAGCCGTTTTGATATGCCGGCTGTGTTTCCGCCGGCTTTTTTCCGGCATTGCCGGTTCCTTTTGTTGTTCACGCCGCGGGGAGCATTTCCTCATCCGTCCGGATATGGCGATAGATATACTCTTCAGCCAGTTCATGGATCCGTCCGGAAGACTTTTCATTGTTCAGAAACTGATTGACATAGTCCAGCAGCTCCTCACTGCCTTTGGGCAGCAGCACCCCCAGCTCTCCCCGGGTAAACGGCCGGTAGATCAGCGGCGCCGCGAGGCGGTCGTCCTGCCCGACATAAAAACCGGCTTCCATGATTTCCGTGATCATCACGTCTGCTTCTCCGGCGGCGATCAGCCCCGGGATTTCCTGATTGACATCATGGATGATCAGCGTCGCGTCCGGCAGGTTCTCCCTCGCAAATTTCTCGTTCAGCCCGCCGGGGTTTTCCATGACCCGTACTTCCGGGCGGTTAACAGCCTCCAGGCTTGTATACCGGTCCGCATCCTCAGCCCGGCAAAGGACCGTTTTTCCGTTTTCAAGATAGCCGGCGGACATCAGGGCCTTCTCCTTCCGCGCCTCTGTCACCGTGATGCCGCAGATGGCCAGGTCAAACTTCCCGGCAAGCGTATCTTCCATGAGTGTGGGCCAGGATGTTTTGACGTATTCGATCTCCACCCCCAGGGATGCGGCAAGATCCTTCGTCAGTTCCGCATCAAATCCAATATATTCATTCGTCTCCGGATCCAGATACGACATGGGCTGATAATCTCCCGCCGTGCCAACCCTCAGCACACCGCTCGCCCTGATCTCTTCCAGGCTTCGCGGATCCGTTCCCTGTGCTGATCCCATTCCGGGGATCAGGATCGAAATAACAAGCAGCCCGATCAGTAAACGTTTCATCCTTCTTTTCTCCTTTCGTTCCCTTTCCCTCTGGTTCCCCGGCACAGCGTCCGGGCCCGTTATGGACTGATCCGGATCCTTCTTGAAATAAGTCCGTTCTCATCCTGCTCTATTCTGAGTACAAAATCGAATTTGTCCCGATCGATGCACATCCGGAAATCCTCTTCGGGAAACACATCCCGGAGCGCAGGATCAAAGAAATGTCTGCCTCCGCCGGTTTTCAGGCTTTCCAGCTTCCCGTCTATGTCCCGGATCTCATCGCCGGTCAGCAGCCCCCGAAGATACAGAGCGCACAGCTCGTCTTCCTCCGCCGGAGCAAGACCTTCCTGCCCCATGCATACCAGGGAAACCTTCCGGGGAGCGGTTTTCCGGATATAGGCGGCAATCGCCTTTGCGTTCACAAAGCTTCCCGTAAGGATTTCATCTGCATGGACCGCATTCGTTACCCCCTGCGTGCCGGCGCTGGTCGTATGAATCACCCGTTTGCCGCTGATCAGAGCCGGCCGGATGGAAGAAGGCGAGTTTCCCAGATCACATCCTTCTATTTTTCTTCCGTGCCGCTCTCCCACCAGAATCGCTTCCCTGTCCTTTTCCCGCCAGAAAAAGGTATCCTCGATGCTTCCCACCGGGCGGACTTCCCTGGCGCCGAATGCATACAAATAACATTCCATGGAAAAAGCCCGGAACACGTCAATGATGACGGCCAGGCCTTCCGCCCGTTTCGCGCCTTCTATCAGGTGACAGATTTCTATTTCCATCCTTAAGCTCCTCTCTCACGCCGATACAATCCGCGCAATTCCCTAAAACAAGGATGACAGCTTATTATACAGGAAACAGTTAGGCAATGGAACCGGGAAATATAAATGTCTGTTGTTCTGTTTTCACAGAGGATTTGTAATGTCAGGAAGGTTTGTGACAGGAGCCGGCCATGGGACAGCAGCCGCAGCTTCCGCCGCAGGAGGATTTCCCCTGTTTTTTATCCTTCCGCAGCTTCATGATAATCCAGGCCACAAGACCAGCCAGTACAAGGCTTACGGCGATTGTTCCCGCGTTCTCCCTGATACCCCGAATCATACAATCACACCTCCCGGGTCAGTTTGACGGGTTCCTGGTATTTTCTGAAAAACAGCATATAGATCATTGCACCCAGGACAGCCAGGGCGGCAGCCAGTCCGATCACATGGATGCTTCCGGTAAACAATCCGCCGAACTGATAAATCATCAGACTGACGGCATAGGCGAAACCGCACTGCCATGCAATGGCAAACCAGGTCCATCCCGCATTGTTCATTTCCCGCCTGATCGCACCGATCGCCGCGAAACAGGGCGCGCACAGCAGATTGAATACCAGGAAGGAGTAAGCGGCAATGCCGTTGAAAGAGGCAGCCAGGTTGGCATAGGTTTCCGTGCCGCCATAAAGGATACCCATGGTCCCAACGATATTTTCCTTTGCGATCAGGCCGGTAATGGAAGCGACCGTGGCCTGCCAGGTGCCGAACCCCAGGGGCTTGAAGATCCAGGCGATGACTCCGCCGATCCTGGCCAGGATGGAGAGCTCCAGTTCTTCCTCCTCCAGCATGCGGAACACGCCGTCCGCTGTGCCGAATCGGCTGAGGAACCACACCAGGATCGTAGACAGCAGGATGATGGTGCCGGCTTTTCTGATAAAGCTCCAGCCGCGTTCCCACATGGAGCGGAGCACGTTGCCCACCGTGGGCCAATGGTAGGCGGGAAGCTCCATCACGAAGGGAGCGGGTTCTCCGGCAAAGCGCTTCGTCTTTTTCAGGATGATGCCGCTGATGATGATGGCTGCCATGCCAATAAAGTAAGCGCTGGTGGCAACCCAGGCGGATTTACGGAAGATCGCGCCGGCAATCATGGCAATGAACGGCACCTTCGCGCTGCAGGGGATGAAGGTAGTGGTCATGATGGTCATGCGCCGGTCACGCTCATTCTCGATGGTGCGGGAGGCCATGATGCCCGGTACCCCGCAGCCCACGCCGATGAGCATGGGGATGAAGGATTTGCCGGAGAGGCCGAACTTGCGGAAGATCCGGTCCAGCACAAAAGCGATCCGGGCCATGTAACCGCAGGCTTCCAGGAACGCCAGCAGAAGAAACAGCACCAGCATCTGGGGCACAAAACCCAGCACCGCGCCGACGCCTGCCACAATACCGTCCAGAATCAGACCCTTGAGCCAGGGAGCCGCATGGATCGCGTCCAGCCCGCTTTCCACCAGCTTCGGAATACCGGGCACCCAGGTGCC
The DNA here is from genome assembly GCA_017652125.1 of Clostridia bacterium. Classification (GTDB taxonomy): domain Bacteria; phylum Bacillota; class Clostridia; order Christensenellales; family Aristaeellaceae; genus Aristaeella. Next base: position 6,379 of record JAGCBO010000158.1, on the reverse strand, counting down.
GTAGTTTACCGGATCAGGCGCGCCGGAATTGGGTTTATATCCGTCTTCGGTGCTCAGATATTCCGATATGGCGGATTCCAGATCTGTTTTCCCGATATCGGTGTGTTCTTCCGTTTCCAGAGTTTCCTCATCCTGGGTGATATAGGTCACCCTGGCATCGTCCGGCACGGCTGCCAGCAGGGCCTTCAGCGATTCTTCGGGGTTCTCCTCGTCGATTTCCACGCCGTATTTTTCCGCAAAAGCTTTGAGAATGGCATCCGTATCGCCGTATCGCTCCGCCGCCGCTTCATACTGAGCGGCGCCGTTGCCAAACAGGTGATACCCATCGCCGAACAGCCCGTCGTTAGCCCAGTCGGTAGCCGGCGCCCCGACCGCCACCATGGCGATCCAGTACACCGCGAACATCACCAGAGCGAAGATAGGCAATCCAAGAAAACGGTTGGTGACTACCCTGTCGATCTTGTCGGAGGTGCTCAGACTGCCCGCGTTATGCTTGCGGTAACAGGATTTGATCACCTGGGCGATATACACATACCGCTCGTTGGTGATGATGCTCTCCGCATCGTCGTCCAGCTCCTTTTCGGCCGCCGCAATATCGGACTCGATATGTTTCATGGTTTCCGGCGCGATGTTCATCTGTTCCAGCACCTTGTCATCCCGCTCAAACACCTTGATGGCGTACCAGCGCTGCTGTTCTTCCGGCAGGCCATGAACCACGGCTTCCTCAATATGCGCCAGGGCATGCTCCACAGGACCGGAAAAGGTGTGCTGCGGCACCCTCGCTGCGCCCCGGGCCGCCTGGATGGCCGCTTCTGCCGCTTCCATGACGCCCGTGCCTTTCAGGGCAGAAATTTCCACCACGCTGCAGCCCAGCTGTTCTGCCAGGTCCGCCGTGTTCAGCTTGTCTCCGTTTCTTTTTACCACGTCCATCATGTTGATGGCGACTACCATGGGAATGCCCAGTTCAGCCAGCTGCGTGGTCAGGTACAGGTTGCGTTCCAGGTTCGTACCGTCGATGATGTTGAGAATGGCGTCGGGACGCTCTTTCACCAGATAATTCCGGGCCACGACTTCTTCCAGGGTGTAGGGAGACAGGCTGTATATACCCGGCAGGTCGGTGACGGTGACGCCGTCATGCTTTTTCAGCCTGCCTTCCTTCTTCTCCACCGTGACGCCGGGCCAGTTGCCCACAAACTGGTTGGAGCCGGTCAGCGCATTGAACAGCGTGGTTTTTCCGCTGTTGGGATTGCCTGCCAGAGCGATTCTGATGTCCATGCAGATCTTGCCTCCTGTTTAGAAATAATTAGTCATAGCTAACTCATTATCGAAAAAAAGTCACTCCACCTCGATGCTTTCAGCATCCGCCTTGCGAAGAGACAGCTCATATCCCCGTACGGTGATCTCGACAGGGTCGCCCAGCGGCGCGACCTTGCGAACATAGACCTCCACGCCCCTGGTAATGCCCATGTCCATAATCCTGCGCTTCACCGCGCCTTCCCCATGGATTCTGACCACTCTGGCCTTGCCGCCTACCGGCACTTCCCTCAGGTTTTTCATGTTTTTCCTCCTTGTCAAATCATGATCTTCCGGGCCATTTCCTCGTCAATGGCTACACGGGATTCCTTGATCTTCACGATCATGCTGCCGTTCAGCGCCGTGATCACCTTTACGTTTCCGCCTGCCACAAACCCCAGGTTTTCCAGGTGTTTCCTGACTTCCGGGCTTCCTCCGATCCTGCGGATGACGAATTCCTCTTCCGGAGTCGCATAGCTCAATGGAATCATCCTGACCCTCCCGTCCAATAGAATACCAGCCGTTGTTCTCTGTGGTTAGTATCAACTAACTTCAGGCTGTATTATAGTTAGTCGTCGCTAATTTGTCAATATCTGTATCTCCTCAATTCTCATTTTTTTACCGGCAAGATCATACTGAGCGCGACGGACATCTTATTTCTTTCGTTCTTTTCCTGACAATGGTATAATTCTTCTGACTTCCGGTATAAGTATGCGACCGGCGATGTGCAGATGATCATCTTTGCCCGCATTCTTTCGGTGTGGTGTAACGCACAGGCTTTGCCGGGAGAAGCGGCCATGAATGCGCTGAATTCTGTCCTGCAGGATAGAACTCCGGAACTGCGTTAAGGTCTGCAGCCATGCAGAATGAACAACGATGAAGATCCGCGGAAAAGGAGAGACGGTGTTATGAGCATTACCACAAGGCAGTTTCAGCTTTTGTCGGACGTCAATCTGGTCTGGGATTTCCTTACGGACATCTATGACCGGGAAACGGGCAGCGGCGTAGCTGCGCCGTTCTTTGAGTACGCCCTGCAATCTTCCTGGATGGATCAGTCCTATACCTTTCTGGATCGGCTGTGGTTGGACGAAGGCCGGGTGGTTGCCTTTGTGTTCTATGAAGCGCCCGTGACGGATATCTTTTTCAGCGTCCGGAAGGGATATGAATTCCTGGCGGAGGAGATGGTGGATTATGCTGTTTCCGCCATGCCGAATTTTGAGGGAAAGCAGCGGCTGGTGCTCTTCAACGGACAGGAATATCTGATGGACGCCGCCGCGAAACGCGGGTTCATCAGGACGGACGAATTCGAGGACCGGAACTTTGATTTTCGGAACGAACTCAATTATCCGCTGCCCGAGGGCTATCACTTTGTGGATCCGGAGAACGTGGATGGCTTCAAGCTGGCAAAACTCCTCTGGTACGGCTTCGGTCACGGAGAGAAAGGACCTTTCGAAGGCTGGGACCGGCAGGACGATTCCTTTGAATGGACGCCCGCCAAATCCTATAAGGGCGTTATCGGCCCCATGACCGCTCCCGCGCCCCATGCCACCCACGAATACGACGTGATCATCGCGGATGAAAGCGGGGAGTATCTCTGTTTCTCCGGCATGTGGTGGGTGCCGGAAAACAAACTGGCTTACATGGAACCCCTTTGTACCCACCCGGATCATCGCCGGAAGGGATTGGCGTCCGCTGCTCTGTCCCGGCACTATCACCGGATGAAAGCCCTGGGAGCCACCCACATGACCGGCGGCGGGGATCCATTTTATGAAAGGCTCGGATATGGAAAGGGCATCCATTGGACGTTCTGGAAACGGGAAGAGCCGCGAGCTGCCGCTCCTTTGGCCAACCCAGATCAGGCCCGCGCCGCAGATGCCGCAGCGGTCGCCGCGCTTGCCTGTGAACTGTGGCCGGATCATTCTGCGGAAGAGCTGACGGAGGAATACGATGCCCTTCTCGCCCGGAAGGACGCAGCGGTCTTTTTGTTCAAAGAAGAGGGAGAAGCTGTAGGCTTTGCCCAGTGCCAGCTTCGCCGCGACTATGTGGAAGGAACGGAAAGCAGTCCGGCAGGCTATCTGGAGGGAATCTACGTCCGGGAGAGTGTGCGTCGTCAGGGCATCGCCCGCAGCCTGCTCTCCGCGTGTGAGAGCTGGGCCAAAGCTCAGGGCTGCGTGGAATTTGCCAGCGACTGCGAGCTGGGCAATACCGGAAGCCAGCAGTTTCATCAGGCGGTCGGTTTTAAGGAAGCCAACCGGATTGTAGCGTATGTGAAAAAACTGTGATCCGTTGTGTCAGGTAAACTCCTGCGGAATGCCAAAAAACCTTCTCCCGGACCCCGGGAAAACTGTTCCGCATTTTCGGATTCTGTGTTATGATATGGAAAACTATGCTCCCCAGCGGAATTTCTGACAGATTGAAGGAGAAAGAATCCGATGAAAAAACTGTTTGCATACCTGGCTGCACTGGCGCTTTGCCTCGGGGCTTTCACCGGCTGCTTTGCGGAAGAAGGAAGGATTGGCATTCTGACCCCGTTAGGCGTCAGTGAGGATGAGCTGAACGAGAATCTTCAGGATACTTTCTTCAATGCCATACCGTTTTCGGACTTCAAGTATTTTGATACGTTCAACAGTCTCATTCTCGCCCTTGACAATGGAACGATCGATGCCATAGAAGCGGATGAATACCTGTCCGGTTTCATCTTTTCCCGCATGGAAAACCTGGTGCGTTATAAACCCGCCGACCTTCCCGAATTCCCGGCGGGCTACTGCATGATGCTGAGGGAAGAGGACGTCGAGCTGCGCGATCGCATTTCCGGGGCGATTATGGATATGAAGGAAGACGGAACGCTGGATGCCCTGAAGGCGCGCTATATCGACGATGTCATTGCCGGCAGCGAGCCGGAGATGGTGACGCCGGAGCAATTTGAGGGCGCGGATACCATCCGGGTGGCTTTGACCGGGGACCGTCCGCCCATGGATTATTTCTCCGAGTCGGGGGAAGCCATCGGTTTTAATACCGCGCTCGTGACAGAGGTCGCAAAGCGACTGGGAATAAACGTCGAATTCACCTCCATCGATTCTGGTGCACGCGCCGTCGCGCTGGCTTCAAAGACGGCGGATGTCATCTTCTGGTCGTTGCTGGGGGATTTCAAAAACTGGGAGAAGGCCGACGCCGAGGATCAGCCGGAGAACACCATTTTGACGGCTCCCTACATCACAGGTACGCTCTATTACATCGTCCGGGAGGATTCCCCGCTCCTGCAGAAATAATCCGGAACGCCGATAACCGAAAGCTCAGTGTCCAATCCGGACTTTACGGGCGCGGAGACCTGCCCCCCCTATCGATTATGTCGCGACGGACGGATCACCCGCGGGCTTCAATATGGCGCTGCTCTCTGAAATCGGAAAGCGGCTGCAGGTCAATATTGAACTGGCTGTATATCAAGAAAAGATAAAACGTGCCGGTAACCATCATTGAAAGGCGAGGAGCTCTGCCGCATTCTGATAACCCTGTTCGGTGTGCTGATCTGTGCGTTTTCGGTGGGTCTTTCAGCGACCCGGGAATCGGATCTGTGGATAAGAGAATAGACTGCACAGTCTTCCGAAGATAAGGAGAGCAAAAGCCATGAAGCTGTTTATCGACACCGAAAAGCAGGCTCCGGATGAGACCGCGGAGACGATCGCGGCATGGCGTTCGCCGATCATTATGTGATCGACCGGCGGACGAGCGCGGCGGACGCGGTGCGGCTGGTGCGGGAGGCGGGCTGCGTCTTCCTGATGGGCGGGGACGCGACGCTGCAGATGGCGCTGATTCGCATGCTCTGGCTTGGAAAGAAATGTCCATGACGAGGCCGATCGTCGCCATGGAAGATGAAAGCGCGATCTTCATCAAAGCCAATGCTGTTTGGAAGTTTGAAATATCAATTGGATCGACAAGGGCAGGATCACTGAAAATATGAGGGAGGAATCATGCTAAAGGATTACGAAATAAATAAACCTGTTCTTGAAACTGACAGACTGATTATTCGAACTCTTAACGAAGCTGATGTGCCGGATTTGAAAAAATGGCTGGGGAGAGATGAAATTTATACCTATTGGGGACGGAAGGCCAGCAAAGGTGAGAAAAAACCGGAGTTGATGTTTGTTGACCCACGTCCCTGGGTAAAAAGGAAGCCTTCACCAGACTTCGACTGGGGGATTGTTTGGAAAGAAACAAATACTGTTATTGGAATGATTGCAGTATTTGATATACAGAATTCGAGGATGGGAGATATCGGGTATCGTATTCATCCGGAATACTGGAATATGGGAATTGCTACAGAAGCACTGAGGGAAGTGGTAAAGTTTGTTTTTGAAAATACGGAAATAGAACGGCTGAACGGACGTGCTGACGTAAGGAACATTGCCTCTAATAAGGTATTGGAGAGATGTGGATTCATAAAAGAGGGGACAATTCGACAGGGAAAAATGGTTTCGGTCTATTGTGACTATAATATTTACGGTATGCTCAGGGAAGATTATGTATCCACCCCTTCCCTGACGGAAACGGACATAGCGCCCGCCTGATCTGCTGCGGGATCCTTTCCCGGTTTTTTCCCGTAATGACCCTGTCAGCCTTTCTCCGTCAGATGTGGGTTCAGGGCAGCCTTATAGACCAATCCATACTGGAAGACAAAAAGCGGGACGGCAATATGTGCCCCGCCTGCAGATATTGCTGCCTTGACAGATCAGAGGTTGTCCCCTGGCGGCATTCATGCAGGGCATGGGAAGAGTGGCTTCTGTAAAGCAAACCATTATGTCGTGAAGCTGCGACCAGAGGATGGGACATTATCAGTTTAACCCTGTAAAAAGACGCTCAGAGCAATGCCTGCTGCTCCGTAATTGTACCAGTTGCTTCCATTTTGTCATCTGAGAAGTGAGAAAATACATCTTCTGAAGGAGTAGTTCCATTCCCAGCCTCGTGGTATCGACACTGGAAGTTAACTTTTCACTTCAGCTTTTTCTTTTTACTGTTCGTTTACTGTTCCAAAATCTTTTACTGTTCGTTTACTGTTTGTTTACTGTTTGTTTACTGTATCGAATTATTT
>JAGCBO010000157.1 GCA_017652125.1 Clostridia bacterium | reverse complement strand
GTCATCGTCTTCATCATCATCATCGTCATGATCATCGTCATGATCATCATGATCTTCGTCATGGTCGTCGTCATGATCGTCATCACCGTCGTGATCCCTGTCATCACGATCCTCTTTTTCCGAATCACTTTCATCCTCTGTCCTGATTTCGGAAGAAACCGTTTTTTCTTCATCCTTCTGATCGGAAGTGTCCGCAAAAGCACCGCCGACAGAGACGATCATCAGGGACAGAATCATTAAAAACATACAGATTCTTTTCATTTCTATGACCCCTTTCCGTTTGTTAATCCATAATCTATGACATTATACACATGTCACATGGAAATACGCAAGAAGATTTTCCGCGTCAGCCGGATCCGCTTTTTCCGGCGCGGCAGAATCCCTTGACGCTTTGGAAGGCGGAATGCTATAATACAGAAACCACTTGCGGATGTGGTGGAATGGCAGACACCGGGGACTTAAAATCCCCTGCTTTAACCGGCGTGCGGGTTCGAGTCCCGCCATCCGCACAGGCCTTGTGAATCAGTCCTCACAGGGCTTTTTTGATTCCATGAGAAAAGGCGCCGTTTCGGGGCTTTGTCGTTTATTTTGTCGCCTATTGGTTATGATCCCTCCTAAAAGCGCCGTTCCCCCTGTGAAGACAGGGGATCTGTTCAGCGGTTAATGAAATACAGCCCCACCATGCAAATGAGCACGCCGATCACTTTACGGACATTCAGCGGCTCATGATACAGGAGGAAGCCGACGATCAGCAGCGCAATGGCCAGAACGGAAGACTGTACAATCTGCGCTGTGCTGACCGGCCATCCCGCTTTATAGGCGTACAGGAATCCTGCTTCGAGGCCGACAATGGCGATGCCGAGAGCAACCGAAGTCCAATTCAGGTGGGCATACTCCCGGATCAGGCTGCCGCCTTTGTTCAGCGCATAGTATAAAACTGCTGACACGACTGCCCCGATTGCATAGATTACCGTCAGGGATGCGAATGGATTCATCGATTCCGGCGCTGATTTTGCGCAGATATGATAAACGATATTGGACAGGATAACGAGAGCAATAGGCCAGATGTAGGAAAGCATAATCGTACCCCCTCAAAAAAATCAGCAGTCAAACAATAGACTGACTGCCGGCAGGTGCTCACCAGATTCATAAGAACAGCGTTATTATAACCGGTGAAGTATATCCTTTCAATATCAGCCGCTGCGGTTCATCTGTTTTCCGGTCATCAGGAGGATGCCTTCCTCAGCGGGAAAAACGGGGCGCCTGCCTGCGGGAATATTGGGCGCTTCGGACATAAACGAACATATGGAATTACGGGAAGTATGCTCAGCCTACAGGTTCAGGATTTTCAGGATGGCCGCTTCCACAGCGCCATCCTGATTCATCTTTCCGGACTTGACCGCATATTCCGTGTCAAAACAGATATCCACCGCGGTTTTCAGCTGATTTCCCTTGTAGGCGGCCGCCTGACGGACATACTGGGAGAACGCAAAGGAGGGAACGCCCAGAGCGGAGCGCATCTGTTCCTGCGTGCATTTTTCATACTGCATGATTTTGATATGCCGGAGAAGGCGGAACTGCCGCAGCAGCATGGAAAGAATATAGAGGCGATCCGCGCCGGAGACGAGCTGATTCCGCAGCAGCGTAAAGGCCCGGGCATTCTGACGGGAAACCACGGCATCCACCATCTGGAAGACGGTGCACTCAAGAGAAGGGGTCGCCAGCGCGGAAACATCCTCCGCCGTGATCCGTTCCGATTCCGGATGCAGGGAGGCGATCTTTTCCATTTCCCGAAGAAGCAGATTGCAGTCTGAACCGCTGGTGAAAATCAGGTAGTCCGCCGTACGCTCGTCGCATTCTTTTCCGAGAGTGTGAAAGCCGCCGGTAACAAAGGAGGTCAGTTCACGATCCGACAGGGTGGAAAAAGTAACGATCCCGTTCAGCTTTTTCACCGCGGTATAAAGCTTTTTTCTCGCATCCGGCTTCACGACCGTCCAGAAGAGGAGGACGGCGGTTTCCGGCGGATGCGCCAGATAATCCAGAAGCCGCTGATCCGTTTCCGCCCGGCCGCTCAGGGAACGTTCATCCTGGACAAAAACCAGGCGGCGATCCGCCATGAACGGAAGCGTCTCTGCCGCGGCAATGATCTCATCCGCTGTCGGAGCGGTCAGAACCGATTCATTCAGTTCCTCCAGTCCCTCAGGCAGCAGCGCGGCGCGGAGGCTTTTCAGGGCCTGATGTTTCATGTATTCTTCTTCGCCTTCGAAAAGAAGAACGGGCGGGAGCTTTCCCTGGGAAAGACAGTCGGAAAATTCCTTATGATTCATGGAGATTACCTCCGTCAGAGTCAATCGTTTCCTGACATTTCGGATCAGGAAGGAAGGGGGTCACCTCAAAACCGGAATCGGTAAAACGGATGAAAACGGCTCCGGTACGCACGGTCGCGAAGAGACGGGGCGCAATTCCGGCGCCGTGAAGCGTCTGCTGATAATCGTCCGCCCGCTGTTCTTTCCGACAGGTCAGCAGCACAACCTCCGGATCGACCCGATGCAGGAAATCTCCGGTTGAGGACGAGGAGGAGCCGTGATGAGGCGCCTTCAGAATCCGGGCCGGTACCGCCGGGTAGGCTTCATAGGCGCCCGGCAGATCCGCGCTTTCCAGCAGCGTGGTGCCCTTCAGGTTCAGAAGGGAAACCAGGGAATAGTTATTGGCATCCTGGTCTGGACGAATCCGGCCGGCTTCCGGCCAGAGAACGGTCAGATTCCCCGAAGGGAAGGAAAGCATATCGCCCCGCTTCAGCGTCCGGATTTCGGTTCCCCGTCTGCGCAGCTCATCCAGCAGAGCCAGCATATCCTCATGAATCACCTGTTCTTCCGCTCCCACCGGAAGATAAAGGACCGGAACCGGAATGCCGTCGTCCAGCAGAGACTGGAGACCCCCTGCATGATCCGCGTGAAGATGGGAGAGAATTACCGCATCCGGTGTCAGGCGCCTGCGGCGGAGAAATCCGCTGACAATCCCGTTCGCCTCCCCGGCATCATAAACATAGACCCGATTCTGATCCCAGAGAATTGCGGCATCAGCGTTTCCGGCGCTGAACTGGATATACTCCGTATCGGCATGCCAGGTGGGAAGAAGGGAGCCGACGACGAGAGCCAGTCCGGCCAGGAGAGAGAAGGCCCGGCGGGAGGAGCGGAAACGCGCCAGCGGGAAAAGAGCGATAAAGATTCCCAGGACACCGAGAACAGTCATCCAGTTGGAAGCGGGAGTCCACAGGCTGATGCCGGGAAGGGCGGCAAGCTTCCGGACGATCTCAAGCAGGAAGCCGGAAACGGCGGAAAGGGGCGCCGCCAGCAAAGACACCAGCGCCGGGAAAGGCAGCAGGCACAGAATCAGCCAGAACGAGAGAATCAGCGCGGAACCGATCAGAATGGCCGGGGGATTGATCAGAAAAGTCAGGAGAGGGAATTGCTGATAGACGGAGAGCTGAGGCAGAAGAATGCCGGTCTGAACACCCAGACTGAGGGAAAAGGCCTCCCAGATTCTGCGCAGCAGCGGATTGGAGGGATGACAGAGATCCGTCAGATACCCGGAAATCAGCACAATCCCCAGCATGGCTCCGAAGGTCAGCTGGAAGGAAACGCCGGTGATCTGGACCGGGGAGAACAGCACCAGCAGCAGGTAGGAAGCGGACAGAAGATGCAGCCTGGAAACCGGCCGAAGCCGTATGCGGCCGTACTGCGCCAGCAGGAGAAGCAGGGAAGCCCGGAGAACAGGCTGATTCATTCCGCACAGGAGACAGTAGAGGCCGAGAATAAAAGCCGTGACGCAGAAAATGCCTTTGCGGCTGACAGACAGGCGCCGCAAAATGAAAGAAAGCAGCGAGAAAAGCACGGCGACATGAAACCCGCTGACGCTCAGAAGATGTGCAATCCCCAGTCTGGAAAAAGCCGCCCGATCTTCGGAAGGAATGAGAGAACGGGCGCCGAAAAGCATTCCCGCGGCATAACGGCCTGTTTCATCTCCCAGGGAGGAGATCAGCCGGCAGGCAATCTCATAGCGCCATCGCGCGGCAGCGCCGGGCAGGGAGAAAAACGGCGCGTTATCCGACTCCAGGTTTTTTGCCCCGGAAACGGCAGCCTGCATTCCGCGGCGCAGCAGTTCTTCCCGGAAGTTATAGCCGTCCGGATTGGATGCACCCTCCGGATGATACAGTTCAGCGGTAAAGGTGACATAGTCTCCCGGAAGCGGATCAGGCAGGGATTCTTCCGGAGACCAGGACCAGTAGAGCCCTCCCGGAATCGCTTTGCCATCCAGGGTAACATGGGACAGGCGGGTGGATTTTCTGTCGAAGTCCCCCGAACGGATTTCGTCGGTAATCATTCCCCGGACAAGATATTCTCCTTCCGGGGGAAGGGAAGGATGAAAGGACAGATAACCGGCAAGCACGCCGATGGAAAGGAACAGCACCGAAAAGGCAATCCAGCGTCTGCCGGAGCGCATCAGAAAAAGAGCCGGGAAACTGAGAAGACAGGCTCCGGCGCCCCACAGAACTGAATCGGCGGCACGGCCGAGCAATATGCCGACGGTCAGGCAGATAGCGGCCGGCGGAAGCAGCCAGCCTTTTTCCCGGAGGGTCACAGCGTCAAGCGTTCACCCGCGCGGGCAAGGGTGACACGCGGATGAAGGGCGCGCGCCTCCTCCAGAAGCACACGGGGAGAAATGCAGGGGTTCAGCTGCGTCAGCACCAGCTGCTCACAGGACGCGTCCGCGGCCAGCTGAGCGGCCAGGGAGGCGGAAAGATGCGGTTTCTGTTCTCCCCAGCTCTCAGCGGGGAAAAGCCCGTCACAGAGGAGCAGCCGGCAGTCCTGATAAAAGGAAACAAGATCAGGATGCGTATTGGTATCACCGGTATAGCCCCAGTCCGCTTCAGCGGTATGAATCCGGTAGCCGACCGTGGGAACCGGATGCCTGGCCGGACCGGCTGTCAGCGTGAGATCTCCGATCTGAAAAGAATCTCCGGGCCGCACGGAAGTCAGAATGAAGGAAGGCTCCGAGGAAACAAGGCGGAAGACGGGGGAAGACTCATCCTCCGGCGCATAAATCCTGATCTGTTTTCCGAGAGCCTGGAGCCGGTACAGAAGAACCGGGAGATCGGCAGTATGGTCATAATGCCAGTGAGAAAGACAGATCGCCGAAAGCGCCTCAGGGGCGGTTCTGGCGGTCAGCCGGGAGAGAATGCCGGAACCCAGATCAAACTGGATCAGTTCGCGATCGGTTTCCAGAAGGTAGCCGGAGGTGGCGCCTCCGCTTTCGGGAAAGGGGCCGTTTACCCCAAGCAGATGAATCTTCATTCGGATCAGATCTCCTTTACCGTTCCGCCGTTTTCTTCAAAAACCCTGGCAATCAGGGCAATGCATCGGGCAATTTCGTCCCGGCCGGAGGACAGAATCCAGAGCGAAGCCGGATGCGCCCGCTCCGACAGACAATCGTTCAGCGCGTCGGCGTTATTTCCGAAATAATCGGGTAATGAAAGCATCACGGCGATTGCATGATAAACCTCAGATACGGAATGATAACGGTTCCCATCCAGCATAATGGTGTGCATAATAACCTCCAGTCAGATTCCCCGTCCGGTCCGGACGGAAAAAGTCAGCATATAGGCCGCGAAGGCGCTCTCCAGCGTGATGATCCGGGAATCGTTGACCGCCAGAAGCCGGAGCAGCGGCAGATCCACCCCCTGAGTGGCCAGGTACTGATACAAAAGGACCAGCAGAATCAGCACGGCGGGAACCCACAGAAGATAGGCGAAGGGTTCACGGAAGCGCGTTGCCCCGGCGAGGGGAAGCAGAAGCCCCAGCAGCAGCCCCAGAAGGGCGCCGAGAGCCAGACTGCCCCAGAAACCGCCAAGGGAAGAGAGAAGCGGCGTCAGCAGGCAGAGAAGCAGAACCATGCCCAGGGGAATCAGGATCACCGTCAGCTTTCGGAGGAACATGAGACCATCTCCTTTAATACAGCCCGGTCGCGGTCACTCAGCTGCGCCTTTTCCAGAAGATCCGGCCGGAAGCGCGCGGTGGCCCGGAGGCTTTCCGCTCTTCGCCAGGCTTTGATTTTCGCGTGATCTCCGGAAAGAAGCACTTCGGGAACGGAGAGATCCCGGATGACCCGGGGACGGGTATACTGGGGATACTCCAGCAGCCCGTCGGAGAAGGACTCCTCTTCCGGGCTGTCCTCGCTTCCCAATACCCCCGGAATGAAGCGGGAAACACAGTCAGTCAGCACCATCGCGGCGATTTCACCGCCGGTCAGGATATAATCGCCGATACTGATTTCCTCATCCACGCAGAGATCCAGGGCCCGCTGATCCACTCCTTCATAATGCCCGCACAAAAGAATCAGGCCGGATTCCCGGGAAAGAGAGCGGGCCAGCGAGGTGGATAACCGTTTTCCGCGGGGCCCCAGATAGATCCGTCTGGCGCCGGGCATGGAAGCGGAAACGGCGGCCATGGCATCCAGGATCGGCTGCGCCATCATGACCATTCCGGCGCCGCCGCCGAAGGGATAATCATCGGTGTTTTTATGCTTGGACTGGGAAAACGGACGGATATCCGTACAGGTTATTTCCAGCAGGCCGTTCTGAACCGCGCGCCCCAGAATACTGTTTGAGAAAACACCGGAGAACATCTCCGGGAAAATGGTCAGGATATTAATCTTCACGGACTGCGACCTCCTGCAGCCTTTCAGAACAAACCTCAATCCGTCCGGCATCCACATCCACAACAGGGAAAACAGACAGCAGCGCCGGCGCCATCAGCAGGCCGGAGGGGGTGCGGAAAACCCAGGTATCCACCGGACCGTGCTGGAGGACATCCGTCAGGACGCCCAGTTCCGATCCGGACTCATCGATAGCCCGGCAGCCGATGAGATCGGCAATCAGGGAGCCGTTCTGACCGGAGGAAACCGTGTCGCGGCGGTGAACATAGAGATCACAGCCCCGGAAGGCTTCCGCACCTTCCATATCAGCCGCATTCCCCAGAACCGCGTAGACAAAACCATCATGAATGCGTTTCAGCGAAAAAGGAAGGGGAGAAAAAGACCCGTCCGACAGCCGGTAAAACTCCTTCCACCGCTGAAAAGAGTCCACATCGGCCGCGTAGGATTTGATTTTGCATTCTCCGTGAATTCCCTGGGGCTTCAGCACCGTTCCAATCAGTAAATACTCCTGCTTCATAAGCCTCCCTCCTGATCCGGAAACAGAAAACCGCGGATCCGGATTCGAACAGGTGAAAAAACGCGGGATCCGCCGGATCCCGCAAAACAACACTACTGAATCTCTACAAAAACAGGCTTGCTGTTTTTGGCCGTAGCTGCCTTCACCACGGCACGGATGGCCTTGGCTATACGGCCCTGTTTCCCGATGACCTTTCCCATATCCTCTTCGGCAACGTGCAATTCAAGGATGACAGCTTCCGGCCCTTCGGTTTCCGTGACAACTACCTGTTCGGGATGTTCCACGAGAGACTGCGCTACAAAGGTAAGAAGTTCTTGCATGGATGCATCCTTTCTCTGCTTACTTATCCTCAATCGCTCCGGACTTTCTGAGCAGAATGCGGACGGTATCGGTGGGCTGAGCGCCTACGCCGAGCCAGTATTTGGCGCGGTCGTTATCCACCTTGATTTCCGCCGGCTTGGTCATGGGATCATAATAACCGATTTCCTCGATGAAACGGCCGTCACGGGGGCTGCGAATATCGGCGACCACAACACGATAGAAGGGCTTTTTCTTCATTCCCATTCTCTTAAGACGAATTTTGACTGACATCTGGATATCCTCCTCAAATAAAATAGAATAATATATATGGAAATCATATAGCCAGGTATATGAGTCCACTCATCACATGCCCGGGAATTTCATCCGAAGCAATCCCCTGCCTTTGCCCTTCCCCTTGCTGTTCATCAGCTGCTTCATCATCTGCTGACTCTGCTCAAACTGACGGATCAGGGCGTTCACATCCTGCACGGTGGTACCGGAACCGGCGGCGATTCTTTTCCGCCTGGAAGCGTTCAGAATAGACGGATTGCGGCGCTCCTGCGGGGTCATGGAGCGGATGATGGCTTCCGGCTTTTTCAGCGCGTTATCATCGACCTCAATGTCTTTTCCGCTCATGCCGGGAAGCATGTTCAGCATGCTTTTCAGACCGCCCATCTTCTTCATGCTCTGCATCTGATCCAGAAAATCTTCCAGGGTCAGCTTATTGCTCAGGCCTTTCCGGGCGAACTTCTCAGCATCCTGTTCATCAAAGGCTTCCGCGGCTTTATCAATCAGCGTCAGAACATCGCCCATGCCGAGGATCCGGGAAGCCATCCGGTCCGGATAGAAGGGTTCGATATCAGTCAGCTTTTCACCGATGCCACTGAACTTAATGGGTTTTCCGGTGACCGCCTTGACGGAGAGAGCAGCGCCGCCCCGGGTATCGCCGTCCAGCTTGGTCAGGATGACGCCGGTTACATCCAGCTTTTCATCAAAGGTTTTCGCGACATTCACCGCGTCCTGACCGGTCATGGCGTCCACCGTCAGCAGAATTTCCTGCGGATGAACGGCCTGCTTGATCCGCAGCAGCTCGTCCATCAGCGCCTCGTCAATATGCAGACGACCGGCCGTATCGATGATCAGAACATCGCGCTGATAATAGCGGGCATATTCGATGGCTTCCTTCGCCGTCTTCACAGGATCCTGCGTCCCTTTTTCAAAAACCGGAACGTGAACCTGCTCGCCGACAACCTGCAGCTGACGGATGGCCGCCGGCCGGTAAATGTCGCAGGCGGCCAGCATGGGCTTCTTGCCCTGCTTCGCAAGGTAACCGGCCAGCTTGGCGCACATGGTGGTTTTACCGGCGCCCTGCAGGCCGCAGAGCATAATGATGGAAGGGAGGGAAGACGACCAGGTCAGGCGGGCGTTGGTGCTCCCCATCAGCGCCGTCATCTCTTCATTAACGATTTTGATGACCTGCTGAGAAGGGGACAGAGAAGAAAGAACATCCGCTCCGACGCATCGTTCGGTAACCTTTTTAATAAAATCCTTGGCGACAGCATAGTTGACATCCGCTTCCAGCAGGGCCATCCGGACTTCCCGCATGCCTTCCTTTACGGCCTGCTCGTTCAGCTTCCCGCGGCCTGTCATCTTTTTCAGCGCGCTCTGCAGTTTCTGACTTAAGCCATCAAAGGCCATTCTGATCCTCCTGATCCCAGGCGAGCAGTGAATCGATCATCTGTTCCGCCTGATCATAATCGTGTTGCTGTATCATCAGCCGAAGCTGCTCCAGACCGTTCTCCATGTGGCGATACCTGGCAGCCAGCCCGAGAGAAGATTCCATCTCCTCCATCCGGGAGGAAGCCCTGGAAATCGCTTCATGAACAGCCTGACGGGAGATGCCCATCTCTCCGGCAATCTCCGCGAGGGAAAGATCCTCCTCACAGTAAAGAGAAAGGGCGCGGCGCTGCTTTTCTGTCAGCAGATTGCCGTAAAAAGCGGAAAGGAAGGATAAATGAACCTTTTTCCCCAACTCTTCAAGCGCCACAATCATCATCCTTCTGTCAGGGAAATCCCCCTGACAGCGAATCATTATACACAAATATGAAAGGCTGTCAAGGGTTTTTCCCTGACAGCCTGGAATTTCCGTTCTCCGGAAACGGGTTCCGGGGAACGGAAACGTCATGGATCACGACAGTCATCAGATATCAATATCCTCGCCGGTCAGGCTTTTCCAGAAGGAACGGATCGCTTTCTGATTGGTTACGCCGTAATTCGGATCCAGTTCTTCGGTTTCCGCCATATTGCGGAGGAAATGAACGCAAAGGTGACCGTCAAATCCGTTGTCCTTAATCGTGTTGGCATCATGCGGGTGGTCGTGGGTCGTACCGATGGTCCAGGTACCGTTGGGCAGCCTGACATAGACTTTTTTCACATCCCAGGTATAGACTCCGCCGAAGGCTTTGACCATGGTATCGGTATCTTCCCGGGTCAGCGGCTCCGCGTCGCAATGCCTGCCGCGGCTGAGAATTTTCAGCGTCCAGGACAGTTTGGTGGACGGATCATAAATCTGAAGATGCTGGCTGTTTCTGAGCGACGGTTTAACATCGTTATACCAGTGCAGCAGCTTTACCGAGGATGAATCCGGGGCGGAGACACCGGAAGAGGAAGATCCGGAAGAGGAGGACGTGGAAGAAACGGAGCCCGCCGAGGCGGAAGCCTTGATTTTCTTTCCGGAGGAAACAGCTTTTTCCAGGGCCTGCAGTGTTTTTTTGCCGGCCAGACCGTCCGAGGTCAGCTTTTCCGATGTCTGAAAAAGTTTCACGGCTTCCTGTGTCTTGGATCCGAATTTGCCGTCGACGGTTCCCGAATAAGCTCCTACGGCGGACAAGGCTTGCTGAAGGGAGCGGACCCGGCTGCCGCTGGCTCCGATCCGGATCGTCGCGTAATTTCCGCCGAAAAGAGCGCTGTTCCCGGCCGTGGAAGAGGAAGCGGAAGAGGCGGAAGAGGAGGAAGACGAAGAAGACGAAGACGAAGAAGAGGAGGACGAAGAAGCCTTGGCGAACAAAAGCTCCTGGGTCTTCTTTCCGGCCAGCCCGTCAGAATTCAAATGATTTTTGGACTGAAATTTGCGGACCGCGTTTTCCGTATTGCGGCCGAACACACCGTCGGCATATCCGCCGAGATAACCGAGATCAATCAGCGCCTGCTGCAGCTTTTTGACTTCCTCGCCATTGCAGCCGTTATACAGTGTCGATTTATCCAGAGCAGAAGCAGCGCTCATGCTTACGAACAATGCCAGAATAATCCCAAACAGAAAGAAACTGCGCTTCCTCATGGGCGAACCTCCTCACCATTCATTTTGGAAGCACAGTATAACACGATATTGAGAAAATGTAAAGAAATATTACAAAAATGCTACAAAATACAGATTGTTCTGACGCTTTCCGGCGCCGACGGAAACCTGTGACGCGGGGATCCGGATGGACGGTTCGCTTTCCTAATACGCTTTGCGGATCAGGGCGAGCAGTTCGTCATAGGTTTCACAGGACGGAAGCTCCGGATGATCACGGCGGATCTGCTCGGTGCTCCGGAAAAGAATGCCGGCCTTGCTTGCCTGAATCATGCCGAGATCATTATAGCTGTCTCCGGCGGCAATGGTTTCAAACCCGATGCTTTGCAGCGCTTTCACGGTGGTCAGCTTGCTTTGCTGAACCCGGATGTGATAATCCGTGATCCTGCCGTCCGGCGCAACCTGCAGCTCGTTGCAGAAGATAGCCGGCCAGCCGAGCTTCTCCATCAGCGGGGAGGCAAACTGGGTAAAGGTATCGGAAAGGATCAGCGCCTGCGTTTCGCTGCGAAGCGTATCGAGAAACGCTCTGGCGCCGGGCATGGGGTCGATGGTTCTGATCGTATCCTGGATTTCCTTCAGGCCCAGATGGTGCTCCTCGAGCACCGATAAACGGAAGCGCATCAGTTTATCATAATCCGGTTCATCACGGGTTGTGCGGCGAAGCTCGGGAATCCCGGTCGCTTCGGAAAAGGCAATCCAGATCTCCGGAACCAGTACGCCTTCCAGATCCAGACAGACAATATTCATGCTCATTCATCCTTCTTTCCGACATATTCAGCGGATTTACAGTAACACAGAAGCGGCGGCAAGTCAATGAACCCGCCCGACGGATCAAAGGAAATTTGATGTTCCACTCTTTTCTAAACGGTCAAGGTATGCTATACTGAAAGGCGGAATGCATAAGAGCATCCGGCTGTACAGGCCGGAAAAGGAGCGAATTCACCATGATGAGAAAAATCGGTGTCCTGACCAGCGGAGGAGACAGTCCCGGCATGAACGCAGCCGTCAATTCCGTAGCCCGCAGCGCGGCGATTTACGGTATTCCGCTGATCGGCATCAAGAGAGGATACAACGGTCTTCTCCGGAAAAGCACGAATATCAAGGATGATCTGCAGGAGCTTCACCTGGAGACTGTGCTGGACATCGCGGATGAAGCCGGGACCTATCTCCGGACCGCAAGATGTCTGGAGTTTAAGGAGCAGGCCTATCGCGAAGTGGCGGTGAGAACGCTTCGCGCCATGGAAATCGACGGTCTGGTGGTCATCGGCGGAGACGGAAGTTTTAACGGAGCCAGATGCCTGTGCGAGATGGGCGTTCCCTGCATCGGGATTCCCGGGACGATCGATAACGACCTGGGTTATTCTGAAATGTCTCTCGGATTCGATACCGCCGTGAATGTTTGCGTGGACTGCGTACGGAAAATCAGAGCCACCTCCAGAAGCCATGACCGTCCGCACGTCGTTGAGGTGATGGGCCGCCATTGCGGCGATATCGCTCTGACCACCGCCGTTTCGACCGGCAGTGAAATCGTCGTTGTGCCGGAGGTGCACTGGTCGGTGGAGGAGATTGCCGACAAGCTGAACAGGCAGCTGGCCAAGGGCAATACCCGGGCCACCATCGTTCTGGCCGAAGGATGCTTTGAATCCATGGAGCCTTTCGATCTGTACGGGTTCCTGACCTCCCACGGCAAGCCCTGCTATGAGAATGAGCCGATGAGCGCGGTCCGGCTGGCTTCCGTGCTGAAGCGGATGTGCGGCATGGTGGAGGTCCGGGCAACCGTGATCGGATACATTCAGCGCGGCGCCGAGCCGACCGCCCGTGACAGCGCCTTTGCCTTTGAAGCGGGGAACCTGGCGGTTCGGCTGCTGCGGGACGGCATCAGCAACCAGGTGATCGGCATGCAGAAGGGCCGCGTCATGTATATGCCGATTGAAAAAGCCCTGAGCTGCGAAAAGAACTTTAACAGAGATCTGTTCAACCTGGTGAACTCCCTTTAACCCTCCGGCCGGCGGAGTGGAAACGGATCCGGTTCACAAACCCATTTTCTTCGCCGGGAAGGCGGACAGAGAATGGGTTTTCTTTATTTGACAAAAGAAAATACCTGCCTGTATAATAATATGAATTTTGGACAGGAGGCCGGGACATGACGAAAGCACTGATTTCCGTATCGGGACTGGATGCGACCGGAATTATCGCGCGGGTGGCCACCAGGCTGAGCGAGCTGAATATTAATATTCTGGATATTTCTCAGACCATCCTCGGCGGATATTTTACCATGATGATGATTGTGGATCTGGACGGCGCAAACAGGAGCTTCGATGAAATCGATCAGGCGCTGCAGCCGGTGAGAGAAGAGCTGCAGATGGCGATTCATATGCAGAGAATGGATATCTTTGACGCCATGCATCGCATTTGACGGAGGACCGGTATGATTGAAACGGGTGAAATTCTGCAGACTCTTCGGATGATTCAGGAAGAGAACTTTGATATCCGCACCATTACCCTGGGGCTGAACCTGCTGGACTGCTCCGACGAGAATCCGGAGCGGTGCGCGGAGCGGGTCTATACCAAAATCTGCCGGCAGGCCAGGCAGCTGGTTCCGGTGGGCGAAAGCATTGAAAAGGAGTTCGGCATTCCGATTGTCAACAAGCGCATCAGCGTGACGCCCGTCAGTCTGATCTGCCAGGGGGATCCCCGGCCCATCGCAAAGGCGCTTGACCGTGCCGCGCAGGAAATGGGCGTCGATTTTCTGGGAGGGTATTCCGCGCTGATGCATAAAGGCGCTACGCTGGCGGATGAACGGCTGCTGGAATCCATTCCGGAAGTGCTGTCCGAAACAAAGCTGGTCTGTTCCAGCGTCAATGTCGCCTCCACCCGGGCCGGCATGAATATGAACGCGATCCGGGAAATGGGAGAAATCATTAAGAAGACGGCCGAAAAGACGGCGGATTCGGATGGGCTGGGCTGCGCCAAGCTGGTGGTTTTCGCGAACGCGGTGGAGGATAACCCCTTTATGGCCGGGGCTTTCTGCGGAATCGGAGAGCCTGAGAGCGCGATCAATGTCGGCGTATCCGGTCCGGGTGTGGTGAAGGTTGCCATGGAACAGATTCGCGGAGAGCCTTTCGACGTGGTGGCGGAAACCATCAAACGGACAGCGTTCAAGATTACCCGGGTCGGCCAGCTGGTGGCCCGGGAGGCCAGCCAGCGGCTGAAGATCCCCTTCGGAATTGTGGATCTGAGCCTGGCTCCGACCCCGGCGAGGGGAGATTCCGTCGCGCATATCCTGACGGAGATGGGCCTGGAGATGGCCGGGGCGCCCGGGACAACCGCCGCGCTGGCGCTGCTGAACGATGCCGTGAAAAAGGGCGGCGTCATGGCCAGCAACCATGTGGGCGGGCTCAGCGGAGCCTTTATTCCGGTCAGCGAGGATATCGGCATGATTGAAGCGGCCGCCTGTGGCGCTCTGACGCTCGAGAAACTGGAGGCCATGACCTGTGTATGCTCCGTCGGCCTCGATATGATCGCCGTACCGGGAGATACCACCGCGGCGGCCATCAGCGGGATCATCGCGGACGAAGCGGCCATCGGCATGATCAACAACAAGACGACCGCCGTCCGGGTCATACCGGCCGTCGGGAAAAAAGCGGGAGACCGGGTGGAATTCGGCGGGTTGCTCGGATACGCGCCGGTGATGTCGGTGAATGCCTACCGAAATGATGACTTTATTGCCAGAGGCGGAAGAATTCCCGCGCCGCTGCATGCAATGAGGAACTGACGGGGAGAGGATATGGGCAATTTTGTGGATCGGGTGGTGATTACCGCCAGGGCGGGAAACGGGGGGAACGGATCCGCTTCCTTCCACCGCGAAAAATATGTCATCAACGGCGGGCCGGACGGAGGAGACGGCGGGCACGGCGGAGATGTGCTGTTTTTTGCGGACGTCAATATGCATACCCTGCTGGATTTCCGCTTCCGGAGCAAGTATTCGGCGGAAAACGGCGGAGACGGCTCCGGCAACCGCCGGTCCGGTAAAAAGGGCGAGGATCTGATCATCAAGGTTCCGGTCGGCACGGTGGTGCGCGAGAAGGAAAGCGGACGGATCCTGGCGGATATGGATCAGCCCGGGGAAACGAGACGCATCCTGAAGGGCGGCCGGGGAGGCTGGGGGAATACCCACTTCGCGACGGCGGTCCGGCAGGCGCCGAATTTCGCCAAGCCCGGCGTGAAGACGGAAATCTATACCCTGGTGCTGGAGCTGAAAACCATTGCGGACGTCGGGCTGATCGGATATCCCAATGTCGGGAAAAGCTCCATTCTGGCTGCGGTCACGAGCGCCAGACCCAGGATCGGGAACTATCATTTTACGACGCTGACCCCCAATCTCGGGATTGTACGCCGGTATGGCGAGGATATCGTACTGGCGGATATCCCCGGGCTGATCGAGGGCGCCGCGGACGGAGCCGGACTGGGACACGACTTTCTCCGCCATGTGGAAAGAACCAGGCTGCTGCTGCATGTGCTCGATCTTTCCGGCAGCGAAGGCCGGGATCCGCTGGAGGATTTTGAACGGATTAATCAGGAACTGAGCCGTTACGGATCCCTCGGGGAGCTTCCGCAGATCATTGTATGCAACAAAATGGATCTGCCGGTACCCGAAAACAATATTACGCGTATCAGGGAACTGGGCGAAAAAGAGGGAATTCCGGTATTCTTTGTCAGCGCGGCGACCCGGGAGGGCTTCGATGCGCTGCTCGATGAAACTGCCGCCCGCCTGAAGGAGCTTCCTCCGATCGTTCATTTTGCGGAAGAGGAGCCGGAGGAGATCCATCATTCGCTGGATGAATTTGCCATATCCAGGGATGGGGAGATCTTTGTGGTTGAAGGCCCCGGAATCGAAATGATCCTGGACAGCGTGAATTTTGACGATCTGGACAGCCTGAACTGGTTCCATCGGACGCTGAAACGAATCGGTGTGATCGATGCGCTGAGGGAAGCCGGAGCGGGAGAAGGTTCCACTGTTCGGATCGACGATATGGAATTTGATTTTGTTGATTAGGAGAGCAGCATGACCGGAAAACAGAGAGCGAAACTCAGAGGAATGGCCAATACCCTGGAGACGATCCTGTATATCGGAAAGGAAGGCGTCACGGAAGCATCGGTCCGGGAGGCTTATGACGCCCTGGAAGCCAGAGAGCTGATCAAGGGCTGCGTTCAGCAGGGTGCGCCTGTGGACGCGCGGACCGCGCTGACGATTCTCTGCGAGAAAACCGGGGCGGAGCCCATCCAGCACATCGGAAGAAGATTTGTTTTATATCGGCCCAGCCGGGAGAATCCCAGAATCATCCTGGACTGAGAAAGAAGGACGAAAATGGCGGAAATACCTCGGATTCGTGATTATCAGGGAAAGAGGATTCATCTGATCGGGATCGGCGGAAGCAGCATGAGCGGGCTGGCCGAAATGCTGCAGGAGAAGGGCTACAGGGTTACGGGCAGCGACCGGGATCACGGATACCTGCTGGAGGCTCTCGAAGAAAAGCAAATCCCCGTCACGGTGGGGCATCGGGCCGAAAACGTTCATGGGGCTGATCTGATCGTCTATTCCGCGGCGATCCGCCCGGACAACCCGGAACGGGCGGAAGCGGAAAGACTGGGCATTCCCGCCATGGAACGCGCCTGGCTGCTGGGTCAGCTGATGGAAGAGTATCCGCGGGCGGTCGGCATCTGCGGCGCCCACGGGAAAACCACCACCACGGCCATGCTCAGCCAGATTCTGATGGATAACGGAAAGGATCCCGGCATTCATATCGGGGGCCGACTGGACGCCATCGGCGGCAGCACGCGGGTCGGACACGGGGATATTTTTGTGGCGGAAGCCTGCGAGTATAACCGCAGCTTTCTGCACATGCCGCCGAAGATCGCGGTGGTGCTGAACATCGACGCCGATCATCTGGACTGCTACCGGGATCTGGACGAGATTGAGGAAACCTTCGGAAAATACCTGAGCCTGCTGCCGGAAGACGGGGCGGTGATCGGAAACGGAGACGATCCGAGGGTTCGCCGACAGGCGGAAAAACAGGCCTGCAGAAAAGCTTTCTTTGGGATTCAGCCGGATAACGACTGGTATCCGATGCATCTGCGGGAGGATGAAAACGGTACGGCTTCCTTTGACCTTGTGCACAGAGGAGAAACCGCAGCATCCGTGACCATGAACGTACCGGGGATTTTTAACGCGCTGAACGCCATCGCCGCGATTGCCGCAGCCTGCGAACTGGGGGTTCAGCCGGCGGATGCCGCCCGGAGCCTGGCGGCTTTCCGGGGAGTTCACCGCAGATTTGAAAAAACTGACGAGATCGACGGAGTGGAAATCTTTCACGATTACGGCCACAATCCGGCGGAAATGAGAAACGCTTTGTCCATTGCGCGGAAACGCTGCAGAAACGGACGGCTGATTGCGGTCATGCAGCCCCATACGTTCAGCCGGGTCCGAACGCTGTTTCAGGAGTATCTGAACTGTACGGAGGAAGCGGATATCACCCTGGTGACCGATATCTGCGCGGCCCGTGAAAAAGATCCGGGCGATCTGAACAGCGGTATGCTGACGGAAGGCATGCGGAAAAACGGGATCAGCGCATTCTGGACCCCTTCCTTTCAGGATACCGAGGACTGGCTCCGGGCGCACTGGCAGCCCGGCGACCTGGTGCTGACGATGGGATGCGGCGATATCAACAGGCTGAATGATCAGATCCATGAGCACGAGGCGGAGAAGAGGAAACAGCCATGAATCATCCTGTTCCGAGAAATATTCGCATCATGGATTCCGGAGCCATCACCGGGAACATGAGGCTGATCCGGAGCATCGTTCCGGATACGGCGAAAATCATGGCTGTGATCAAAGCCGACGGATACGGACACGGTGCGCTGACGGCCGCCCGGGCATCCCTGGCCGGCGGAGCGGATATGCTGGCCGTTGCCACGACGGATGAGGGCAGCCTGCTTCGGAAGGCAGGCATTACGACGCCGATCCTGG
>JAGCBO010000156.1 GCA_017652125.1 Clostridia bacterium | reverse complement strand
TGCCGTTCTCGGAGATGATGACCGGCAGGTGATAACGCTCGTAGAAGAAGCGGGAAGCCCAGTAGATGCATTCCGGCGTAATCGGCCATTTCAGCGCCGTGCGCGGGAGCCCGGGCCAGACCCGGGGGTTCGGCTTTCCGTCCCGGTCGTTCAGATTCATCGACTGATAGATATTATAAGCGTAAAAATACAGCGGCTGACGGATGATTTCCATATCCTCCGCGCTCAGCACCCCCCGCATCATTTCGGGCGCCTGCCCCAGAATGATGGGATCCGCCCACAGGGCGTTGCTGAAGGGGCCGTCAGTTCCGAAGGTGATACGCCGGGCTTCTTCAATGGCCTCCGGTGACTCATTTTCCGGCGTAAAGCAGCCGCCGGTCGGCGCGAAGCAGATTTTCAGCGGCTGCGCGGCCGTTTCCCGCAGCGCCCGGACCGCGCGCCCGTGGGAGAGCATCACGATGCGAATGGCTTCCGGGAGCCGCTCCGGAGCAGTCTGCAGGAACGGCGCATGGATGCCGGAGCCATATCCCAGACCGATAAAGCACTGCGGCTCATTGAGCGTAAACCAGTACTGGACTTTTCCGCTCAACGCCCTGCCCAGTTCCCGCGCATATTCCTCAAAATACGCCGACGCCTCCGGGCAGAACCAGCCGCCCATTTCATACAGCCACATTGGCAGATTCCAGTGGAAAACCGTGCACATCGGGGTGATGCCCGCCTCGAGCAGCGCATCCACCAGATCCACATAGAACTGAAGCCCCTTCGGATTGACCTCGTGCGGGCGGGGCATGACCCGCGGCCAGCTGACGGAGAAACGGTACGCTTTCAGCCCGAGCTGCTTCATCAGCGCGATATCTTCCCGGTAACGGTGATAATGATCACAGGCGGTATGGCCGCTTTCGTGATGGGCAACATGCCCGGGACACAGCTCGTCCCAGATCCCGGCAGTTTTCCCGTCCTCATTCCAGGCGCCTTCCACCTGATGCGCGGCGCTGGCGGCGCCCCATAAAAAATCCTTTGAAAATGGCATACAATCATCCTCCCTGCGGCAGATACTGAATTATATCATTCGCCGGGAGGATTCCGGTTCCCTTCCGAAAACGGAAGCGGCGGTGTATTAAGTTTTTAATAAAACGGATTGCGGAGCAGGGAGACAGGGTTCAGGATTTCCGGGCGGTTTCCGATGCCTGCAGGCTGAACATGGCCTGCGGGATATGGCAGTATCCGCCCGGATTCTTCTCCAGATACTTCTGATGGTATTCCTCCGCGGAGAAGAAGTTCCGCAGCGGCTCCGTTTCCACTGCCAGCTTCGCGCCGGCTTTCTCCTCCTGCTCCTTCACGACTGCCCGGATCTCCGGCAGCTGGCTTTCCTCCGTATAGTAGATCCCGGTGCGGTACTGGATTCCCCGGTCCTCTCCCTGCTGATTGACGGACAGGGGATCGATCACCTCAAAATAATGTCCAAGAAGCGCCGTCAGAGAAATCCGGTCCGGATCATAGGAGATCTTCACCGTTTCGGCGTGTCCGCTGCTGCCGCAAACATCCTGATAGGTCGGCGCGGTATCCGGACCGTTGGCATAGCCCACCTCCGTGGCCGACACGCCGTCAAACTGATCAAAAAACTTCTGAACGCCCCAGAAGCATCCGCCGGCGAGATAAATGGTCTTCATGCTTTTTCCTCCTTCAGATTACGGGGCCGGGTGAGGGCCTCCGTTTCCTTCAGCTCCTTTTTCCGATTATACATCATCCGGTCCGCCCGTTCAAACACATTCCGCAGCTTCCGCTCTGCGGTTCGGGACGTCCGTGTGGATCATTTTCCGGAAACACATGCCTTTTTTCAATTGCTTCCGTTATTGCGAGAGCCGGTGGATCTGAAAGGAAATCTTTACCGTTTCGGGGTTGTTCTTTTTTCTCCCTTTATGGTATGATAAAAATATGGAAGAGATTATCAGATTTGCAAAATCATAGCAGAAAAAGGCGATCCTCGGTTTCACAGCGTATCCGGTCCGGCTGCGTTCATCGTGGCGTCGGTTCAGAAAAATGCCGCCTGGTCCGGGACCGGTCTGCACAGGACGGCCGATGAGATACAAAGGCAGGAAGGGGAGGAACAGTCATGGAAACCAAAGGACGAAAGCTGTGAAAAGGAGGAGAAGGACATGAATATGGACCGCGTCATTGCCGTACGCAACGCCAAAACCGTCTACCGGGACGGCGACCGGTGCGTCAAAGTATTCAATGGAAACTACTCCAAGGCGGAGATTCTCAATGAGGCGCTGAATCAGGCGCGGATTGAGGAAACGGGGCTGCCTGTTCCCAGAATTCTGGGTGTGACCATGATCGACGGCAAATGGGCGATTCTCTCTGAATTCATCCGGGGAAAGACGCTGTCTCAGCTGATGCAGGAGGATCCGGATCACAAAACGGATTATCTGAACCGGTTTGTGGATCTGCAGATGGAGGTACAGAGCAGGACCTGCCCCATGCTCAACCGGCTCAAGGATAAAATGACCCGGAAGATCAGCCAGGCGGATCTGGACGCCGCCACGCGCTATGATCTGCTGGCCCGTCTGGAAGGCATGCCCGCCCACAGCAAGGTCTGCCACGGGGATTTCCGGCCTTCGAACATCCTGATCAGCGAGGACGGCGCCCCCTATATCATCGACTGGAGCCATGTGACCCAGGGGAACGCTTCCGCGGATGTGGCCCGGACCTACCTGCTGTTCTGGCTGAACGGAGATATCGGCGGGGCGGAGGAATACCTGAACCTGTTCTGTGAAAAGAGCGGTACGCCCCTGCAGTACGTCCAGAAATGGATGCCCATCGTGGCGGCCAGCCAGTCCGTCAAGGGCAACGAAAAGGAGCGGGATTTTCTGCTGTCCTGGATCGGCGTGGTGGAATATCAATAACTGAGCGGGAAAACGAAACGGGTCGTCCCGGTCGTTCCCGAAAGGAGATCAAAAGATGAAAGTGACGGTATGTATCGGTTCTTCCTGCCATATCAAGGGCTCCAGGCCCGTGGTTGAGCAGCTGCAGGATCTGATTGCGAAGGAAAACCTGGGGGACAGGATTGAACTGGGCGGCACGTTCTGCATGGGCAAATGCCAGCAGGGCGTATGCGTTACGGTGGACGGGGAATTCTTCTCCGTATCTCCGGAGACGGTTGCCTCCTTCTTCGAAAAAGAAATAAAAGCAAAGGTGTAAACGATGCCAAATTGTCTGACATTAAAGAAATCCAACTGCAAAAACTGTTACAAGTGCATTCGCCACTGCCCGGTCAAGTCCATCCGCTTTTCCGGAAACCAGGCGCATATCATCGGTAATGAATGCATCCTGTGCGGCCACTGCTTCGTGGTCTGCCCCCAGAATGCCAAGGAAATCGTGGATGAAACCGAGAAGGTGAAGGTGCTGATCCAGAGCGGCGATCCGGTGGTGGTATCCCTGGCGCCGTCCTTTGTGGCGAATTATGAAGGCGCCGGGATTGAGGCCATGCGGGAGGCGCTGAAAAAGCTGGGGTTCCATGACGTGGAGGAAACCGCGCTGGGCGCCACGCTGGTCAAGCGGGAATATGACCGCATGCTGAAGGAGGAAGACCGGGATGTGCTCATCTCCTCCTGCTGCCATTCTGTCAACCTGCTGATTCAGAAGTATTTCCCCGCGGTGCTGCCGTATCTGGCGGATGTGCTGTCGCCGATGCAGGCCCACTGCGAGGATATCAAACGTCGGATTCCGAAGGCGAAGACCGTGTTCATCGGCCCCTGCGTAGCCAAGAAGGACGAAGCCGAATACTACGAAGGCATTGTGGACGCGGTGCTGACCTATGAAGAGCTGACAGGCTGGCTGAAAAAGGAAGGCGTGGAGATCCGGCGGGATCAGCCTGCAGACCGCCGCAGCCTGGCCCGGTTTTTCCCCACGACGGGCGGCATCCTGAAAACCATGGCGATGGATGCGCCGAAGATGAACTATCTCGCGCTGGACGGCGTGGAAAACTGCATCGCGGCCCTGAAGGAAATCGAACAGGGAAAAATCCATCACTGCTTTATTGAAATGAGCGCCTGCACGGGCAGCTGCGCCGGCGGCCCCGTGATGGAAAAATACGGACACAGCCCCCTCAAGGACTATCTGGCCGTCGCCCGGTATGCGGGAGATCAGGATTTTGACATCGGACAGCCGGAAATCCGGGAGCTGCGAAAGAATTTTGAGATCATCGAGCATCGGGCCGCTATGCCCGGAGAGTCCGAAATCCGGGATATTCTCCGGGAAATGGGCAAATTCAAGCCCAGCCAGGAGCTGAACTGCGGTTCCTGCGGATATGACACCTGCCGGGAAAAGGCGATCGCCATCTATCAGGGAAAAGCGGAAATATCCATGTGCCTGCCCTATCTGATGGAAAAAGCGGAAAATGTCAGCGACACCATCGCCCGGAACAGCCCCAACGGCATCATCATGCTCAATGACCAGCTGGAAGTGCAGCAGATTAACCCCTCCGCCCTCAGGATTCTGAATCTGCGGTCCGATACGGATGTGCTGGGGGATCAGGTGATCCGCATTCTGGATCCCACTCCCTTTATCAAGGTGAAAAACACCGGCCGCGGCATTTTCCATCAGCGGATCTATCTGGCGGAATACGGCTGCACGGTTCAGCAGACCATCGTGCCCGCGGAAGAGGGCCGGATGCTTCTGTGTATCATGCGGGACGTCAGCGAGGAAGAGGATGCCCGCCGACAGAAGGAAGAAATCAGCCGGCAGACGGTGGAAGTGGCGGATAAGGTCGTGGAGAAGCAGATGCGGATCGTGCAGGAAATCGCCAGCCTGCTCGGCGAGACCGCCGCGGAGACCAAGATCGCCCTGTCCAAACTCAAGGAGTCCATCACCAATGAATAATTTAACCTGCGATATCGGCTATAAAAGCATCAATCACGTGGGGGAGCAGCTTTGCGGCGATCATGTGGAGATTGTGGAGCAGGAGGACGGCTCCACGGTGATCGTGCTGGCGGACGGGCTGGGCAGCGGCGTGAAGGCCAGTATTCTGTCCACCCTCACCAGCAAGATCATCTCCACGATGCTGGCGGCGGGACTCTCCATTGAGGAATGCGTGGAAACCATCGCGGCCACCCTTCCGGTCTGTTCGGTGCGCGGCGTGGCTTATTCCACCTTCACCATCATCCGGATGATCCGCAACCAGACGGCTGAGCTGATCCAGTACGACAATCCTCAGGTGATCGTGCTGCGAAACGGGGAGAACTGGGAATATCCCCGCACGGAGATGACGATCGGGGGCAAGAAGATCATCCGCTCGCTGATCCGCCTTCAGGAGGATGACGTATTCATCGCCATGAGCGACGGCTGTCCCCATGCGGGGATCGGAAATGCCTATAATTTCGGCTGGAAGCGGGAAGACATCATTCCCTTCATGGACGCCATGAACCTGGGCGGCTATACCGCCAGGAACCTGTCCACCCTGCTGGTGGACGAGTGCAACAGGCTTTACGGCGGCGAGCCGGGAGATGATGCCACCGCCTGCGTGGTACGCATCCGGAAACGGGTTCCGATGAACATGCTCTTCGGTCCGCCCAGCAACCGGGACGACGGCAGCCGGATGATGAGTCTGTTCTTTGCCAAGGAAGGAAAACACATTATCTGCGGCGGAACCACCTCCTCCATCGCGGCGAAATGGCTGAACAAGCCGCTGCGTGCCTCTCTGGATTTTGAGGGCGATATTCCGCCCATCGCTTTTCTGGAGGGCGTCGATCTGGTAACGGAGGGCGTGATCACCGTGAACCGGGTGGTGGAATACGCCAGGGATTATATCGGGGAAAACAAGCGCTATGAAGACTGGAACGACGGACGGGACGGCGCATCTCAGATCAGCCGCCTGCTTTTTGAAGAGGCCACCGACATCAACTTCTATGTGGGCCGCGCCGTCAACCCGGCTCACCAGAACCCGGATCTGCCCATCAATTTCAACATCAAGATGAATCTGGTGCAGGAATTGTCGGAAGCGCTGAAAAAGATGGGCAAACGCATCAAAGTCAGTTATTTCTGAGGAGCGCCTCGCGCGGGATGGGGAATCGCACGCGCACCGCGGGCGCAAGCGCCTCGCGCACCGCGCGCGGGATGGGGGGAATCAAATGATTTACGGGACGGACGGAATTACGGCACGCCGGCTGACGGCGGAGGAACATTTTGAAGCGGACATCATATCCCATATTGCTTTTCACATGCGCATGGAAGATCCGGAAAAGGTGCGGGCGGAGAGCGTGCGGATGACGGCGGAGGACTGGGGCGCTTTCGGACCGGAAGGAAAGATGATGGCCCGGATCATCCGGCATCGCTTCGAGTGCCGGATGAACGGAAGGGTGATTCGGAACGGCGGGATCGGCGCCGTTTCAACGCTGCCGGAATACCGGAATACCGGAGCAATCCGGGCGATCTTTTCCGAGCTGCTTCCCGCCGCCCGGCGCGACGGGGAAGTGATCTCCACCCTGTATCCCTTCAGCCACGCGTTTTACCGCAAATTCGGATACGAGACCGTCTGTCCGAAAGCCGTCTACGAGTTCGCTCCCGGAGCGCTGAAGGAATACCGCTTTGACGGAACCGCGGAGCAATGGAAGCCCGGAGAGGATCTGGGTGTCTGGCTGGATCTGTACCACGCTTTCGCGGCCGGATATAATCTGTCGATTCAGCGCAGCGCGGAGAGCTTCCGCAAAGCCCATTTTGAAGGACTGTATTATCGGGACCGGAAGTTTGCCTATCTGCTCCGGAACGGAGGGGAGCCGGCGGCCTATGTGATTTTTCAGGATATCCGGCATGACCCCGCGGCCATCCTGAAGGTGGAGGATCTTGCCTGGAAGGGGGTGGTCGGTCTGCGGGCGGTTCTGGGTTTTCTGAGCCGGTTTTCCGCGGATTACGGAACGATTCAGCTGCCCCTGCCGAACGGCCTGGAGCTTTATTCGCTGATCCATTCGCCGGACGCGTACGGGATCAGCAAACGCACAGAGCAGGGCTATATGATCCGGGTGGTGAACGCGCAGAAACTGCTGGAAACGCTGCCCCTTCCCGGCGGAGCTTCCTTCAGCATCCGGATCACGGACGAGCTGCTGCCGGAAAACGACGGCGTCTGGACCGTGGAAAACGGCGCCGCGGCGCGTACGGAAAACCAGCCGGATCTGGCGGTGAATATCCGGACGCTGGGACAGCTGGCCGCCGGCGGTATCAGTCTGGCGGAGGCGGAATATAAAGAAGATGTGACGGTTTACGGGAACCGGGAAATTCTGGAGCGCGTGTTTACGCGCAGACCGATTCTGGTCCAGGATCAGTTCTGACCGGAATCCGGGGCTGGGAGTGTTTCCGGAAGATGAATCTGACGGCGGTATTCTCCCGGCGTGCAGCCCGCCCATTTTTTGAAGCTTTTGGAAAAATGCGCCACGTCGGCATAGCCGGCCGCTTCGGCCACCTCGTGAATCCGGATGGACGGATCCGCCAGCAGTTTCCGGGCCCGGTCGATTCTCATGCCGCCCAGCAGGTCGAAAAAGCTCTTGCCGGTTTCCCGGTTCAGCAGCTTGGACAGGTGCCACTGGCTGACATAGACGTGATCGGCGACCTCCGAAAGGGACAGATGCTGCTCCATGCAGTGTTCCCGCATATACTGCAGCGCGGAGCGGACCAGATAGTTTCCGGCGTTCAGAACGGACTCCTCCTCAGGGGAGTCCGGTTTTTTTTCCGCCGCTGCCGGGCGGCTGTCCAGCCGGGAGACCATCAGGCGGATGGCTTCTTTCAGTTCCTCCATATTGCTGGGCTTCAGCAGATACCGGGTGACCCCCAGGGTCAGCGCCTCCCGGGCATAATCAAAATCCCGGTAGGCGGTCAGCACGGCTGTCTGAATATCCGGGAATTCGCTTCGGATGGCGGCCAGCATGGTGAGCCCGTCCATATTGGGCATCCGGATATCGGTAATCACGATATCCGGACGGAGAGAACGGATCAGCTCCAGGCCGGCCTTTCCGTCATAGGAGGTGCCGGCTACGGTGCAGTTCATCTCTTCCCAGTTCACAACGGTCTGAAGGCCGCGCAGGATCAGCCGCTCGTCATCCACCAGAACGACCTGATACATTTTTAACTCCTTACTCCCCGAAGGGTTTGTGTTCCATGACCTTCCGCCAGCATTCCTCCGGAGACAGGGTTCCCTCCGCGACGGCCGGAATGCATTCCAGCAGCCAGCATTCCCGGGCGTCCAGATTCATGGCATCCTGCAGCGGACTGAGGAGGGAGCAGCGTTTCTCCATTTCCTGCACGGATTCCAGCAGGGTTCCGGTGACGGAGGAATTGGCCAGCTGCACCAGGTTTTCATCCCGGGTAAGCCAGGCCAGAAGATCCACCGCCGCATCCCGTTTCAGCTGGCTGTTCCAGGCCTTCCGGGTCAGATAAAAGCCCATGGACATACCGCCGATGCAGTTTTTCTGCGGACCCGCTGCATCCCGGAGCGGCATGGGCACGGCCCGCAGCCGGTTCATCAGATCCGGGGAAAGGGATTCCGCCATCCAGCTGCCGTCGATGCGCATGGCGGCGCCGCCGGAGGTGAAAAGATCCATCATTCCCGCATCATTGGCCGTGAGGGCATCGGCGGAAAAGGCGCCGGCCAGATACAGTTCCCGAATGACCTCCATGGCCCGGATCCAGGAGGACGGCACCTGGTCGAAGGAGGCGGGGCGGGCCTGCTGTTCCTCAGCGGAAGCGCAGGAGAGCAGAACCATTTCCGCCAGATAATGGGGGATATCGGACAGGGAAACGGCAATCGGAACGATTCCGTTTTCCCGGAAGATCCGGATGTCCTCCAGCAGGTCCTCCCAGGTATCCGGCATGGGCGCGTGGTACTGTTCAAAAAGATCGGTACGCAGATAAACGCCTTCCCAGAAGCCATGGGCCGGAATGGCGTAGACCAGGCCGTCCTCTTCCTCCAAAGCGCGGATTTCCGGCAGCTTCAGATCCGGATAGGCATCATTGATGGCCTGGATGGGAACCACCCGGGGCAGAATCGGAGCGGAATCCCCGCCGGCGGCAAAGAAGAACAGCAGGTCCGGTTCGTTTCCGACGGCAAAATCCCGGAGAACGCTCTTTTTCCAGGATTCATCGCTGGGGCTGGAGGAATCGGCCACACGGTTGCCTGTGGATTCCTCGTAATCCCGCAGAATTCCCTGATAGGCTTCCGCGGCCGGATCCGTTCCGCCGAAGCAGGTGACGGTCCGGAGCGTGATGCCCTCGCCGCGGGCTGCCGTGAACAGGCACAGCAGCAGGCAGAGAATCATTCCCTTTCGGATCTTCATGGCTTTTTCCTCCTTACCTGCGCGACTCTTCCTCCTGGGGGATTTCGATGCGGACGGCGGTTTCGCCGTCCGGCTCGGTGCTGACCCGGATCGTGACCCGGTCCTCATAAATCAGCCGCAGACGGTTGACAATATTGGCCAGGCCGAGATGCGGGCCGGCGTTTTCCCCGCGGAGGGCGATGTCGATCTTCTCCCGGTCTTCCGGACGGATGCCCTGACCGCTGTTGATGATTTCAATCAGCAGGGTGCGGTCCGTCCTCCGGGCCCGGAGAAGAATCCGGCCGCGGCCCGCCGGCGCAATGCCGTGTTCCACCGCGTTTTCCAGCAGGGGCTGGATGGACAGCAGCGGAAGACCGGCCGGGAGGGCGGATTCCTCCACATCCCGGACAAACTCCAGATCCGGACCGAAGCGCTGCTGCACAAAGAAGATATAGGCGTCCGCCACCTCCAGCTCCTCCTTCAGGGTGACGATGCGGGGAATCGCACGGGCACCGTGTTCAGAAGAGGAATCCTTCCGGCCCATGGCGGCGTTCAGCAGCACGGACAGGGAGGCGACCATGGCGGAAGCGGTTTCCGACCCGTCCATCCGGGCCTGCCAGTTGATATCCTCCAGCGCGTTATTGATAAAATGCGGATTGATGCGGCTCTGCAGCGCGAGAATCTGAGCGTTTTTCAGCTCGATCTCTTCCCTGTAGGTTTTATTAATCAGCTCTTTCAGCCGGACAGACATCTTGGAAAAGGAGACGCCCAGATCCCCCAGTTCGTCTCCGCCCCGCAGCGGAACCGTGACGCCGAAGTTTCCTTCCTCAATCTGGCGGGCGGCGTCGGAGAGCAGGGTGACCGGCCGTGTGATCCGGCTGTGCACAAAACGGGCCAGCAAAATGAAAATCGGAATCAGCAGGACATAGACCAGTACGGAAACCGAACGGAAAAGATAGATTTCCCGGTACTGTTCCCGCCGGTCAAGCTGCAGGCGCATCCGGAAATCATAATCCGATTCACCCGAAGAGGCGATGCCGTATTCCAGCAGGTTTTCGCTCTGCCGGTCCGTCAGTCCGGGTTTCAGGGAGGCCCAGTCGACAGAGGGATCGGCATAATCATCCAGCCGGACGGCGATGCTGCCGTTCCAGGCGGTCTGCAGCGTTTTCAGCGGGGAGAAGAGCTCCTGCCGGTTGACCTCCAGGATCAGCATCCCGAAGCGCTCCATCCGCAGATTCAGCATATTGCGGATCAGATACATCTGATTCCGGTAGCTGACGAAGCGAAAATGGGTATCCAGGGAATCCCCCAGGACGGCGGTATATTGCCGAAGGGCCTGGAGGGTGGCGGCATTATACGCATTGGCGGAGCGGGTAACGGCCAGCAGCTCGGGCTGGCTGACCGGGAAGAAAAGCGCGAAGCCGAACAGTTCCTCCCGGCCGTATTTCCGGTCCAGATAATTCCGGCACTGACGCAGGAACTCCGGGCTGCCGATGGCGCCTGTGTTCCACCGGTTCCAGATTTCGGCCAGCTCTCCGTCATAGGTGGCATCCCGGGAAAGGGAGACGGCCCGGTCGACGGACTGCACGGTCTGATCCCAGCTGTGGCTCACGGCGGTGGACAGGGCGGCTTCCGTTTTCAGCCGGAGCTGCCGGAGCAGGAAGCTGCCGGCCAGGCCGCCCAGCAGAAGAACCGGGATCAGATAGCAGAGGATCAGAATTCCGAGAATCCTGAACCGCAGGGATCTGAAGAGGAGCCGCGCACGCACCGCGCGGGAAAGAGAAGGCTTCTGATTCATGCCGCGATTGATTCTCCCATGATTT
The DNA here is from genome assembly GCA_017652125.1 of Clostridia bacterium. Taxonomy (GTDB): domain Bacteria; phylum Bacillota; class Clostridia; order Christensenellales; family Aristaeellaceae; genus Aristaeella. Next base: position 13,437 of record JAGCBO010000156.1, on the reverse strand, counting down.
ATTCCCAGGGAAGACCGACAAACTCCGCCATGCGGCGGACGAGATCCCGGGCGTGATTCTCCGTATCGGCTTCCGCGAAGATCCGGACGCGTGGCTCGGTGCCGGAAAAGCGGACGATGATCCAGCCGCCCTTCAGATAGACCTTGCAGCCGTCCAGATCGCTGATTTTTTCCACCGGGAGGGGAAATTCGGGCAGCCGTTTTTCCTCCATGATCAGGCGCCGGATCGCGGAGCGGCTTTCTTCGGTCAGCGCCCAGTCGAATTCAGCCATGTGCATTTCCCCGAAGCGGCGGTACAGATCCTCCCGCAGCCGGCTGAGCGGGAGGTCGGACACGCTGAGCATTTCCACCAGCAGACTGGCGGCATACAGACCGTCCTTTCCGGAAATGTGCCCCCGCACCGTGAGACCGCCGGAGGACTCTCCGCCGATCAGGGCATCGTACCGGTCCATCGCGGCGGAAATATGCTTGAATCCGACGGGGACCTCGATGCAGGGCTGGCCGTAGGCTTCGGCAATCCGGTCCAGCAGGTGGGTGGTGGCGATATTCCGGACCGCGGCGCCGCGCCATCCCTTATGCTCCAGCAGATAGAAATACAAAAGCGCCAGTACTTCATTGGCGGTCACGTAGTTCCCGTTTTCGTCAATGATTCCCAGGCGGTCCGCGTCGCCGTCCGTAGCGATTCCCACATCCGCGCGGTGCTCCCGGACCGCGTACTGAAGATCCACCAGCGTTTCCGGATTCGGCGCCGGCAGGTGACGCCCGAAGAAAGCGTCATGCCGGTCATTGATCACATCGATATCACACCTTGCAGTGTACAGGATGGTTAGAAGCCCTGTCAAGCTGACGCCGAACATCGGGTCCAGCACAATGCGCAGGCGGCGCTTCCGGATGGCTTCCGTATCCACCTGCTTCAGGATGGAATCCAGATAATCGTCCCGGGGATCTGTCAAAATCAGCAGACCCTTTTCCCGGGCCTGATCAAAGGACAGGGAGCGGATACCGTCCGGATCCAGCGCGTTCGCTTCCCGCTGAATTTCCGACGTGATTTCCGCGGCGGCATCCCGGCCGCCGGAGGTGAAGAGCTTGATACCGTTCCAGATTGCCGGGTTATGGCTGGCGGTCACCATGGCGCCGTAGGGAAGCCCCAGCTGCTTGACCGTGAACATGACCTGGGGCGTGGGGCAGGACATATTGACAAAACGAACCGGAACCCCTTCCCCGGTCATGACCTCACAGAACCAGATCAGCGCCTCGCGGCTCAGAAAGCGGCGGTCGTACCCGGCGCAGATCCCCTGATCCGCCACGCCTTCCCGGATCATGCGCCGTGCCAGCGCGGCGGCAATCCGCCGGATATTTTCCCGGGTGAATCCATCGCCGATCACGGCCCGCCAGCCGCCTGTTCCAAATTCCACCATTGTCGTTCCCTCCTGTTATTTGATCGGAACCAATCCGATTATTCTCCTCCGTTTTGCGGAACAGATCCCTCTGCTCCCTTCCCCCGGAGCGGTCACCCCATTTCCGCTTCCACCAGATGCTCCCCATCCGTGAAGGCGGGGACGGTCTCCACATCCTGTCCGTCCAGACGCAGCCGGCGGATTCCCTTTTCCACATGGGAGGGATTGCTGACCCGGATCCGGTAGAGCGCCCCGCGCCAGCGGCGGGTGACTTCAAACCCGTCCCATTCGGCGGGAATGCAGGGATCGATCACCAGCTTCCCAAACCCGGGCCGGATGCCCAGCATATACCGGGTGGCCGCGTAGTAGGCCCATCCTGAGGAACCGGTCATGAAGGGGTGACGGGCCCGGCCGAAGGCCGTATGATCCCGCCCCATGATGAACTGGCAGTAGGAGTAGGGTTCCGCCTGGCGGATTTCCATCCGGTCATTCTGATTTTCCGGCAGCAGGGCGTCATAGAATTTCATGGCCCGGTTCCCCCGGCCGAGGAGACACTCCGCCACCCAGGCCCAGGGATTCGGATGGCTGAAGATGGCCCCGTTTTCCTTCACGCCGGGGTATACCCGGGTCACGAAGCCGACGCTGTCATCCAGGGTCACGAAGGAGGGGGCGTTCAGCATCAGCCCGTAGGGCGTATAGAGCCACTCATCCACGGCATCCATGCAGGAGAGGCCCTGCTGCGGGGTCGCGGCGCCGGAAATGACGGCCCAGGTATTGCTCTCCAGGTGCACCTTGCCTTCCCGGGCCCGGTGGGACCCGATGGGGGACCCGTCCGCGGTCAGGCCGCGAAGGAACCACTGACCGTCCCACAGCCGTTCGCGGCAGACCCGGACCATGCCGTCCCGCAGGGCGGTATAGCGGTCGAGGTCTTCTTTCCGGTCCAGCGCCGCGGCCGCGTCCAGAAAATGATTGGTGGCCCAGATCAGCAGAAACGCGACCATCGCGCTTTCGCCGCCGCCCAGATTCAGGCAGTCGTTCCAGTCCGCCCGCAGGCCCTTGGTGACGCCGTTCTTTCCGACCTGCCGGTAGGAGAAATCCAGGGAGGCCTTCATATGATCCCATACGGACGCCTGGCCCTGATCCGCAAAGGGAATGATTTCCTCAAAGAAGGCGGTGTTTCCGCTCTCCCGGACGTTTTCGATGATCGCGGGGATCAGCCAGAGGGCGTCGTCGGCACAGGCGTCGGCGATGCCGTGGAGCATGCTTTTCCGGTCCCCTTCCGGGATGACGGTCGGGGATTTGAAGCCGTCGTCTTCCTTTTTCTCCAGGACGGCGGGATCAAACAGATGCAGCCCGTAGCCTTCCCGCATCTGGCCGTGCAGCAGCTGGCGGATCCGCTTTTCACACCTGGCCGGTTCCGCATGCGGGATGCACATCGCGTCCTGGGCGGTATCCCGGTATCCCAGCCCGGTCCGTCCGCCGACTTCTATAAAGGAAGAGAAGCGGGAGAACAGCACGTTGACTTCACTCTGATACAGGTTCCAGATATTCAGGGAGCGGTTCATGTTTTCATGGGGCGTGCGGACCTGCAGGGCGCCGAGCTTCTCATCCCAGAACTGACGAAGCGCCGCGAAAGCCCGGTCGGTTCCGGCAAAATCATACCGGCGCCGGGCTTCTTCAGCCGCGCTTCCCCGGCCGGTGCCCAGATAGAAAAGGACGCGTTTTTCCTCGCCCGGCCGCAGAACCAGCCTCCGCTGGAGCGCGCCGCAGGGATTGCCGCCCAGCTCCAGCGTGCCATTCATTTGTCCGGAGATCAGCGCCCGGGGATCCCTCTCGGTATGATAAGCGCCGATAAACGCTTCGCGGACGCCTTCAAAGCCGTCCGGCTCCGTGTCGGAAGCGAAAAACTGCCATGCACCGGGCTCGTAGTGCAGCTCGCACAGGACGGCGCCGGATTCGTAGTGGGAGCCGGCGGCATACAGGCTCATCTGAAAGTTCTGATTATCCATATCGATTTCATGGAAGGAGAACTCCACATAGCCCACCACGCTGAGCTGCCGTTCCCGGGAGGACTCATTCCGGATCCGGATATCAAAGATCTCGACCGGGTCCACGGAGGGATCCTCCTCCCGGGGGATGAAAAGCGTCTGCGAGGCGCGGATTCCGTCATGCAGACAGGAGAAAACGGAATAACTCAGGCCGTGACGGGTTTCATATTCCGCCTGCCCGGCGGGCAGACCGACGGGCTGCCAGCTCAGGGACCAGAAATCTCCGGATTCGTCATCCCGCAGATAGGCATAATGCCCCGGCCAGTCCATCGGCACGCCGTTCGGCCGGAAACGGGTGATCCGGTGATGCTGGGGGCTGTCCAGCCAGCAGTAGCCGCCGGCGTTATGGGAAATCACGGCGCCCATCCGCTGCGTTCCCAGGTAGTTGGTCATGGACTGGGGAACATCCACGCGGCTGATGACATATTCCCGGGATGCATCATCAAAATATCCATACTTCATCGTCTGCAGATCCTTCCTTTTTTCTGTACGCCGGAGCCGGCGTTTCCTTCTGACGCGATTATATCAGAAGGAAACGCAATATCAAAAGGACAGAAATTGCGGTTTCGTTGTCTCCGGTTGTTCTTCAGCGGGATCAAAGATCATTTTTTAATGCGCAACCGGAGACAACAATTCACAAAGGCAGATAATGACTTTTTCCTGTCGCTTTCGTATGATATAGCCACCAGATACGACAATCAACCGAAGGGAGGCCTCCAGCTTGACAACCTTTGCTCCCACCGCTTCATCCGGAAAGCGCCGGCTTCCTTCCGCCAGACGAAAGAAAACCTTCTGGCTGACCACGATGCTGCTTCCCGGCGCCGTATGGCTGCTGCTGATCCGCTACCTGCCCATGTTCGGGATTGTGATCGCCTTCAAGAACTACCGGGCGTTCAAACCGAACACCTTCTGGAACAATATCATCCGGAGCGAATGGGTGGGGCTGAAGAATTTCGAATTTCTGAAATCCCCGGATACGGGCATCATGATCCGGAACACGCTGGGATACAACCTGCTCTGGATCGTGCTGGGGCTGGTGATCGCGGTGGCCTTCGCCATCATGATGAACGAGCTGCGCAGCCGGCTCCTCGCGAAAACCTACCAGACAATGATGTTCTTTCCGTACTTTCTGTCCTGGGTGGTGGCCGGATACTTCGTGCTGTCCTTCCTGGATCCGACGAGCGGGATGATTCCCTTCAGTCAGAAAGCGGCGGGGCTGCCGGTGACCAATTTCTACCATGATACGACCTGGTGGCCGCTGATTCTGACGATCTGCAACCTGTGGAAGAATCTGGGGTATTCTTCCGTGCTGTATCTGGCGGCCATCACGGGGATCGATACCACCCAGTATGAAGCGGCCGCCGTGGACGGGGCTACCAAATGGCAGCAGATCCGTCATGTGACGCTGCCGAATCTGCGGCCGATGATCGTGATTCTGCTGATCATGAATGTCGGCAAGATCTTCAACGCGGACTTCGGCCTGTTCTACAACGTGCCGCAGAATTCCGGATCCCTGTATCCGGTGACCCAGGTGGTGGATACCTATGTATACCGGGCTTACGCCAATACGCATGACCTGGGCATGAGCTCGGCCGCCGGCTTCCGGCAGAGCGCCGTGGGACTGATCTGCATCGTGGCGGCCAACGGCGTGGTGCGTAAAATTGATCCGGAAAGCTCATTGTTCTGAGAGGGGGAGGAAACGTGTCCAACTTTTCCGCGCGAACCGGAAAGCGCAGAATCCGGGCCGGCAGCTTCAGCCTGAACCGTTTCAGCCCGGGAACGGAGACGGTGTTTCATCTGGTGCTGGCGCTGTTCAGCCTGATCTGTATCATCCCGTTCGTTTTCGTCATCATCATTTCCTTCAGTTCGGAGGAAAGCATCCGGCAGATCGGCTATTCCTTTACTCCCCTCAGCTGGGGCACGGAAGCCTATGCCTATACCTTTCAGCTGGGAGACGCGCTCTGGCGGAGCTATTTCAACTCCTTCCTGATCACGATCATCGGGACGGCGCTGAGCGTGACGATCACCGTGCTGTATGCCTACCCGCTGTTCCGGAAGGATTACCGCTTCAGGGGATTCTTCAACTTTCTCAGTTTTTTCACCATGATCTTCGGCGGAGGCCTGGTTCCGACCTTTGTCATCTGCAAAAGCGTGCTGGGGCTGAATGACAACTATGCCGCGCTGATCGTGCCGATGCTTTTCAGCCCGTTTAACGTGATCATCATGCGTACCTTTCTCCGGACGACGGTACCGATGGAACTGATCGAATCGGCCACCATCGACGGCAGCGGGGAATACAGGACCCTGTTCCGGATCGTCCTGCCGATCATGAAGCCCGGCATTGCCACCATCGCCCTGCTGGTTGCGCTGGGGTACTGGAACGAATGGTTCCTGAGCCTCCTGTACCTGAATAAGAACATGAACATCATGCCGCTGCAGTACCTGCTGATGCGGATGCAGCGAAACGCGGATTTCCTGGCCAAGAATTCCTCCATGCTGGGGGCGGACGCCACGAAGGCCGCGGCCACCCTTCCGTCTCAGACCCTGAAGATGGCCCTGGTGGTTTTCATCGTGATTCCCATTGCCTGCGCCTATCCTTTCTTCCAGCGGTACGTGATCGCCGGGCTGACGGTCGGATCCGTGAAGGGATAAGCCGGAACGCTGAACCTGCGGAAACAGGCGCTGAAGCGCTTGAAAATATGAAGGAGGGTATCCCTATGAAGAAGTTTCTGTCTCTGATCCTCGCGCTTGCGATGATCCTGTCTGTCTGCGGCCTGGCCCAGGCGGATGAACTCCCCGTGATCACCATCATGTTCCACGGAAGCAATGTGACCGACGACACCGCCGTGCTCGAAAAAGTCAACGAGTATATCGCGGACAAGGTCGGCGCGAAACTGGAAGTCATCTGGGGCACCTGGGGCGACTTCGACGAGAAGGCTGTGGACGCGCTGGTTTCCAGCGATGCCGGTGTGGATATGGTCTTCACCTGCTCCTGGAGCGCGGACGAATATAACAGCTTTGCCAGAAAGGGCTACTTCGTGAAGCTGGATGAGCTGATCGAACAGTACGGCGCCGAGCTGAAGGCCGCGATTCCGGAGAGCCTGATGCAGGCCGCGACGATCGAAGGCGCCGACGGGAAGGGCATCTACGCCGTGAACGGCTTCAAGGACACCGCGACCCAGAACACCTGGGATATCAACGTGACCCTGCTGAATGAACTGGGCTACACCGTGGACGACGTGAAAAACCTCGGATTCTTCGGATGGAATGAAATCTTCGCCAAGGCGAAGGAAGTCAAGGGCGACAGCTTCTATCCCTTCCTGGTGGAGCCCATGGTCGCGGAGCGGATGGTGACCAATTCCATCATCGTGGCCGGCGATTCCGGTTCCGTCAATCTGCTGTCCCTGTACCTGAATCCGGATGACGTATCCGCGGAAGGCACCTACGGCAGCACGCTGCTGAACAAGTTTGCGACGCCGGAATACAAGGCTTTCGTGGATCAGATGCACAAGTACTACGAAGCCGGATATATTGATCCCGCCCTGTCCGTGGCGGAGACCTCCAACGACGCCCGGACCAATCATCAGAAGGAAGCTTCCTACCTGATCGGCACCCAGAGCTATGCCTATGGCTATGAGTATTCCGCCGACGTACTGGCCCGGGGCGTTGAAGTCACCTTCCTGCCCTGCACCGAAGCCTATGTGGATGCGACGGCCTCCCAGGGCGCCATGGTGGCCATCAACTCCGCTTCCGAGCATCCGGTGGAAAGCTTCAAATTCCTGGCGCTGCTGAACAGCGATCCCACCCTGATGACCCTGCTGAACTACGGCGTGGAAGGCATCCACTACAATCTGAACGACGAGGGCCTGGTGGTCTTCACCGAGGCTCGGGCGAGCTACAGCCCCTGGACCAACGGCATGGGCAACGTGACCATTCTGCCGGACACCGAGACGGAGGGCAAGGGCTTCCGGGAAGCGTTCCGCGCGTACTACGCCGGGGCGAAGAGCATTCCGGTTCCGAGCTTTGTGTTCGACAACAGTGCGGTGTCTTCCCAGATGGCCAGCCTGGCCAACGTAGCGGCTCAGTATGCTCTGGCTCTGGACTGCGGCGCTGTGGATCCGGAAACGGAGCTGCCCAAATTCATCGACGCGCTGAATGCGGCCGGGATGGAAGCCTATCTGGCCGAAGCCAACGCGCAGCTGGCCGCCTACCTGGGCAAATAAAACAAACCTGAGGAACGACTTTCCCCCCGGAACGGATCCGGGGGGTTTTTCTTGACGGCCTATTCACCCGACGGTATAATGGGTTATCAACAGAACCGGGGGGATGAACGATGATTTCCACTAAGGGCCGTTACGCACTGCGGGTGATGATCGATCTGGCCGAGCATCAGAAGGAACAGCCGGTACCGCTGAAGGATATCGCGGAGCGGCAGGAGATTTCCAAAAAGTATCTGGAGATCATTGTGAAGGATCTGGTGGAAGGAAGGATGATCCGGGGCGCCAGCGGCAAGGGCGGCGGATATGTGCTGCTGCGGAAGCCGGAGGAATATACCGTGGGCGAGATTGTGGAACTCATGGAGGGCAGCCTGGCGCCGGTGGCCTGCCTGCAGCAGGACGCGGAAGCCTGCCCGAGGGAGAAGGTCTGCGTCACCCTGCCTTTGTGGCAGGAGATGAATGACCTGGTCCGGGGATTCCTGTATCAGAAAAAACTGACCGATCTCCTGGATCGGTCAGAGAAAGCCTGAGCGGGGGCTCAGTTTTCATGGGCCGCGTGGGAGCCCCACAGCGCGGCGCCGGAAGCGTCCAGCGCGGTAAAGCAGGTGACCCACGTGTTTTCCCGGTTGTCATAGGCCCGGGTCATGATTCCGGTATAGTCGGTTCCGTCCAGCCGGCAGCGGAAGGTCAGGCCGTCTCCCGCTTCCCAGGAGCCGGTCATGGCGCCGTCCACCGTGCCGTTCTCCCGAAGGGTTACGGTGACGCTGGAATGCTCGGAGCGGTTGATATCCCGCCCGTGCAGAATGATTTTATAGGATCCGGTCCGCTCCTCCGGGGCGGTCCGGATCATTGTTTCTCCGGCATAGCGCCAGGGCAGCACCACGGGCCAGCCGTCTTCGTTCAGGGCCATCTGGTGCACCCGGACCCGGTGGGTTTCTCCGCGGTCTGCAAACCGGGTATGAAAAATCAGAAAATACCGGCCGGTTTCCGCGTCGTACCACGCGGAATTATGGCCCGGGGAACGATAGGCGAGCCTGGCGGAGGCGGTATCGCTTTCCAGGTTTTCAAAGCAGTAGCCGCCCAGCAGCTTCACTCCGTAGCCTTCATAATCCGGATCGTGGAAGAAGGTTCCGGGTGCGCCGCCGCAGTCGATCATTGGCTGCCCCAGGGCATCCTCATAGGGACCGTCCGGATGACGGCTGCGGCAGACCCGGATATTGTATCCGTCCGCGGCGTTCAGGCCGCCGAAGGACAGGAAGAGATAGTAGTATTCCGTTTCGGGGCTGTAAAGGATATACGGCCCCTCAATCCGGGCATGGTTTTTTCCGAGCAGCTTTTTGCCGTAGCCCTGTCCTTCGAGGGGGAAGCCGGTGTCAGGATTCATTTCCAGAATATAGATGCCTCCGGAATAGCTGCCGTAGACCATCCAGAGCCGGTCTTCCTGATCCGTGAACACACAGGGATCCACCGCGTTCGGCAGGACGGTGGCGTCATATCCGGCGCCTCCGCTTTTCAGAAAGACGCCGAGATCCCGGTAGGGGCCTTCCGGATGGTCGCTGACCGCCAGCCCCAGGGCGCTGAGCGGGCTGGAGCCTTCGCAGGCGCAGTAATAGAGATAGTATCTGCCATCCTTCAGCCGCTGCACATCCGGAGCCCAGAAGGTGGTGGTTTTCGCATACTGCAGGGCTTCCTTCATTTCCTCCTGCACGTTCTTCACGAGCCTGCAGCCGGTATCCGCGTTCCGGGAGATCATTTCCCAGCGGATCAGATCGTCGCTGCGGGCGGCGGCCATATGGCTGCCGTAAATATACCAGAAACCATCCTCCGCCCGGATGACGGAAGGATCATGAACCGAGACTTCTTTGAATTTCACTTCGGAGTTTTCGGATTTCCCGTCGGAATCTTCCGCGAAAGCGGAGATGCCGCTCAAAAGAAGAACAAGAAGAAGGGCCAGGATCCTGTGTTTCATCTGTTTTTCCTCCGGGTTCATCGGACCGGGTTTTACCGGGCCAGCCGGATCACGTTCCAGCTCAGGGCGGGAAGCGTCACGTCCATTTTGCCGCCGTCGATTTTGCCGTTGCTGCCCGCGACGGGCTTCACCTCATCCGGGTGATCCTCCGTATTGACGGCTTTCACGTCGTCATGATGCAGCACGATATGCTCCACCGGCTTCAATTCGCCGAAAGCCCGGAGATCACAGGTCAGGTTGATGTCCTCCGTCAGATCCCGGTTGACCGCGAAAATGGTTACGCTGCCATCGTCTCCCAGCGTGGCGGCCGCATCCACCAGCGGCACTTTTTCATAATCGGCGCAGTCATATACGGGGGAGGAGATCACGGGGCGCAGTGCGGTTCCGCGGCCGTAGCGGCTGGCGTGCATCATGGGCCAGTAAATGGTCTGGGCCCAGACGCCGCCTCCGTTCCGGGTCATGATCGGGGCGATGACGTTCACCAGCTGAGCCAGACAGGCTACCTTGACCCGGTCGGCATTTTTCAGGAAGGTGATCAGAATGGCGCCGGCCAGCAGGGCGTCCTCAAAGTTATATACATCTTCCAGCAGAGGCAGAGCCCGTCCCCATTTGTCCGCCTTCCAGACTTCCTGATCCTGCTGGTTGGAATGATACCAGACGTTCCATTCGTCAAAGGAAAGATTCAGCTTTTTCTTTGCGTGCTTCTTGCCGCCCACCGCGTCGCAGATGGCGACCACTTCGCGGATGAAATCGTCCAGATCCATGGCCCGGGCCAGGAATCCGGGGGTATCATTGGTGGGATTTCCGTAGTAGCGGTGCAGGGATACATAATCGACATTTTCGTAGCATTCATCCAGCATCTCGTATTCCCAGGCGCCGTAGGTCGGCATCTGATGGCTGGCGCTGCCGCAGGCGACGACTTCGATGGAAGGATCGACCCATTTCATCATTTTGGCCGCTTCGTTGGCGGTCCGACCGTATTCATAGGCCGTCTTATGGCCCATCTGCCAGGGACCGTCCATCTCGTTGCCCAGGCACCAGAGACGGATGCCGAAGGGATCCTTGGCGCCGTTGCGGATCCGCAGGTCAGACCAGTAGGAACCGCCCTTGTGATTGGAATATTCCACGATGTTCCGGGCCGCGTCCGGCCCGCGGGTGCCCAGGTTGACCGCGTACATCATTTCGGTGTTGGCTTCCTTACACCAGTCGGCAAATTCATGCAGGCCGACCTCGTTGGTCTCGGTGGTAAACCAGGCCAGATCCAGGCGCTTCGGCCGGCTTTCCCGCGGACCGACGGAATCTTCCCAGTTAAAGCCGGAAACAAAATTTCCGCCCGGATAGCGGACGACCGGAATGCCCAGCTTCCGGACCATGTCGATCACGTCCCGGCGGAAGCCGTTCTGATCCGCGGTCGGATGGCCGGGCTCATAAATCCCTCCGTACACCGCGCGGCCGAGATGTTCAATAAAGGAGCCGTAGATGCGGGGATCCACCTGTCCGATGGCAAAATCCCTGTCCAGAATCATGGTTGCTTTTTTCATTGTACGCTTCCTTCCTGTTCTAAAGAATTTGGAGATCCGTTTATGAGATATCCCGCCCGCGATGCGCGCGTGATTCCTTCCCCGTGTATCCTTCCCCGGAGGGGACTCAGCCCTTGACGGCGCCGGCGGTCATGCCTTCCACGATGAACTTCTGGGCGAACAGATAGATCAGCAGCAGAGGCAGAATGGCGAAGCAGGAGCCGGTGATCATCAGATCGTAGTTATTGCCGTAGGGGGACCAGAGCGTATTCAGACCGATCGGAATCGTATATTTTTTCATATCGGAGATGACCAGCATGGGCCAGAGCAGCGAGTTCCAGGCGCCCATTCCGGTCAGCACCGTCATGGAGGCGTAAGCCGGAAGCATGACCGGCATGATGATCCGGAAGAAGGTTCCGTATTCCGTACAGCCGTCCACCCGGGCGGCCTCGATCATTTCATAGGGCACGCCGCTGAGAAACTGGCGGAAGAAGAAGACCGCGCTCATGCTGACCAGGAAGGGGAGGATGACGCCCACATAGCTGTTGCGAAGGCCCATGGCGTTGACCTGGGTGTACATGGGCAGCATCAGGATTTCCAGCGGCACCATCATCACCATCAGTACGCACATGAACAGGGCGCTTTTCCCTTTGAAGCGGTACTTGGCAAAGCCATAGGCCACCATGGAGGACAGAAGCAGGGTCAGGGAGGTCTGGATCACCACCACAAGGAGGCTGTTGCCATACCAGAGAAAATAATCGTGCGGATTGCTTTCCCCGTTGGACATGATGCCGGTAAACAGGTAGGTCCAGGCTTTCAGATGCAGCTTCTCCGGGGTGGGATTCAGATTCAGGCCGCTGACGAACAGCTCCGCGCCGCCCTTGAAGGTGCCCAGCAGAAGCGCGTACAGCGGAATGATGAACAGGATGCTCAGAATGCCGAAGAAAACCCAGAGCGCGATTTTCCGGCCGATATACTTGTTTTCTGTCTGCTTCTTCATGCCTTCTCCGCCTTTCTGCCGATGGTTCCGGTCAGCCACAGCTGGATCAGGGTGATGATTAAAGCGCCGACCAGCAGGACCAGGCCGACCGCGGAGGCGAATCCGAACTTATCCACCTTTTCAAAGCCGTAGCGGTACAGGTAACCGACAATGGTCAGGCCGTAATTCTTCGGGGAGTTGTTGCCGCCGAAAATCATATAGCTTTCGGTAAACATGGCCAGTCCGGCGTAAATGGAGATGGTCAGAACATAAATGGTGGTGGGCTTCAGAAGCGGGAGACAGATTCTGGTGAATTTCTGCACGGCGTTGGCTCCGTCAATCTCCGCGGCTTCATACAGCTCATTGGGGATGGACTTCAGGCCGGCCATATAATACAGCATGTTCATGCCGGTCCAGCGCCAGAAGCACAGGAGCACCATCGCGAACATGGAGGTCGAGGCGCCCTTCAGCCAGGTAATGGGTTCCAGACCTACCAGCTTTCTCGCCTGGTTCATCAGCGCGCCGTCCAGCTCGCTGAACATCATCCGGAAGATGATACCGGCTACCACCACGGAGCAGAGAACCGGCATGAAGGCGACGGTCTTGAAAAACCGGCCCGCTTTGCTGAATTTCGATTCGGCGATGTAGGCCAGCACCATCGGAACGGGAATCAGGATGGCGCAGGTCAGGACCATATAGACGAAAGAATTCTGCACCGCGGTGTAGAAGTTCTTATTGGCGAACATATCCGTATAGTTCTTGAAACCGATCCACCGGCTTCCGGCTCCCGTAATCTCCTGGAAGCTCATCAGAACCGTGGAAATCAGCGGATAGGCGAAGAAGACCACGAAGGTGATCACGAAGGGGGCGATAAAGACATACGGCGCCAGGGTCTGCGAATAGAGCAGATCCCGGTTCGGAATCACAAACAGGACGATCAGCAGCACTCCGGCCAGCATGACCAGGGCGCGCTGACGCAGAATCCACAGGGCAGCCTGCTGCAGGGCGCTGTAGTCCGCCCCGTCCGCCTTTGTGCCAAAGGGGTAGGCGCTCAGATCGCCGCCGTTGTCATAATTCCGGTCAAACTGCACGGATTTTCCCTGAAGGATAAATAACGAGGCAACCCCGATCAGCAGCAGGAGAATTCCGGCGACCAGGAGCGCAACGGCTCGGCGGCCCGCTTTCTTCCCGATCTTATTCGTTCCAGTCAACGCTTTTATCCCCTTTCCATACCGCGCGCGGTGCGCGAGGCGCTTGCGCCCGCGGTGCGTGTGCGAATCCATACCGCGCGCGGTGCGCGAGGCGCTT
>JAGCBO010000155.1 GCA_017652125.1 Clostridia bacterium | reverse complement strand
GCGTCCCAGATCGCGCAGACGGCTCAGATCACGGATTCCGTGTACAATCGCCTGGCGACGTGCCCAGTGGGCACCGTCCCGGTATACGGAGAGCAGAATATCTTCCGGTGCAACAATAACAACGGTTGTGGCTGCGGCTGCAACGGCGGATTCGCAGCGTAAGAGGTGAGACCGATGGCAGAATTTGCTTATAACCCGGTGCAACTGGTGGAACCGAACCAGAACGTGATCCTGGACACGGTGATCCCTTGCAATAAGGGGTACGTTTTCCACAGGGATCAGAGCTGGATTGTAATTCTCCGCGGAATCGTCAACTGTCCGAACGCATGCTTCGCACGGTACCAGGTGACATTTAACGGAAACATCGCGCTGCCGGCGGAGGCGGAGGTCGGCCCGATCAGCGTCGCGCTGGCCATCGACGGCGAGCCGGTGCAGACCAGCCGGGCAATCGTGACGCCGGCAGACACGGCGGAGGATCCGGTGACGCCGGCGAACTTCTTTAACGTGACGTCAACGGCGATCATCAACGTTCCGAGGGGCTGCTGCTTCACGGTGGCGGTTGAAAACACTTCCGGACCTGCGGAGCCGGGCGGCACCGCGCCGGAAATCCTGGTACAGAACGCGAACCTGACGGTATCGCGTATCGCATGAGGAAGGAGGACAGGATCATGGATATGATAAAAGAACTGGGCGAGATGAAGGAAACCATCGCGCAGGATATCGCGGAGGCGAATCAGCGGATCCGCCAGAGCGGCGGAAACCTGAGCGCGGGAGACGTGGAGATCATCGACAAGCTGGCCCACAGCATGAAAAGCCTGGTCACGGTCTGCGCCATGCTGGAAGCTGAAGAGGACGGCGGGTACAGCGGCCGGAATTATTACGGAGAAGGCCGCGGATACGCCGGACGGGAACGCAGGAACGGATACAGCGGGAACCAGGGCGGTTATAGCCGGGAGAACAGAGGCCGCTACAGCCGGGAAGGAAGAGGCGGATACAGCCGGGACGGCATGATGGACCATCTTCGGGAGATGATGGACGAAGCGCCGGACGAGCAGACCCGCATGGAGATCAAGCGGATGATGGACCGCATGGCGAGCTGAAAAAGGCGAGAGCCTTCTGCCCTTCGGGGCAGTTTTTTATTGTAAAAACAGAATGATTCATATATGATAGGGGAAAATGGAGGAGTGGAAAGATGGAAAAAGAGATCAGGATTCAGCTGCAGGAAACGACAGCGGAGCTGCTGGACGAGATGGCAGCAGAGCATGGACTGGACGCGGAAAAACTGGCGAAGATGATCATATACGAATGGATCATTAAGGAAGACGCAAAGAAAAAAGACCGCTGAGAGCGGACTTTTTCTTCCGGTTTCAGATCGCGATCCGGAAGATCGTGACCTGTGTGTTCGGATGTGAGATACCAAGTACACCAGACGAATTATTATCCGAACACGGAGGATCATCCGGGAGGGATTCGAGCGGAAAGCGCTGATTCCCTTCGCGGTTATTGATTACGATTTTCAGATGATCGTCGAAAACATAGACGGCGTTTACAAACGTCTCTATCACATGCCGGCGGAGGAGAGGATCAGAGCGGTCGCCTCCGGTGAACCGGTGCAGGAAAAACAGAACGCGGTCACGATCGAGGAGCTGGGACTGGGAATATCGGAGGGTTTCGACGGAGACGCGGAGATCTTCGGCGGCATCCTCCAGGGTTTTCAGTTTCGCGGAGGTCGAGGAATTCCAGATCCCGGCAGCGATCGCGTTGTTGATATTGTCAATCTGTTTCAGAATTTCTTTATATTCCGATTCCATCGCCGCGAGGGGCGATGTTTTCATTTCTTCCGCCTGGAGCGCCATGATGGCGTCGGCGGTTTTTCCGATCTGTTCATCAGAGAGGACGACATCCAGGACGAAGCTGACAACGGCGGACTCCAGACGATCCTTCGTGAGGGATTTCTTCGTGCAACCCTTCCGCGCCTTATGCGACTGGCATGTATAATAATAATGGCGGGTTCCGTCTTTCGAGGTTCCGGAATCGCCGATCATGGCAGCACCGCACAGGCCGCAGAACGCTTTACCGGTGAGGAGATAATCGACGGCGCCCTGTTCGATATGGCGGGCGGTTTTCTTAATCATGCGCTGGGCCTCCTCAAAAACGGATTTTTCTATGATGGCTGGCATCCCGCCGGGGACGCGGATGTCTCCCCAGATATAGACGCCGGTATAACGTTCATTGTGGAGGATCCGCAGGAGACCTTCAGGGGCGAACGATTTACCGCGGGAGGTTTTTACGCCCTGGCTGTTCAGGATCTTCGCGATCCGGGCGGCGGAATAGCCGGAAGAATAGAGGCTGAAGATATTCCGGACGACGGCGGCCTCTTCCGGGTTGATCATATAGCGGCCGTCGGGTCCGCGAAAATAGCCCAAAATCTTTGTGCCATTATAGAGGCAGCGGTGCGCGTTGTCCGCCATGCCGCGGGTGACATTTTCGGAAAGCTGGCGGGAATACCACTCCGCAGTCGCCTCCAGCATTCCCTCCAGGAGCACGCCGGCGGAGCCTTCCGGGATCGGCTCCATCGCATAGAGCACCTTGACACCAAAGCGACGGAGACGACCTTTGAAAAGGGCGGACTCTTCCCGGTTCCGGCCGAAGCGGTCAACCTTCCAACTGATGACGGTATCAAAGGATCCGGATTCCGCTGCGGACATCATGGACTGGAAGGCCGTGCGGGCGGAAGTGTTCTTGAAACCGGAACGTGCGTGATCCGCGTATTCATGCACCAGGGTGAAACCTTCACGCTTTGCAAAGGCGCGAATGTCCGCCAGCTGCTGCTCGATAGAGACATCGCGCTGGCCGGCGGAGGAATAACGCGCATAAGCGACCGCGGTCCGCGGGGAACAGGTGGGGACAGCGTTTTTTTTCATGGTCAATCATCCCAACTTGAAACAGTGTGGAAAGTTCCGACATTCCGGCGTTCGGGAAGTTTAACGAAAATGATATAAGAATCGACGAGCGCGTGGGCGAGATGATGGGACTGGGTAAGCTCCAGAAGGAAGTCATCCGTTTTTTTACTGTCCCAGAAATTCTCATGGTAAACGTGGACGCCGTCCTCTTTCAGCTCCCAGGTCGAATTATGCACGAAACCGTTTCCTTCCATTTCATACATTTCTATTTTATTTGATTCATACAACGCGGTGTGATCGTCATAAAGGCGAACGAGGAAATAAGTGACTTCGCCATAGTAAAACTCACTGCTGCCGACCCAGGTGCCGATCAGTTCGGACTCCGTATCGGCAAAAGCGCAGCCAGAGAACAGAACGGAGAGAATCAGAATCAGAGCGAAAAACTTTTTCATCTTTGTTTCCTCCTTTTGATGATATAAGAAATGAGAAGAATCAGCAGGCCGATCACGCCGCCGACGACATAAAGCGTCATACGGGAAAAGATCACGACGAGGATCACGGCAAGGATCACAAAAAGAAGAAGCGCAACCATAGAAACCTCCTATTCTTCATATCCGTCCATGAAGGTGCCGAAATCGATCACCGGAGATTTATCAATCTTCGGGGACGAGCGGTGGAAATTGATGTATTCCAGGAGATGCGGGGCGAACTGGGCGCGGATCTGCGCGTTCAGCTCCGGAGAGACATAGACGCCGGGGATCGTCTGCAATTCGTCGACGCATTCGTCAGAGCAGCCGGTAACGGCGGAAAGGACATTCATGGTCAGCGGAAGGCCAGATTCCTGAAGAAGGCGGATGATCGGGCGGGGGCTGATGAGATGATGCGCGAAGCAAAGCGCCTCAGCCATGCGGGCGTCCGCGGTGCGGGTCGTTCCGGTGTGGCCCAGGACGATGTGGCCCAGCTCGCGGGCGATCCCGCGCCAGATAATTTCGAAGGGGAGCCTCATATTATAGACGACGACATACTCCACATCGTCGAGGCCATCCATCTGCAGGTGGAACGTGGCGGCGTCGGTATTCGCGCCGAACATGGGGATCAGATCACTGCGGTCGCGGTCGATTTCATTCGCCATCTTCGTGAAGGGGATGACCCGGACGCCGGGAGTGTTCAGCAGAACCGGCAGGGGATTGATCGGGGTTTCCGTGATCTTATTGTCGCGGAGGATTTCGAGAGCTCTGGTGGCGGCCAGGGAGAAGTCGGGGGTGGTGATCATAAGCATCATCCTCTCTTATTTTTGTGTTTTCATCAGAATGCGCACCAGGTCGATCACCTGCTGCTTCTGTTCTTTGGTCATGGTTTCCATCATACCGGAGACGATATGGATCTCCGGATCAATTTCGGAAGATTCGGGACCATCTTCATATCCATAAAAATACGCAGGAGTTGTCTGGAGTGCTTTTGCGAGAGATTCCAGCACGTCCGGAGAATAACTTTTTATATAATTGCTTTCATATCGATAAACAGTTGCGCGGTTTTTCTGCAAAAGTTTAGCGAGATCATCAACAGACAGACCCAACTCAATGCGCCGGTTTCGGATACGGTCTGCGATTGTCATGAAAATCACCTCCGGCTGCATTATACAAAAGTTTCGCACTAAATGCAAATTTATTCTTGACAAATGCGACAACACTCATTATCATGAAGATGTCGCACAATATGCAACAGTGAGGAGGACAATTTCATGATTGACAAAAAAGAGCTGAGGAAGGCGCTGATCGTGCACGACATCACGGTACCGATGATAGCGGAGGCCGCGGATGTAAGCGAATCGACCGTGTACAGATGGCTGAAGTATCCGGAAAAGCTGAATATCGGAACAATTGAGTTGCTAAAAGACCTTGCTCATTTGAACAGGGAAGAATTCACGCGTATTTTTTATCCCGAAACAGTCGCATAAAGTGCGACATATATAGGAGGAGTGGAAAAAAATGAAAAACGGAGTGGAAAAGAAAACGGTCAGGATCACCCAGGAGGACTGCGACTGCGCGAGGTTGCTGATGCGGAAGGGCTACACGGTCAAAAGCATCGCCAGTACGCTGAAGTGCGACCCGAGCACGGTGAGCAAGATCAAGGCGGCGGACTTCCGGCTGGACGCATATCTGGAGAGCCGGAAAGAGAGCAACCGGAAGGAAGCGGACCGGAAGAAGAAAGAGAAAATGAGGGCTGAACTGCGGGAGCAGGCGGCAAAGGACAGAGAAACGATCATGGAACAGGAGAAACGCCGGGAGCAGTTGATGGGCCAGATGGAAATGGACCTGCAGCCGGAAAAGGCGGAGAAACCGGAGATGAGCGCGGAGACGAAGATGAAGCGGTTCCTGGCAGGACAGATCAGCGAGATCGTGAAGGCGCTGAACGGCATCACAGAAGAGCTGAAGAAGCTGAGCGGAGGTGCTGAAGGATGAAGCCACAAAGACTGAACCTTGATTCTGAAGCGTTGGTGGAGTTCCGGCAGAGTCTGGACGCGGCGCTGGAAATCGTCACATGTCAGTTGGTGAGAAGAAAAATGAGCGCGGGAACAGTCAGCGCGAAGGTGAACATCCATATCAACGAACGCGCAGACGACAAGACCGGCGAGATCTACTACCAGATGGTGCTGGAACCGAATGTCAGCATGAAGGTCGGAGCCAGCGACAAACTGAAGTGCGGGAAGAAGGCGGCGATCATGAAACAGGACAATCAGGGCAGGCCGCTGATCGCCAGCGAGCAGATCGGAATGGACGAGCTGATGGAAGGAGAAGGGGCATGAGCAGACCGGAGACGATTGAAGAAGCGAAAGAAATGTGGAGGCCGGAGATGCTGCCAGAGGCGGTTCCTTATTACGACCACGACTGGAGCGTGCACCCGGACGCTGTACGGATGAGTTTTTCAGACGGGAGCACGGCGATCTACGACATACGGGTGGAACAGCCGCATCCGATCATCATGGAAAACATCCGGATCATCCGGAAATGGAACGGATACATCTATCAGCCAAAGAGGCGGAGGGACAGAAAATGAAGAGCAACGCGAACAGGTGCAGATTCTGCGGGCAGGAGATCGCGATCATCACATGGGGCGTTTATCGGAAGATCGTTGTCGACGCGGAGCCGGTGTGGGTGCTTCCGGATGCGGAGGGCGAGGAATATGTCCGGATTGACGGGAGCAAGATGAAGGGACGGGAAGCGGATCCGGCGGAGGAAAACCCGGAACAGGCCTACCGGATCCACCGGATGAGCTGCGGGGTGGACAGATGAAATGCAGGGAATGCGCGGAGGCGCGGAGATTCGCGGAAGGCGGAGTCTACTGCGTGATGTACGGAATGATTATCAGCGCAGAGCATGAATGCACACGGAAGGGAGGGCGGCTGCGTGAGGATCGAGGCGACGGAGGCCAGGGAGAAACCAAACTACACGAAGACGGCGGCAGCGCTTCTTAACAGGTGCAGGGAGTTCTGGCAGGACCCGGAGAACGAACGCGAATATGAGGAGTGGAGAAAATGCAGATCTATGAAGGGGCAAAATACAGAACATACAAGACCACAATGGGGCGGAAGATCCGCGTGAGGATGAGTCGGGAGGAGATACGGGAGCGGAGACTTTTTGCAGCGGCGGTGGTGATTTCGCCGTTTGTGCTGTGCTGGCTGATGGCAGCTGCGGCGGGGATGGTGTGAAAGAAATGAACAATATCGGAAAACTGGTGATCGGGCTGCGGACATCCGGGGAGTGGCTGACGGGGCTGGCGATCGGAGTGAGGGAAGCGAATCCGGAGCTGAGCAAGTCGTGCTATCTGGCATCGGAGAACTGCAAGAAGGCGGCGGAGGAACTGGGAAAGCAGGAGAGCGCGGAGGCTGAGCTGGAGGGCGGAGGATCCACCTGGTGGTATGTGTGCGGAGAATGCCACACGGCCATCGACAGCGTGGACCGGTTCTGCCGTCAGTGCGGGAGGCGGATCGAATGGGGCGCGAAGACATCCGGCGGAAAACAGGACTGATCATCAAACGGGGGCCGGTGTTTCTGGTGGGGCGGATCATGGGGACCAGCGAGCTGAAGTGGAGCGACAGCCCGTGGGACGCATGGAGGACGCGGGACCGGGAAGAAGCGGAAGCAGTGGCCAGGGTGACCGGCGGCGACCTGTGGCTGTTTAACCCGATCGCCGGGCAGATCAGGGAGGCGGTGTGGAAATGAGCGGACGGAATGAACCATTGACGGGATACAGGCATATATGTCCGATCTGCGGGAAAGAATTCTGGGGAAGCTCCGAATGGAAATACAAGAAAAGCAAACGAGCGCATGATGCGGTTTATACAAAGGTATATTTCTGCAGCTGGAAATGTGTCCGGCAGGTGGAGAAGGGAGAAAAGAAAGATTCAAATGTATGAAGAAGCAAATTTATATAACGCAGATTGCATGGAAGCAATGAAAGAGTTTCCTGACAATTTTTTTGACTTAGCCATTGTGGATCCACCATACAGAGATGAAGAAGAAAATCAACCGACAAAGGACATGAGAGAAAACGGATTTGTTGCTAATTTCGGGAAGAAACCTTGTGAAGAGTATTTCAGCGAACTTAGAAGAGTATCGAAAAATCAGATTATATGGGGGGCAAATAACTTTCAACTTACTCCATTCAAAGGTTTTATTTTGTGGGATAAAGGCATTGCAGAAAATTTCACAATGTCGATGGCTGAACTTGCAGCAATATCTGAAGGACTCGGAACAATCTCAAAAACATATAGATGCAGACCACAAGGTAGCAGATACGAAGAAAGGATTCATCCAACACAAAAACCTGTAAGTCTGTATTTATGGATATTGAACAGATACGCAAAAAAAGGAGACAAGATTCTTGATACACATTGCGGAAGTGC
>JAGCBO010000154.1 GCA_017652125.1 Clostridia bacterium | reverse complement strand
TCCAGGAAGCTGCCGATCCATTTGCTGCCGCTGGTGGACGGTCCGCCTACCCGGATTCCGGAATCGATATCCTTAATCGCCCTCACGGTTTCCGCGTAGAAACGGAAATATTCCTCCCGGCTCCCGTTCCAGAAGACAAAAGGAAGATCCGGTTCGTTCCACACTTCAAAATACCAGCTGCGGATTTCCTCCTCACCGTACCGTTTCTGCAGGAATCGGACAAATGCCTGCAGATAGTCCCGCCACGCGTCATAATCCGCCGGCGGAACGATGTTCGGCCGGTAGAAGAAACCGCCCTTCTGCGGTCTTCCCTCCTCCTTCAGAGCCAGTTTTTCCGGCATGAAGGAAAGCTCAACGAAAGGTTTCATCCCCGCTTCCAGCACGTTGTCATATGCCGCGGCGCAGGCGTTAAAATTATAGTCAGTGAACTGTTCAGCCCCTTCAATCTCCATCTGCATCGACAGGTCATTGAACGTGCGCATGTCGTCATCAAAAATGCCGTGAAAGCGGACCCGCTCAATGCCCAGTTCGTCATGCACAAATTTCAGCTGTTTCGCGTAATCCGTCCGGAGCGCCAGCAGCGCGTGCCCGGAGCCCACGCAGAACTGCCAGTGTTTCATGTGCGGTATATGCTTTGCGTCCCTACTGATCAGAAATTCCATACTTCCTCCTATCTTAGCATTTCCTTCAGTTTTCCGTAGTATTTTGCTTCCTCTTCCGGGCCATATTTTCCGGCCAGGAAAAGCGGCAGGATTTCCTCGCTGAACCGTTGCCAGGAAGCAGCCTCGTCGCCTGGCATAATGGGATAGAACAGGGCACCTGCTTCATGCGCTGAAACACCGTCGCTGTCTGTATCCCCCAGCATCAGCGCTTTCACATTGCCGCCGCACCGGGACATGGCTTTCTGCAGCTGCGCTGTCTTGCTCCCGTCTTCCTGGCTCATCATATAGTCCACAAAAGGGGTCAGTCCGCCGGCTGCCCAGTCTTTTTCCAGTCCCGCCTTTGCGGCGGAGGATACTACGGCGATCGCGGCTGACGGCCATGCTTTCTTCATAGCCTCCCTGACGCCGGGGTACGGCATCAGCCCCTCACAGGCTTTGGTGAACAGTTCGTCCGCCCGTTCCGACCAGGCAAGCGCCCGATCCAGTTCAGCGGAGGGATGACCTTTCATCCAGGCCTTCAGCGTTGCCGGAGAATAACGGGTTTCTCCCTGAATATAAGTGCGCAGGTCATTAAGATCAGGAAGTCCTTTTTCATCCGGGAACTCTTTTTCAAGCCGTTCAAACGCCTCCAGCAAACCCGGAAAGCGGTTGATCCCCCTCAGGGAAGAGAAAAGGTTTACCGTCTTTTCGATCTCTGTAAAACGCGCGGCAGTTTCTTCACGCATGGGCCATATTTCAAGGGCCGCGGGAATAAACGCATCCAGGTGTTTGATATTCATGCTGTCGAAAGCTGTACCGTCCGAATCGATACCGATCAGAAAAGCAGATGGTGTCATCAAATTCCCCCTGTCAATTATTTTGGATTGCCTGCAGCCTTGTTTCAACCGCTTTTGTTTTTTCCGTGTCAAACCCCATATAAGCCAGGCTGTCCCGCAGGGTGATCACACCGGCGGCCGCAGGCGGAAAGCCCTGCTTTCCTCCCGTGATCTCCTCCAGGATCCTTTTCCCTTTCGGATGCGCTGCCAGATAGGCAATGGTACAGTCCAGGTTCAGCGTTTCTTCGCGGTTGCCGTTGATCTTCGGGCCGAAGCGCGGGCCTGTCAGACCGCTGCTCCTGATTCCCCCCAGCACATCCTCCAGCCAGGTGATGCTGTCCGGTACCCATGCGGGATACCGACCGCTGAAAGGCAGGTGATTGATGCCTGAATCGCCGGTGCTCAGTCCGTGGGGCCCGTTGGCATAAATATGGCTTTCAAAGGCGATCCCGTTCGCGCACAGGGCGTCAATCATGTGCACCGTGTTGGATACAGGCACCAGATTATCAGTTCGCGTAGCGAACACAAAGCACGGGCAGGTATGCTCATCCACGGCGGACGGCACGTCCGGGGCCGATGGCAGGTAATCCCGGGCGCATTCCCCGTCGATCACCGGATAGCCCAGAATCGCCGCGTTCGGCCGGTGCTCAGCCATCGTCGCGGCGCAGGCCGCCAGGTGTCCCCCGGCGGAGAAACCGATGACCGCAATCCGGTCAGGAACCACATGCCATTCAGCCGCCCGCTCCCGGATCAGGCACATGGCTTCCTCATAATCTTCCAGCGGCCGGGGCCATGCTGCCTGCTCATTCAGAGAATACCGCAGGATAAAGGCCTGGTATCCGGCTTTCAGATAGGGAAAGGCGACCGGATCCGCTTCCCTGTCGGAGCAGAAGTGGTATCCGCCGCCCGGGATGATCAGCACCGCCGGCCTGGCGGACAAGCCGCCGAATTCGCCGTCCACAGGCTGCAGATAAGCCGTTAAGCTGACATTCCGCTGCTCACTGAGGACAATGTATTCCTGTTTCGTAACGTCTCACCCCTCTTTTTACAGCCGGGTATCCCAGCGTCCGCAGAACACGGTCTCGTCCGCTCGGCCCCTGAATTCACTCTTTCCGGTAATCTTTTCCACCGCCGCCCGCACGTTCTCCCGGTTCGGACCGTACGCGTTCACAAAGGTATGGATATTCGCACAGTCCACCAGGTGATTGGTATAGTTCAGGCTGACGCCGACCGTCGGCACCTCCTCCGTATACCAGGGCATTTCCATACTGTGGCCGCTGCTCCAGCTGAGGCGCTCCACATTCCGCTGGGCATATCCCTTGATATTGATGAACACGAACACGATATCGTAATTCTTCCGGAAATCCTCCCGCCGTCCGGTCTGCATCATCCGGACAAAGTTCATGGGATTCACGCCGTTTTCGATCTCCAGGTCATAGAAGCTGGGACACTGGGACACTTCAAACCCCGCCCGTTCCAGTTCCCCGGTAATCATTTCCCGGACGCCGTCACCCCGGTAGCCTTTGCTGTTGGGCGTGCTCTGCACATAAACCAGCAGCGCTTTTTTCCTGTCCGCCGGGTTTACAGGCAGCAGTCCCCGGGTATCCTTCACCAGGGTCACGCACCTGTCCGCAGCCTGGACCGTAAACTGCCTGTGTTCTTCACACCCTACGCACGCCAGGCCTGCCCTGTCCGGGCAGCGGACGCTTTCGTCATAAAGCTTCAGATGGGCCTTCAGCCCCAGAATCCGGCGCAGGGCATCCTCCAGCCGTTCCTCCGTTACGATTCCCTTTTCGATGCCTGTTTTCAGGTAGCCCATGTCCTCCGCGATGTCGTTGGCAAACAGGAACATGTCACATCCGGCGGCAATACAGGCTGGTACTGCTTCGCTGCGCTTCATCACGCCTGCCATGCCGATCATGTGAGAGGCGTCGGAAATGATCAGCCCGTTGAATCCCAGTTGGCCCCGCAGCAGGTCCTGCAGCAGTTCCGGAGCCAGGGATGCCGGCATGATTTCCGCGTCCCGGATCCCGGGGCGAAACTTCCGGCTCATAGCTGGCAGGGAGATTTGTCCGGTCATGATCGTCTCCAGGCCTTCATCGATCATCGTCCGGTAAACCCGCCCATAGCTTTCGAGCCATTCTTCTGCGCCCGCCTCATTATGGGCCGGGGAATTGTGGGGATCCAGTTCGTCCCATCCGTCCCCGGGGAAATGCTTGCAGGTGCAGGCCATATGAGGCGCCGCGTCCCTGATGCCCCGGATATAGGCCCGGACGCACTCCGTCACCCTGTCCGGATTGCTGCCGAAGGAACGGGTGTTCACAATCGTATTGCGCCAGTTTCTGTATACGTCCGCCACCGGGTTGAACATCCAGTTGACCCCGATGGCCGCCGCCTCCTTCCCGGCCACATATCCCATCCGGTAGGCGGTTTCCGTGCCGTCGCCGGCTCCTGCTTCCGCGGCAGTAGCCACAAAGGTGCCTTCCTTAGGAAGAACGCCGTTTCCGCCGTCATCGCAGTTCCCTGCAATCAGGACCGGAATCCGGCTGTACCGCTGGAAAAGGGTATTCTGCCGGTATACGGTTTCCTTGTCCCCGCCCTGCCAGCGCATTCCGCCGGGTTTCGCGCTTTCCATCAGGGTCCTGATCTGCTCCTCGTCCGCGCCGGGCACCGGTTTAAGCAGCACGAACAACTGGCCCAGTTTCTCTTCCGGGGTCATGGAAACAAGGGTTTCTTCCACCCAGCGGATTCCGTCATCATCCAGGCAGAAAGGCTTCGCTCTCAGGTCAACCATCCGTCCTCACCCTTATCCTTTTACAATGTCGGTCAGTTCACGGACGCTTTCCATATTCCAGTCGCCCGCTCCATTCTTCGCCGCGTCCCCGACGCAGGCGACCTTCATGCCGCCTCTGTGGCCGGCCTCCGCGCCGGAGACCGCGTCCTCCACCACCAGGCACCGGTCCGCGGGCATCCCCAGCATCTCCGCTGCCTTCACAAACACTTCCGGATCCGGCTTGGACCGGGTAATGTTATTCCCGTCGCTGACCGCGTCGAACCAGCCGCCCAGGCCGATCTGGCCCAGGATGAAGGGCGTATTCTTCGAGGAAGACCCGATGGCAAGCTTCAGGCCCATAGCCCGCAGTGCGTCCAGGGTCTCCTTCACTTCCGCCGGCAGGTCCGCGGTACTCATCTCGTGCAGAGATTCACGGTACAGGTCGTTTTTCTGCTCCGCCAGGCGCTGCTTATCCCCGTCGCTCAAGGCCGGACCTTCGTATTTCTCCAGGATGATCTCCAGGCTGGCCATCCGGCTCACACCCCGCAGGCGGTTGTTGATAGTCCGGTCAAAGGGAATGCCCATGCCGTCCGCCATGGCCTTCCAGGCTTTGTAATGATACTCGTCCGTTGAACAGATGACCCCGTCCAGGTCAAAAATCACCGCATCAAACTCCATGGTTCTCCCTCCTTAATATTTCAGATATTCTTTGCCGCAGTAGGGATCCACAGGACTCACGCCCCTGAATTCGCTGCGGCCCATGATTTTTTCCATGACCGCCAGCCGGTACTGCGGCTCGCTGCTGTAGGCGTTGATAAAGGTCTCCACCATCGGCGCGTCAAAGAGATGGTAAGGGTAGCCCGTGGAAATCATCATCACCGGGACTTCCGCCGTAAGCCAGGGCGCGTCATCGCCCAGGCCGAACACCACATTCCAGTTCAGGCGCAGGGTTGTGTTGTTGGAAGCATTCTGCATATTGCAGACATAGACATAAAGATCGTAGCACTTGCGCGTTTCCTCAACGCCCCGGTACAGTTCACCCATCAGGGCCGCTTTCTCCGGGCTGAGAGCTGGCGCGTCAAAGTCCGAAGGCTCAATGCTTACGCGCCGGTCGCGCACGGTGACTTCAAAACCTTCCTTCTCGAAGGCCTCTTTCCAGGCAAGCACGAAGGAATCATCCGGGTCGCTGCTCTTCTGGATCACATTCAGGTACAGACGGGGATACTTCGCCGGGGAGATGGGCAGCAGGTTCTGACGGTCATGCACCAGTGTGACTGCCTGATCGGCGACCGCGCTGCTCCAGGCGCGGAATTCCGGCTTCCCGACCTCCGCAAGCGCTTCGGGCGGCGGAACCAGGGCCCCTTCCTTTTGCTTCCTGTGCAGGCCGAGGGAGGCCTTCGTCGCGAGGATTCTTGTCACAGCCTCGTCAAGCCGTTCCATACTCAACAGCCCTTCACGGAGACCCGCGAGCAGGTATCCGTAGTCTTCCGCAAGATCCTTGTTGAACAGGAACATGTCCGCTCCTGCTTCGATCGCCGTCGGAACCGCCAGGCGGCGCGGCATGGCTGCGGTAAGGCCGATCA
The DNA here is from genome assembly GCA_017652125.1 of Clostridia bacterium. GTDB lineage: Bacteria > Bacillota > Clostridia > Christensenellales > Aristaeellaceae > Aristaeella. The sequence continues at coordinate 13,492 of JAGCBO010000154.1, read as the reverse complement.
TGGCTGTGGAGTCCGTTGAAATCAGGCCGTTGAATCCAAGCTCACCCCGCAGCAGCCCGGTCATCAGCTCCCGGCTCAGGCTGGCAGGCCGCAGCATTTCGCGGCGGGACGCTTCAGGATTCAGTTTTTTCACCCAGGCAGGCTGGGCAATATGTCCGACCATCACCGTCTTTGCTCCCTTTTCAATCAAAGTCCTGTAAACCCGACCATAGGTCTTCATATACGTTTCGCAGTCCAGGGAGTTCACGCTGGTGACAATATGCTGATCACGCTCGTCCACACCGTCCCCCGGAAAATGCTTGATGGACACGGCCACGCCGCATTCGTCCGCGGCGTCCAGATAGCGGGAGGCACAGGCAATCACCCGGTCCGGATCGGAGCCGAAAGTACGGGTATTGGTAATCGGATTATGGAAATCCATATCGATATCAACAATCGGCGCAAAGGACCAGTTGAGGCCCATCATCGCTCCTTCATAACATGCGGTATAAGCCATCCGGTAAGCGTTTTCCGGATCACCGGTAGCGGCAACTGCCATCGGTGCGCCAAAGCCGGTACCCTCGAATGACAGGCCGCTGCCGCCGGCTTCTGTGTTCGCTGCAATCAGGAGCGGTATCTTTGCCATCTCCTGGATACGGCGGTGCGTTTCCTGGATCTCTGCTTTCGGTCCGGGCCTGTACATGATGCCGCCGATCCCAAGGCCGCAGATCATGCCGCGAAGTGCCTCTTCGTTGCCGGCGAGCCCCAGAGGACAGAAAACCTGGCCGGCCTTTTCCTCCACAGTCATGGAGGCAAGGGTTTCGTTTACCCACCGGATCCCTTCATCGTCAAGAAAAAACGGATTTGCTCTCAGGTTAATCATCTTGCCTGCCCTCCTTAAAACGCTTTCAGTTCAAACAGCCGGCGGGTACCCTCCGCTACCATCTGAGGATTGAATCCCCGGAAGAACAGGAACTGCAGTTCCTTCAGGGACATACTTAGGAATTCCGCGTCCCCCGTGCCGATCAGTCCCAATGCTGCCGGCAGGTCCTCCTTCAGGATTTCCAGGGCTTCCGGATCTTCCTTCAGCTCATCCAGCCGGCTGTCCATACAATACTTCAGCCGGTAGTCCCTGTCCGGCCGATAGGTCTCTTCATATTCACCGGCTGCCAGCTCCAGCGTCCTGCCCGTTCCCGGCAGCAAAGCCTCCGCGCTGCAGCCGAAAGGAACCCTGAAATGAACCGTCAGCGTCCCGTCTTCGTTGATCCGCCAGGCGGAAGCATACTCCCCGCTCACGGATTCATAGGCGCATGAAATCTCTTGCACCCGGAAAGAGGGCTGGGGCTCGAAGTGCACCCGGGTGAAGCCGGGTTCAGTTCCCCGGATTCCCGCCAGATCACGGTAGACATATTCCATCACAGAGCCGTAGGAATAATGGTTCAGGGAATTCATTTCCGTCCCGGAGATCGTCCCGTCATCCAGCACGGAATTCCAGCGCTCCCAGATGGTGGTGGCTCCCAGGCGGACGCAGTGTATCCATCCCGGAAAGCCCTTTTGGAAGAGGAAGTAGGCTGCCAGGTCCTCCATTCCGTTCTCCGCCATCACACGGCACATCATCGTCGCCCCGACGAAGCAGCCTTTGATCCGGTAGCAGTCCTTCTGCAGCCGGGTCCGGAAGTCCGCCAGCAGCCGCTCCTTGTCGATATAGACCCCGAAGTTCAGGCAAAGCAGGTAGGCCGTCTGGGTGGTCACCGCCAGCCGTCCGTTGGGGGTAAAGTACTCCCGCAGGATCGCCGCGCGGATCTCCTCCTTCAGCTTTCCGTATGCCTCCGTGTCCCCGTCCTTCCCCAGGATCCGGGCCGCCCGCTCCGTCTTTTCGGCCGAGGCGTAGTAGTACATGCTGGCAACCAGGTAGTCCTCCGTTCCGCCCTTCATGCTCTGGGGCGTCACCCCGTCCTGGGCCAGCCAGTCGCCGAAGTGGAAGCCGAAGTTCCACAGCCTTCCGCCGCCCCGTTCGTCGTCCTGCCGGCGGATCCATTCCACCCAGTCCCGCATCATCGGGTACTGCGCTTCCAGGTCCTCCCGGCTGCCGTAGAAGTCGTACAGCGTCATCGGCAGGAACGTCGCAATGTCGCCCCATACGCTGGATCCGCCCGGCGTCCCCCCCAGGTTCGGCAGGAAGTTGGCCACGGCCCCGCCGTTCTTTTCCTGGTCCATGCGCAGGTCCTTCAGGAACTTGCGGTAAAACGCCCGCGTGTCCATCTGGAAACACGCCGCCGGCGAGAACACCTGCGCGTCCCCGGTCCACCCCAGCCGCTCGTCCCGCTGGGGGCAGTCCGTCGGCATGTCCAGGAAATTGCTCCGCTGGCCCCAGAAGGCGTTCTGCGCCAGCCGGTTCAGGTCTTCGTCCGATGAGCGGAAGCGGATGGCGGTATCCAGGTCCGAATAGACCACCCTTCCGGTAAAGTCCTCCTTCCGGACCTCCCCGGGCCACCCCGTCACCCGTACGTAGCGGAAACCGAAGTAGGTAAAGTGCGCCCGCACCGTTTCCTTCCGCCCGTCCGAAATATAGGTCATCCGCGCCTTCGCGGTGCGGTAGTTGTCGTTGTAAAAGTTCCCGTTCTGCAGGATCTCCCCGTGGTCCAGGTCAATCCGCGTTCCGGCCGGAAAGTCCGCGGTGAACTCCGCGTATCCGGTAAAGTTCTGGCCGAAGTCCAGCACCGTTTCCCCGGCGGGGGTGCGGATCACTTCCTGCACCGCCAGGCTGTCCTTCACGGTCACCGGCAGGCTGTACCGGTCCGCGGTCCGCTTCTCCGGCATAACGGTTACCGGCCGCCCCGGGTTCTCCCTTCCAGCCCACAGGGTGCGGTTCAGGGTTTCTCCGTCGTAAATGTCCGTGGCCTCAAAGTCGCTGCCCCGGTACTGCCATGTTTCGTCCGTGGCGACCACCTGTTCCGTTCCGTCCGCCAGGCGGATCCGCAGTTCCGCCAGCGCCGCGAACCGGTCGCCGTATACCGCCTGCTGCCCGGTGTAGCCTAGCCGGCCCTTGTACCAGCCGTTGCCGGTATAAATTTCAATCCGGTTTTCCCCAGCCCGCAGCAGGCTGCCCGCGTCGTAAGCCTGCACCTGCACCGCCTCGTTGTAGTCGTTGCAGAAGGGGGCCAGCAGGTCCCCGCCGGCCTTTTCGCCGTTCAGGTACGCTTCGTAAAGTCCCAGCCCGGTCACGTACAGCCGGGCGGATTCGGCCCCTTCCGGCACCCGGAATGTTTTAAAGAACACGGGATGGAAACCGTCCCCTTCCCGGGGGCCGATCCATTTTCCCGCCATGGGTTCGTCCATCTTTCCGGTTTCACACCGGGAGTCCGCCGCGGCGCTGTCCCCGGCGTCCCCCGTCACCTCAACCCGGCAGTAATACCGGGTGCGCGGCGTCAGGGAAAGCGGAATCCGCTCGCCGGTGGAGCGCAGGCTTTCCCCTTTTTTCTCATACAGCAGTTTCGTGAATTCCGGGTCCGCGGCCACAGCGATCCGGGCCTCCCGGCTCTTCCGGGACGCGGTTTCCGTCACCTTCCATGAAAGGGAGATATACGGCATTTCAAACCCCATCGGTTCCCGGATGCCGTTGATCCGGATCTGGCTGATCTTCATGGCCTGCTTTCCTTTCAAAAAGCGGGCGAGGCGTTAACGCCGTCGCCCGCCGATTGGTGGTTCGCTGGATATTGGTTCCTTATGCTTTCAGGGGTTCCCGTTTTCCGAATATCTTTCCGGTCAGCTTTTTGATGTTCTGTCCCTGTCCGGCAACGAAGTTGACCAGGAATACGAACAGGCCCATCATCGCGGTCGAAATCGCTGCGCCCAGCTCCGCCTTGAAAACCAGCTGCAAGCCGTACTTCATCAGGCAGATGGCAATGGAACCCATGATGATTCCGATGGTGTCGCCGCAGAAAACGCCGATATACAGTCCCACGAACACCGGCAGGATGTTGCTGAACAGCTCGCCGACGGTGGCCAGGGAGGAGAAGATCGCGTCGCGCTTTCCCAGGGAGCTCCAGATGATCGTGGCAAAACCGAAGATCAGTCCGCTGTAGATGTAGCTGATGATCACGTTTTTGTTTTCGTTCACGCCGATGTTCACGGCGCTCTGCTGGTTCTTCGCCAGCAGCACGCTCTGCTTCCCGGTGGTGGTCAGGTAGTTGTATACCGCGTATACTCCCACCGCCCCGGCCAGGGGAATCAGCACCAGCGGATAAGCGGACAGCTGCTTGACGAACGAGGTGGAAACCAGATTGATTCCGCCGCCGCCGAAGATCTGGCTGGTCAGGGATTCGTACAAAAGCGCCATGCCGATGGTGGCAATCATGATCGGCAGCCGGCCGTACACGTACACCAGGGCAACCAGCACGCTGAAAGCAACGCACAGGCCGACGCACAGGACGCCGAACAGCACGGGGCTGCTCGTTCCGGCGTTCTTGGCCACGTTTCCGGCGATGATCGCGGAAAGCAGCATGATGGAACCGCCGGAGAAGTCGAACCGCCCGTTCTTGAACTGGAGGCCGATGCCCATGGCGCAGGCAACGGACACCGCGATGCTGGGGATCAGCGCCTGCCACATTTTCAGGGATCCGAAGAAAGTCTTGCCGTTGGCGTCGCACATGATCTTCATGATCACGAACATGATCACGGGGAGCATCAGCGTGCCGGCAACGCGCTTAATGATTTCCAACGTCTTTTTCATGGACAACATCCGCCTCTTGTCTTTGGTCGTTCAGTTTACGAGGAAACAGGGAGCTTTCCGTTTCTTACTTCATGTACCCTTCCACAACGAAGCTCTGGCAGAAAGCGGTCAGGTCCGCGTAGGTCGCGTCGGGGTTCACGCTGGTGAAGTAGTCCTTCATCTGGTCCCAGGAAACCTGGGCCTTGCTCACGTCCAGGGTCACGCCCATGGGGGAGTTGTTGATCATCGCGTCAAACCTGGCGGTGCTGTTGATCTGGAACACGGAGGAGTCCATCCGTTCCGGGCCGGGATAATCCTTGTACATGTTGCCGGAGATCGCGGCGTCCAGCATCGCGATAGGCCAGATGGTGCTTTCAATGCCCTGGATGGTCAGGCTCACGATGATCTTGTCGTCGCCGCAGTTGGCCAGCAGGTCGGCGTCGTTGTCGAAGCCCCCGGTGATCAGCTGCAGGTCGTCCCGGCAGAAGCCCATGCCCTTGGCTTCAATGATTTTCGGATAGATGAAGGTGGTGCCGGCGCAGAAGCCGACGATGCATTCAATCTGGTCGCGGCCGTCTTCGAGGAAGTAGCTGTCGCTCAGGGGCTGGAAGGCCAGCACTTCGGCGTCGCCGACGATCTCAATGGGTTCGGCAGCCGTCGCGTTGTATTCGGCGATCGCCGCGCGGAAGGAAGCGTCCGCCACGGTGTGCTTCGGATAGGCGAAAGCGGGGAAGATGCAGGTGGAAACCTTCTTGTAGCCGCGGGCAATCACTTCCGCCGCGTAGGCCTTGCCCAGGTCTTCGCCGCTGATGTAGCCGTCACCCATGTTGCCCAGGAACTTTTCGCGGCCCATCACGTCGTGGCTGGTGCCGTTTTCATTGAACACGGAGTCCATGTCGGAGAAGAAGCCGACTACCCACAGGTCCGGATACTCATCCATGATGTTGACAACGCCGCCGTCCATGGAGATGATGATGCCCTTCACGTCGGAGGTGTAGGCGTTCTTGACCTGCTTCAGGTTACCGGCGGGGTCGTTGCTCATGTCGCCGTAAACCACTTCAAAGGTGTAGCCCAGGTTTTCGCAGATCATCTTCCAGTAAGCGGTATAGAATTCATACTGGATGCCGCTGTTCAGGTTGGACAGCCACAGGATCTTGCCCTTGGATTCGGCGGCGGCGGGAGCGGCAGCCAGGCCCAGGAGCAGCGCGAGGGTCAGAAGAAGCGCAATCAGTTTTTTCATTTCGGGGTTCCTCCTTCATTTTCGTTGGGGTGTTGAGTGTTTTTTTCGAAACAGGCTTTTCGCCTGCTGCAAACAGGAAATCAGCGGGGCAGCGGGCCGTTCTTCTGGCGGCAGGTAATCAGCACGACCAGCAGGAAGATGATCGCCTTGATCATGAAGGTCATGCGCGTCGGCACGCCGATAATCGGCAGCCCGACCGCCAGCAGGGAGAAGGTCAGCGCGCCGATCACGGCGCAGCTCAGGCGGGACTTCATGCCACCCTTCAGGGGCATGCCGCCCAGGATCAGGGATACCATCACGTTCATCTCAAAGCCGGTGCCCGTCGCGTCCGAGGCAGCGCCGGTGTAGCCCATCTGGAACAGGGAGGCCGTCACCAGGCAGAACGCCAGGAAGATGTAGGGAATCACGCGATATTTGATGATGTTCACGCCGCTCTGGGCCGCCGCCGTCTGGTTGGCGCCGATGGAGCGGGCGTACTTGCCGAACTTGGTGAAGTAGAAGAAGTAGCCGATCACCAGGTATTCGATCACCAGCACGATCACCATGTTCACCGGGGACCGGAAGAAGCTCAGGTCGATCCCGGTCAGGCTGATGTTCTTGCTGCCGACGCTGGAGTAGATGATCGTCGTGATGCCGCTGATCACCATCATGAACACCACGGAGGAAATCACGGAGTACATGTGGAGCAGCTCGCCCGCCGCGCCGTTGATGATGCCGATGATCACCGCGATCACGATGCAGGCCAGGATGCCCAGCAGCAGGCTGCCCGTGGCGTTGCCGATCAGCACCAGCAGCGTGCTGTAAAGGCCCACCTGCTTGCCGATGCTGACGTCCATGTTCCCCAGGGAGTAGATGAACACCGCGCCGACCGCCATCAGGGCGGTTACGATCACGTCGCCGATCAGCGTGGAAAGCTTGTCCCCGCTCCAGATGCTCTCGCCCTTCATCCCCGTGCCGATCGTAAAGAAGATGATGCAGAAGACCAGGCCGCCCAGGGACGCGATGGCGGAGCCATGCTTTTTGATCCACTGGAGCAGGCTTTGCTTTTCTCTTTCCTGCGCAATTGCTGTCATAGCGGCCTCCTTAAATCATGTATTCAATCAGGTCGGTCTGCTTCAGCCCGGGGCTGCGCTCGACCTCGTGGGTTACTTCAAAGTCCTTCATGATAATCAGCCGGTCCGCCATGCCGATCAGCTCACTCAGCTCCTCGGAGATCATCAGGATGGCCCTGCCCTGTTTCTTCATTTCCTCAATCAGGGAGTACATGGCCTGCTTGACGCCGATGTCCACGCCGCGGGTCGGGCAGTCCATGATGATGACCTCGGATCCCTTAGCGGTCCATTTGCCGAAGGAAACCTTCTGCTTGTTTCCGCCGGAGAGGGTGTTCACGTACTGCTTGCCGCCGTGGCACTTGATGCGGTAGTTGTCAATCTCCCGGTCGCTCAGCTTCTTCTCCGCCCGGGGGCTGATGAAGGTGTTTTTGATCAGCGCGGGAATGGAGGGAAGCACGATGTTGTCCTGGATCGGTCCGTTCAGGATCAGCGCCTCGGTGTCCCGGTTTTTGCTGATGTAGCCGATGCCGTTGTTGATCGCCTGCAGCGGCGTTTTGATTTCCTGGCCGTTCCGCACCACCCGGCCGCCGCTCAGCTTTTCCAGCCCGTAGGCGATCCGTCCGATGTCGTGCATTCCGCATCCGCTCAGGCCGCCCATTCCGATGATTTCGCCCTTGTGCAGTTTCAGATTGAAGTGCCGGATCCGGCCCAGGGAAACATCCTCCAGCTCCAGGGCCACTTCGTCCCGGTGACTGGTGTCGTAATCCTCACGGTAGTACTTGTCGCCGATCTCCCGGCCGACCATCATATAACGGATGGTTTTCACCGCGTCCGGCGCGTCCATCTCTTCCCGGGTCAGATGGCCGATGATCTCGCCGTCCCGCAGCACCGTCAGGTCCGTGCACTGTTCCAGGATCTCGTCCATGTCGTGGGAAACGAAAACGATGCCTTTGCCGCTGTCCGCCATTTTGTGGATCAGCTTATAAAGGATCTCGCGGCCTTCCAGGGACAGCGCCGTGGTGGTTTCGTCCACCACCAGGATCTCTGTCTGATCCGTAACGCAGCGGACCAGTTCCACCAGCTTCCGGTCTTCAAACGTGTATTTGTCGATCATCTCGCCGGCTTTGATATGGGTGATCCCGAAATGTTCCAGCACCTTCTGGGCTTCCTTTTTCATTTTCGGCATGCTGATCAGGCCGAATCTGGAAAATTCCGCCTCATGGCCGGAGAAAATATTCTGGGCCACCGTCACGCCGGGAATGGTGTTCGCTTCCTGCAGGATCATGGAGATTCCGGCGTCCTGGGCCTCCACCATAGTACCGGGCTTCCAGGGCTGTCCTTTGTAGAGCATCTCACCCTTTGTTGCAGGCTGCATGCCGGACGCAATCGACATGATAGTCGATTTTCCCGAGCCGTTTTCCCCGACCAGGCCGCGGATCTCCCCCCTGCGCAGGGTAAAGTCCACATCCTTCAGGGCAACCGTCGGTCCGAATTCCTTCCGCATGTGTTTTGCTTCAAAAAGAATTTCCTTTTCCATCTGTACCGTCCCGCTTTTCAAAGATTCGTCGGTCGTAGAGTGTATGTAACGCTTTTTTCCTTGATCCATGTATAATATATCATCGTTTTTTCCCAGATGACACATACGCCTTTCACCTCTTTTAGCACAATATTCATTTTTTGTTGAAAACGGAAAATAATAATGATATTGTTAGCACAGAATTAACCTGAATAGTATCTTTCGGAGGTGAGACGTATGATCCTGCTGGATCTGCAGGATGTGTTCCGGATCATTCTGGGCGCAAACCGTGTGCAGTATCTGCTGCTGACTGCGGACTGTTCCTCCCTGCAGGCGTCCGCACTGGACTTTCAGTTCCGGGACCAGCTGTATGAAAGTTTTGACTACACTGCCTTCGCCCGCAGCATGATGGAAGCCGTTCCGGATGACTCCGTCATCGATTACAAAGATTCCTTCGGCCTGCATTATTTCGTTCTCAGGGGACGGAACGCGGAAGCCGGTTCCTTCCTTTTCTTCGGTCCCTTTCTTTACCATTCCTATGGGGAGACAGATTTTCAGCGGATGCTTGCTCACCATTCCCTTTCCGGCGACTCGCTGGAAGCTATCCGGTGGTATTTCAAGCGTATTCCTATCATTCATGATTATCTGAGCTGGCAGCAGATTCTTTCCGGATTCCTGGCCCGCTACCTGGCCAACCCGAGTCTGGAAATCATCCGGGTCAGTCATGACCAGCCAGGAAAATACGAACACAAGCCTTCCGTAGCCCTCTCCTCCATTCCCTATACCTCCGTTGAGGCACGATATGCCGTGGAAAACGCCATGCTGGACGCCATCCGCCGGGGTGACATTGCCGAGGCAATGTATCAGCAGAACCTCTTCATGGGCTTTTCGCTGGACCAGCGTGTAACAGACCGTCTCCGCGACGTGAAGGATATGATTATCGCCGTCAACACCCTCTGCCGCAAGGCCATTCAGCAGGCCGCTGTCCATCCCCTGTATATTGACGGGATCAGCGGACAGTTTGTCACTGAGATAGAGTCAGCGGAGAACCCTGAACAGGTAACCGCCCTGATTCCAAAGATGATCCGCCATTACTGCCTGCTGGTACAGCAGCATTCTCTCGCCGGATATTCAGGCACCGTTCGGGATTGTCTGAACTATATTGATTTCCATTATATGGAGCCGCTGAGTCTGGAAAGCCTTGCCGCCCGGTTCTCTGTGAACAAGAATTACCTTTCTGCCCGGTTCCATAGAGAAGTAAAAGTCACTGTCACGGATTATATCAATCAGACCCGGGTTAACCGGGCTACAGGCCTGCTTCGGCACACCGCCCTGTCTGTTCAGCAGATTGCGGAACAGTGCGGTTTCGCGGACGCCAATTACTTTACCCGTACCTATAAAAAGATTCAGGGCTTCACGCCCAATGAGTATCGGAAGTCCATCCAATGGAACGGAAAAAAGGAGGATCACCGTGAAAGCCATCAGCCTCAATGATCAGTGGATTCTGCGTGAACTGTCGGACAGCAGCCCGGCGGAAATACTGCCGGAAAATCTGCCGGATCTTCCCGGAACAGCTGTCAATCTGCCCCATGTTTTTTCCCGGGAGGGGAAGCCCTGCCGCGGACGCCGGGTTTATTCCCGTATTGTAGCGGGAAACGCCGCCTGGACAGCCGGATACCTGTCCTTTGACGCGGTGGATCAATGCTGCCGGATCTGGATTGACGGTACGGAAGCCGGCCATCACGAGGGCGGATATTCCCGTTTCCGGATTCCTGTTCCGCGGGAAGTACTGCAAAAGGAAAGTTTCCGGGTCGACCTCCTCGCAGATAACCGGCTGAACGAACACGTCAGTCCCCACTTCGGCGATTTCACGGTTTTCGGCGGCATTCCGCGGCCCGTTTCCCTGCTTGTCGGTGAAGAAACCCATTTTGACCGGAGTTATTTCGGTACAGACGGCCTGATTCTCCGGACCTCGGCGGACCGGAACGGCGGCGGTCTGATTCACGCAGAGCCTCATATCGTCGGGTGTGACGGGCAGACCGTCCTGCGGATCAGCGTGCTGGATCCCCTGGGGCAGTCTGTGTCCGGCGGCGATTTCCCCTGTACGTCCCCCCTGACGCTCCGGGTTGCCGGTCCGGTGCTCTGGCGCGGGCGGGAAAATCCCGCTCTCTATACGGTCCGCGCAGAACTTCTCCGGGAAAACAGGCTTGTGGACTGTGTCTCCCTGACTGTCGGTTTCCGCACTGTGGAAGCGGATGGAACAGGCCTCCGGCTGAACGGAAATCCTGTTTTTCTCCGGGGCGTTGCGAAGCATCAGGACCGGGCCGGTGCCGGACCTGCAGCTTCCCCGGAGGAAATCCGGGAGGACTTTGATCTGATTGACGAAATCAGCGCCAACGCCGTGCGTCTATCCCACTATCAGCATCCGCAGGCCGCTTATGACGAGTGCGACCGCAGGGGTATCCTTGCCTGGGCGGAAATCCCCATGCTGAAGATGACGGAAAATCCCCTCCTGCAGGAAAACGCGGTACAGCAGCTCACAGAACTGATCCTGCAGAATATCCACCATCCGTCCGTTTTCTGTTGGGGCATTCAGAATGAGATCGCCATGTTCCGTGACGCGCCGTTTATGCACGAAAACTGCCGGGCCCTGCACGCACTGGTAAAAAAGCTTGATCCGGACCGGCTTTCCGCCGCAGCCAATCTATATCCCCTCAAGCCTGCCAGCAGGCTGAACGAGATCACGGATATCGTGGGCTATAACGTCTATTTTGGCTGGTATTATGGGGAGCCGGGAGATTTCGGTCCCTGGCTGGACAAATTCCATGCCGCACAGCCGGATACATGCCTCGGTATCACCGAATACGGTGTAGATGCCAACCTGGCCCTGCACTCCGAAGAGCCGAAACTCAAGGACTATTCAGAGGAATACCAGGCTCTGTGGCATGAGACGGTGTACCCGCAGATCGAGGCTCGCCCCTGGCTCTGGGGCAGCTTCATCTGGAATATGTTCGACTTTTCCAGTGACCGGCGAAATGAGGGAGGCCAGCAGGGCATCAACGCGAAAGGCCTGGTCACCCATAACCGGAAGATCCGCAAGGACGCTTTCTACTACTACAAAGCCAGGTGGTCAGTGCATCCCTTCCTGCACCTGTGCGCAAAGCGCTTCAGGAACCGGGTTCGGGAAAACGTGGATGTGAAATGCTATTCCAATCAGTCGTCGGTCTGCCTGGAAGTCAATGGCATCCCCTTTGGCGAGGTTCCTGTCACGAACGGCACCGTCCTGTTCCGCGGCGTACCGCTGCAGATGGGAGAAAACCGGATCAGCGTTTCTGCGGGTGCCTGCACGGATTCGTGCGTATGGACATGCTCTGCTGAAGAGGAGCCGTCTTACCGCCTGCCTGAAGAGGATGGAGGCCCGGTACGCAACTGGTTCCTGGAGGAGGACAGTTTCCGCCGGGAGGGGTACTTCTCCATTGAGGATACCGCCAACGACCTGCTGGAAAATCCCTCTGCCCGGAAGGTGCTGGAAAAGCATGTACCCGCCCTGGTCCGGGTCATGACGGAGCAGAGCGTTATTCCTCTCGGTCTGGCCATAAAATCCATCCTGACCCATGACCCGGATGAGTCACTGGATCTGAAGGGGATCAATCGTGAACTGAACCAGATTCCCAACGAGTAAGCGGGAGGAAATACATATGACAAGAATGGAGATTCTTGAGCGGATCGGCCTGGATATCCCACCGGCCTCCCGGATCCGCCTGCTGGTGGATACGGATGCTAAAAACGAGGCAGATGACCAGTATGCCATCATGCACCACCTGCTGACGCCCATGTTCGATGTGCGGGGAATCATCGCCGCCCATTTTGAACAGAAGGCGGGCGGCGCCGGCGATTCTATGGAACAAAGCTACAGGGAAATTGAAAAGCTCCTGACCCTGGCGCAAATCGATGACGTTCCTTATTTCCGTGGCTGCACCGGCCCCCTGAAAATCCGGAACGACGCGCCGGACTGCGAAGGTGTCCGTCACATTATCCAGGAAGCCCGTCGGCCCGGAAAACTGTATATCGCGGTGCAGGGCGCCATGACCAACATTGCCGCGGCGCTGAACGCGGCGCCGGATATCGCGCCGAACCTTGTTGTCCTGTGGAACGGCGGCGGTCCTTATCCGGATGGCCGGCCGGAATTCAACGTCATGCAGGATCCGGAAGCTGTCCGGGTTCTGCTGGAAAGTGAAGCGGAGGTCTGGCAGACACCGCAGGATGTATATTGCACCCTGGAAGTCACCCTTGCTGAGCTGAAGCGGCGGGTGTATCCCTGCGGAGACCTGGGCCGGTATCTTTATGATCAGCTCATCACGGAAAACCATGTGGAATACAACCCAGGTTTCCTGCTTCGCACCGGGGAAAACTGGATTCTGGGTGACAACACCACCGCAGCGGTCCTGCTGATGAGCCGTTTTCGCGGCAACTGGCATATGGAACACGCACCGGAGATTCTAAATGACCTTACCTATGGCAGCCTGCCGGGCGGGAAGCTCATCCGCGTCTATGATAGCATCGATGTACGCTTGACAATGGAAGACCTGTTCTGCAAACTGGAGCTGGCCTACCGCCCATAAGTTTTGCGCTTTCCGTCTGTTTACAGTCCAATGTATAGAAAAAGTTTCCGGAAAGCAGGAATATATCATACCCATGCAAGCTGGAAGAGAAACCGAAATTGAAATACAAGCATATGAACCTAATGACGCAATGGAAATAAGTGTGAGCTGCCGTTCAGAAGTCCAAATGATCAAGAAGGTCTTCAGCACGGACTATATGAACCAAGCCCTTGCCGAAAACCTGGAAAAACAATATCGTTCCTATAGGGCAGCAGAAAAGCAGCTCCCACACAGATAAAAATGTTTAACTTATGAAGGTATTTCCATACAGTATGGAGAAAATGCTGTAGTAGTCTTGTTATGAATCACGACATTCCAACCAGCAAGACAATC
>JAGCBO010000153.1 GCA_017652125.1 Clostridia bacterium | reverse complement strand
TGCTCCAGGGATACCCGCAGCCCTCTCAGGCCAAGGGCCGGATTGATCTCCCGCGGCATTTCCAGCCAGGCCGCGTGCTTATCCGACCCGATATCCATCGTCCGGATTACGGTTTCCCGGCCCCGCATGGCTTCCGCCGCCTGCCGGTAGGCCGCAAACTGCCGCTCCTCGGAGGGCGCTTCCGTTTCGTTCAGAAACAGCAGCTCTGACCGGAAGAGGCCGATTCCGTCCGCTCCGGCTTCCGCAAGCCCTTCCGCCTCCTCCGCCCGGGAGATATTGGCACAGATCCGGGTCCGCGTTACCTTTCCGGCAGCCTCAATCCGCCGTTTTTCCCGCGCCTGACGGATTTCCGCCTGCCGGGACTCCGCCTCCCGCCGCTTTTCCGGCGGCGGATTCACCCACACGCCTTCCCCCTCCGGGTCCAGAATCACATAATCCCCGTCCTGAACCTTCTCCGGAAGGTTTTCCAGTCCGTACAGACAGGGGATCCCCATATTTCCGGCCAGCACCGACACATGGGAGGCAGGCGACCCCGTTTCCGTCAGGATCCCCAGGATCTTTTCCGTTCCGATCATCGTCATCTGCCCCGGACTCAGCTCGCTCCCCGCGAGAATACAGGGCTCCCCGGGCAGATCCATGCCGCCCTGGAGCAGCGCGGTCAGCGCCGAGGCAAGCCCCCGCACGTCTTCGCACCGCTCACGGATATAATCCTGCCCGCTGTTCCGGAGCGTGTCACACACCCGGTCCGCGGCGCGCTGCACCGCCTCCGGAGCGGACAGGCCGTCTTCCGGAATGCTCCGCCGCACGGATCCGAGAAATTCCTCGTCGTTCAGGATCAGAATTTCCGCGTCCATCACCGCCGCCCGGGCCGGATCAGCGTTTTTCCGCTCCTCCGCCAGTCTGCGGTTCAGCTGCGCCGCGGCGGCTTCCAGCCGGGCACATTCCTCCCGCGGAGATCCCGGCCGGTATTCCTCCGTCCGGTCCGGCCGGAGAAGGAAAATCTTTCCCGCCGCAAAGCCCGGCTGGGCGGTTCTGCAATCATATCGGCTCATCAGAGATTCTCCTTCACATACTGGCGGATCGCGGAAAGCGCCGGGCCGCTGTCCGGTCCGGAGGCCCGGAAGGTAATCTCCGTGCCTTCCGCCGCGCCCAGGCCCATCAGGCCGGTCACGCTTGCCGCGCTGCAGCTTTTGCCTCGGGCCTCCGCCGTCACCTCACAGCCGTACCGCTTTACGATCCGGACAATTTCCGCCGCCGGCCGGGCATGAATTCCGGTTCTGCCCGCTATTGTATACGTAAAATGATCTTCTCCCGCAAGGCTCCCGGGAAGATCGAAAATCAGGTCCCCGGGAGTCACCCTCCGGTGCGTCCCGGAAGCCGGGATCCCCACGGAGCTTTCCGGAACGGCTGCCGGCTTCTCTTCGTTTTTCCGCCCGGGGCTGCACAGCCGTTTCAATTCGTCCGCCACAAACTGCACCGTGGTTCCGATCACCACCTGCAGGGCATTTTTCCCGGGGCGGATCACTCCCGCCGCGCCGGAGGAACGAATCACGTTTTCATCCACTTTCCCCATGTCCTTTATTTCCAGGCGCAGCCGGGTAATGCAGTTGTCAATCGAGAGGATATTCTCCGCGCCCCCCAGGCCCCGAAGGAGGATCCGCGCCTGATCCGCGTAACCTCCGCCCGCGCCGGCGGAGACAGCCGGGCCTTCCTGCGCCCTGGAGTGATCCTCATCCTGTCCGGGGGTTTTCAGTTTCCATCGCGCAATCATGAACCGGAACACCGCGTAAAAAAGCACAAAGGACGCAAGTCCCAGCGGAAGAATCAGCCAGGTTCGGGCCGCCGCCGGCAGGCTTGCGGAAAAAACCAGATCGGTTACCCCGGCGGAAAAGGAGAAGCCCGCCCGGAACCCGGTCAGCACCGTGACAAAAGTGACGAGTCCGTACAGCAGGGCATAGACCAGATACAGGAGCGGGGAAAGAAACATGAAGGAAAACTCAAACGGCTCCGTCACCCCGCACACAAAAGCGCAGACCGCACCGGACAGTAGGATGCCCGCCGCAGCCTTCTTTCTTCCGGTTTTCACGCTCCGGAGCATGGCCAGGGCCGCACCGGGAACTCCGAACATCATGCACGGGAAGAAGCCGGACATATACATCCCCAGGGACCACGTCACATCGGCGCTGGTCTGCCCCGCCCAGAAATGCGCCAGATCCCCCAGTCCGATCGTATCGAACCAGAAGACATTATTCAGCGCGTGATGCAGACCGAAGGGGATCAGCAGCCGGTTCAGGAAAGCATACAGTCCCGCGCCGGCAGGCCCCAGCCCCTCAATGCCGCGCCCCAGCGCCGTCAGGCCGGAGAAGGCCAGCGGCCAGACCAGCAGCAGTACAAAAGCCGCCGCCACGGACACCACGCCCGCGACAATCGCCACCGCCCGCTTCCCGCTGAAAAAGGAGAGCCAGGCCGGCAGTTTGGTCCGGTGAAAGCGGTTATAACAGAATGATCCGATGATTCCGGCCAGAATCCCGATAAACGGGTTCTCAATCTTCTGAAAGGCCAGAATCCGGCTGCTGTCCTCCGCCGCGGAGGGAATCAGCGTTCTGACCGTTTCCGGATTCAGCAGCGTGATGATCATCAGCCAGGAAACGAGCGCGGCCAGCGCGCCGGTCCCGTCATTGTTTTCCGACATTCCGACGCCGACCCCGATGGCAAACAGCCAGGCGATGTGGTCGATCAGCGCTCCGCCTGCCCGGATCAGGAAAAAGCCGATCTGAGCCGGCGCCCCGCTGATTGCTCCGCCCTGCATCGCCGCCGGGCACAGGCAGTAGCCCAGGCCCATCAGCAGGCCGCAGATCGGCAGAACCGACACGGGCAGCATCAGCGCCTTGCCCAGTTTCTGAAGAAACTTCATTTTCGTTCTGACTCCCGTATTCCAGAGTTCATCACAGAAAAGTATATCACAAGCGGCCCGGGGTTCCAACCGCTTCTTCTCTACAAATTCCCAAAAAAGAAGTCTGTCCCGCAGGCGGCCGTTGTGATATAATCACTCATCCGCTGCTGTTCCGGCTTCCGGCGCCGCGGATGAAACCCCGTCCGTCCTGATGCGCCGGATCTCAAAAGGCTGATTTGAAACGGAGCTCATTTTATGACTTTTCAGAAATTGAAACTGATTCCCTCTTTGCTGAACAACATTCGGGATGCGGGATATTCCCGCCCCACTCCCATCCAGGCCGCCACCATCCCGCTGGTTCTGGCGGGAGAGGACGTACTGGGCTGTGCGCAGACGGGAACCGGGAAAACCGCCGCCTTTGCGCTGCCCATCCTGCAGCGGATGCTGCAGGATCCTTCTCCCCGTCCGGACGCCCGAATCATCCGGACGCTGATTCTCTCCCCCACCCGGGAGCTGGCCATGCAAACCTGGGAAAACTTCCAGCTCTATGGGAAGGGTTTGCCGCTGCAGAGCTGCGTGATCTTCGGCGGAGTCGGTCAGGCCGCCCAGGCCGAAGCGCTTCACCGGGGCGCGGATATCGTCATCGCCTGTCCCGGCCGTCTGCTGGATCTGATGGGCCAGGGGCTGATCCGGCTGGACTGGGTGGAGATTTTTGTGCTCGACGAGGCGGACCGCATGCTGGACATGGGCTTTATTCACGATGTCCGCCGGGTGGTCCGCGCCCTGCCGCAGAAACGGCAGACGCTGATGTTCTCCGCTACCATGCCCCCGGAGGTGGAGAAGCTGGCGCTGGATCTGCTGACGGATCCTGAAAACGTCAAGGTGGATCCGGTGACCTCCACCGTGGACGCGATCGACCAGGGCCTGTACTATGTGGACAAGGGAAATAAAAAACATCTGCTGATCCACCTGCTTCGCAGCGAGAATCCGGAAAGCGCCCTGGTGTTTTCCCGCACCCGTTACGGGGTGGACCGGATTGTCCGGGATCTGAAAAAGGCCGGCATCGAAGCGTCCGGGATCCACGGGGATAAAAGCCAGAATGCCCGTCAGACCGCCTTAAAGCGCTTCAAAAGCGGCGAATGCAGGATTCTCGTCGCTACGGATATCGCGGCCCGGGGCATCGACGTGGCCGGTCTGAGCCATGTGATCAATTATGATCTGCCCATGGAGCCGGAGGCGTATATCCACCGGATCGGCCGCACCGGGCGGGCCGGACGGGACGGGAAAGCCATTTCCTTCTGCTGCATCGACGAGGTCAAACAGCTGAATCAGGTGGAAAAGCTGATCGGCAAACGCCTCCGGGAAGAGCACAGCGACTGGCCCATGGAAATCACCACCCCCAGCGAACCGAAAGTCCGTGAACCCCGCCCGGCAAAGGTCAACGCCGCCGGGCAGCCGCTTCCGCCCCGGAAACCGGCCGTCCGGCCGGTCCGGCATTCCCGGGAGCTGCCGGCGCCGCCCGCCGCTTCCCGGCAGGCCGCCTCCGGCCGGCGATCCCGTTCCGGATCCTCCGTTTACGGACAGCCGGTCCGGCGAAAAAAGCGCTGACCCCCGCGGCGGAAATCCCATATCAGAATAGGAGCGAACAAGCAGATGAACAGTCCATTATTGCTTAACCGGATCTGCCGGGACTATCCGGGCCGCCCCGCCATCGTCGGGAGCGGCGACAGCTGCACCTACGAGGATCTGATCACGCGCATCCGGGGGCTGGCGAAAAAGCTGCGGGAGATGGGCGTGGAGAAAGGCAGCCGGGTGGCTCTGTGGAGCTATAACTCCGCGAACTGGCTGATTGCCTTCTTTGCCATCGTCCGGGCGGGCGGAACCGCTGTGCTGGTGAATTACAGCATGGCGAGCGCCGACGTGTCCGAACTGCTGACGATGACGGATACGAAATTCCTGCTCTGCGGCGACAACGGGGAAACCAAAAAGAACCCGGACGCCATGCGGAATCTGGCATCCCTCGCCGGCATACCGGAAGAGCGATGTCTGGATCTTCGCCCCTCCTCCCCGGAGCTGGGGGAAGCGTTTCAACGCGGCGCGGAGGATGACGGCGGAGAATTCGACGAGGAGGGCGGCGGGGATTCCGACGGAAACGAAACCGCTTTCATCATCTTTACCTCCGGCACCACCTCCCGGCCGAAGGCGGTTCAGATTTCCCAGCGGGCGCTGACCTTCGACGCGGACGCCTTCAACGGCAATACCGAGGGCTACGCGGGCCGCGGCGTATGCGTCGCCGTGCCGCTTTTCCATATCCTGGGCCTGCTGATGAGCTATGCGTATCTCTGCCGCGGGGCGACGGTATGCCTGCCCGCCAACTACAAGCCGGAAACGCTCATCCGGGAAATTGACGCGTACCGCGTTTCCGATATGGCGGCGGTCGGCGCAATCTATCTGAGTCTGGCCGATGCGGAGGGCTTTGAGAAAAATGTCGTTCCCAATCTGCACCTTTGCATGATCGCGGGCGGCATGTCCACCCCGGTCCAGATGATGCGGCTGGAGCTGCAATATGCCAACGCCACCTTCATCAACATGTACGGGCAGAGCGAGGCCGCACCGCTGACCATGGTGAGCCCCTCCGACATGGTGGAAAAGCGGGCGCAGACCGTCGGCCAGGCCGTCCGGGGAATCGAGATCCGTATATCCGACGGCAAGGGCGGCTTCCTGCCCCAGGGCGAGATCGGAGAGGTCGTCGCCCGGGGCGGCAACCTGATGAACGGATATCAGGGACTGACCCGGGATCAGCAGCCCATCGACGAGAATGGCTGGCTGCATACCGGTGATCTGGGATGCTTCGACGAGGACGGGTATCTGTACCTGGCCGGACGCATCAAGGACGTGATCATCCGGGGCGGCGAAAACATCTCGCCCTCCGAAATCGAAAGCGCGCTGAATCAGATTGAGAACATCCGGGAGGCCAAGGTCATGGGAGCCCCCCATCCCATCTACGGCGAGAGCGTGGAAGCCTGCATCACCATGACGGACGGGGGCGCAAGCTTCGATCAGGAAGCGCTGAAAGCCGCCCTGCGCACCCGGATCGCCCGGTTCAAGGTGCCCTCCCATATTTTCCTGTATGACCGCTTTCCCCTGAACGTCAACGGCAAGCTGGATCAGCGCGCCCTTCACGCCGATATGCTCACCCGGCTCATGCGTCTGTCGGTGGACGAGGAACTGGCAGGCGGCGTAACGGTCTTCGATGTGGTCGTCAAAAACAGCAGCTACGCCATCGTACCGGTGACCAGCCTGACCGGGACGCTGGCGGAAGCCGTGGGCTTCAGCCGGCGGCGGATTATGTCGATCGTCCTCGCGGTGGAGGAAATGCTCACCGAACGCATTACGGACGCCTATTCCGCCGCCGGAAACATCCGGGTCCGGCTCATCCTGATGCCCGAATGGCTTCGCATCTCCTTCAGCGACGACGGCGCGGAATACTTTATCGACAAACGGCGGGATACCTCCATGAGCGCAAAAATCATCCTGAAGGCCGTGGATAATTTCCAAACGGACTATCCGAACGGAAAGCCCCTGTACTGCATGGATTTCCTGTACGAAAACGAATTCAGCATTCAGGATTTCCTGATGAAAAACAAGAAGCAGGAATAATACTTTCTCTAATAGTCCACATCACCGCCCATAATACGCTGACTGTTTGATTCAAAAACTTGAAGGTTAATTGTCACCGGTGAATAGTATTTGAAAAGGCTAATAACGAAAGAAAAAAAGCTGCTGCAGCTAGAGAATTCTATCCGAGAGACTGAGTCATTCATAGACACCGATTGTGGGACGCTTACTGATTAAATGCCTGTTCCGTACTAATGCGGAACAGGCGATGATTATAACCTTAATCCTCTAAAATCACCTCCGGAGACGCGCTGCAGGTGCGGTTCGGAGGTTTTCGTATGGGGTGGGAGATGAGTCGGCAGGAAGGGAGCCGGGCACAGGAAAAGTGAGTCAGCGGGAACCGTCCCCGTGACTCCCCGACCTTTTCCGCCAGCACCTCCTGAGAAATGCCCTTTGCCTTCCTGATCCTACGGATGCGCTGCCCGATCTCATAATAATCCACAATCTCACCGCCCATAAAGAATTAATTTCGATGTCTGAGACGCCAGGGAGATAAGCGAT
>JAGCBO010000152.1 GCA_017652125.1 Clostridia bacterium | reverse complement strand
TGCGTCTTCTGCGCAGAATCGTACGGGATCATCAGACACGTGGCTATTCTCCGGACGCGACCCTGACGATGTGGCCGAAGGTGAGAGCGGGAGAACAGGCGCACATTTTTGCGTATCAGGAAAACGCGGACAGCAATTTCAACACCGCGCTGCACTATGAGCTGCCGGTGCTGAAGCTGTTTGCCTATGATCTTCTGAAGGAGGTGCCGGCGTCTTCTCCCAACTATCTGCTGGCCAGACGCCTGATCAAGACGCTGAACTATCTGCCGGAAGTGGATCCCGCCCAGCTGGACGAGATTCCGCCGCTGTCCCTGCTGCGGGAATTCATCGGCGGCTGCACGCTGGACGAATAAAGGAAATCAAAAACCGGGGGATCAGGAGATCCCCCGGTGGGCTACGGTAAAGAGGGAAATAATACATTCCGCGGGACTGACCTCGTCATGAATCCGGTTGAAGCGCATGTGCAGCGGGTATTCATGGCCGTCAGTCCTTTTGATGGTATAGATGCCGTTCAGGACGGAGGGATCGTCGTAATGGGCGAGGAGGAGATCGGCCAGTTTTTCATCCGTCTGAATCCATTTGGATCCCAGATCGCCGTCCTTCAGCTCCCGGGCAAATTCTTCCTCGTTCAGATGCAGATAATCCTCCAGGCCGTAAACCGCGATCTGCGTGACCAGACGGTCCCCATCCCGGTTGACGAAAGCGATGCAGTCCGTGGAATAGGTTTTCAGCAGGGACATGCTGTTGCGCAGGAGCATGACCTCGGTAATATCCAGCAGAATGGACTGCCAGCAGATGACGCCGAAGCGGTCGGTCAGCCGGCACTGATCCATGACATACCGCCAGGAGCCGTCCTTGTGGCGGATGCGGTAGGGGGTCAGCGCGGAGGAAGGTCCGGCCCGGATCTGATCGGTTTCCGCGACGACCCGGGCGAGATCCTCCGGATGAATCATATTGGCCAGCTTATTGCCGAACTGCTCCCGGATCTCATCCGCGGTAAAGCCCAGCAGATCCTCGAAGCCATGGGAGATATACA
Source organism: Clostridia bacterium (assembly GCA_017652125.1). Classification (GTDB taxonomy): domain Bacteria; phylum Bacillota; class Clostridia; order Christensenellales; family Aristaeellaceae; genus Aristaeella. The sequence continues at coordinate 20,129 of JAGCBO010000152.1, read as the reverse complement.
GCAGATCATAGTTGTTGTCCAGGGAGCAGCGGTAGTATCCGCCGGGCAGATCATAATTGACGTACTGCAGCTCGGTGATATCCTGGCAGGAAGCGTAGAACAGGTCGCCCTCTTCCGAGCTCCGCAGGAAATAAACATGAATCTGCATCCAGAAGATGCTCATATTCGGCTTATAGATCCGGAAATGCCCCCGGGCGCCGTTGATCCGGTCGTTCCGGGCGTTTTCAAGCATGGCGACAAAGGGCTCCCGGTCCTCCGGATAGAAATAATCCAGAATCCCGGAGCGCCGGCTTTCCAGCTGCTTGAGCGGCAGGCCGATCATATGAAGGAAGGGCTGGTTATACCGGACGATATCCACATTACCCTTCCGGAGGCAGTAGAAGGCGACCGGCCCCAGAATATTATTCAGCATGGCGTCTGAATAAATATTCCCGTCCAGGAACTCCCGGACCCGCAGGGGATCGTTGCCGTGGAAGGAAATCCCGTCATAGTCCGCCTTGCCGGATTCCGCCAGAAGGGCTTCGAACCGGTCGGGCGGCATGGGACGGTAGAAATAGAAGCCCTGCATATACCGGATATTCATATCCGAGAGATACTGCACCAGCTCCGGAGACTCCACGCCTTCCACGATCAGGGGGATTCCCAGGGTTTTGGTCATATTGATGACCGATTCCAGAATGCTGATTCCCTTGAGCTCATCCCCCATGGAAAAGTGCAGGAACTGCGCGTCCAGCTTGATGATATCCATGTTCATGCTGCGCAGCATGTTCAGGGAGGAATAGCCGCTGCCGAAATCGTCCATCAGGACAGGGAAGCCCTGCCTGCGCATCTCCGCCACGGCCGCCTTGACCCGGTCCGAATCATCCACATACGCGGATTCGGTGATCTCCACCTCCAGAATATTGTCCGGCAGCTGATATTTTTCCATCAGGCTTCGCAGGGTGGCGGGAACATCGATGACGAAAAGATCGATCCGGGACACGTTGACGGAAACCGGCACGGGCCGGATCCCACTGTCGATCAGATGACGGAGCCATTTGCAGACGGATTCCCAGATGTATAAATCCAGGTTTCCGATAATGCCGTACTTTTCCAGAACCGGAACGAAGACCGTGGGAGGCACGTAGGTGCCGTCCTTCCGCCGCCATCGGGCCAGGGATTCCCCTCCGACCACGGCGCCGCTGGTCACATTGACCTGGGGTTGGACAAAGAACTGGATGTCCCCGGCTTTCAGCGCGGCATTAAAGTCGGCCAGCACCCGGAATTCCTCCAGATGGCGCTGATGGGCTTCCGGCTCGTAGATCCGGATATGGGACTGCAGGTCATCCTTGATCTCCTCCGCGGTTAAGGCCGCCCGGTTAAACAGCTCCAGGGCGTTATGCCCCGTTTCATCGATGAGGCAGATGCCCAGCACGGGGAAGAAGCCGCGGCTGGAGGAAAGGGACTCGATCGCCCTGCACAGATCGGCGAACAGCCGGTCGACCGCGCCTTTATCAAAGGGAAGCAGCAGGCCGAAATCGTCCTGGCCGCGGTACCCGGCGATGCCGTCCCGGCTCTGCGCCAGGGACTGCAGAATCTCAGCGAAGCGGATCAGCAGCGCGTCTCCGTTCTCCTGCCCGTTTAATTCCTTAAAGAGCTTGAAATGCTTGATGTCCACGGCGATCATGCACCAGGTTCCCTCCAGGGAGGGAAGCCGCTCCTGAGCGATGGCGAAGAACTGCTCCTCCGTCAGGATATCGGGCATCAGATTCAGCATATGCTCCGTGACGACCCGGTTGTCCACGGTGCCGTTGATCCGCCGGTCCAGCTCCCGGGTGTCATAGAGATAGAGATATGCCTGATTGTCGGGCAGGCCGACGGAGGCTCCGTACAGCAGCAGATGAGCCATGGACAGCCAGTTGCCGTCCATGGAGAGATACCGGATTTCCGCGTCCAGAAGGCCGGGAGGGGATGCGGCCGCCATGCGGGCCCGCAGGGTCGACAGATCCAGGAACGCGGCATGCAGATTCCGGTCATCCGGATAGATCAGATGATCGGCGCTGTATTTCATCAGGGACGCGAAGGTTCCGTCCAGCACGGGAGAATAGAACTTCCCGTCCCGATGGAAGCGGGATTCATACCGCCCTGTATCCAGATCGATGATCATCAGCTCGTCAAAGGGGGTCAGCTGCAGGGCGGTGACAAGCTGATCCGGAGGGGTTTTTCGGATCAGATCCTCCAGAAAAGGAAGACGCATTTCGGTTCTCTCCTTTCAAACCGGACTGCTCGGAAAGGAATCGGGCGCTTTCTTATGATCCATTATACAGGCACTGTCAGATGCTGACAATACGAAAAACAGAATCAGAGCACGTCATCCGTGCGCCGCAGGAAGGAAAGGCCCAGCATGGTAATGTCATCGAACTGATCCGCCGTGCCTACGAAGCGGCGCAGGTTTTCCCGCACCAGGGGGAGCAGAATTTTCGGGGGCTTATCCTTATGCAGGTTCAGCTCCTCCAGCAGCCGGTCCGTGCCGTACTGCTCCACCTTTTCGTTAATCGCCTCCGGAACGCCGTCGGTGTAGACGAAAATGGAATCCCCGGGATTCAGCCGGAGCGAGTATTCCTTCATGGGAATCCCGTCCATGGCGGCCAGCGCCAGGGAGTGCTTGTCCTTCAGCAGTTCATAGTCGCCGCCGGCCCGGAGAATGGCCGGGTATTCATGGCCGGCGTTGGCGCAGACCAGGTCTCCGGTTTCCAGATCCAGGATGCCGATCCAGGCGGTGACGAACATCTCCGCGTCGTTGCCTTCGCAAAGGATATGATTGGCCTGGGAGAAGATCTCCGCGGGAGAGTTGCCGCTTTCCGCCAGATTCCGGATCGCGGTTTTGGCCCGCATCATGAAGAGGGCGGCGGGAATGCCCTTGCCGGAAACGTCGGCGATCACCAGCGCCAGCCGGCTTTTGCTGACGAAGAAGAAGTCATAGAAATCTCCGCCCACTTCCTTCGCCGGATCCATCAGCGCGAAGAGCCTGACTTCGTCCCGGGGAATGTCAAAAGCCCGGGGAAGCACCGCGGCCTGAATGGTTTTGGCCATCAGCAGCTCCTGCTCCATCCGCTTTTCAGCGGCGCTGATATATTTCTTCAGCGCGTCGACCGTCAGGTTTATATCCTTGGAAAGATTGTCAAATTCAATGGACGTATTGACGGAAAGGGTTTCGTCCAGCTGGCCGCTGATGATCCGGTTCAGAGAGGCATTGACGGAATGCAGCGGCGAATCCACCATGGATTCCATCAGGATGGACACCATAATGAAGATGGCGGCGAAGACCAGCAGATCCGAAAAGGCGTTTTCATAAACCTGGGCGTCCCGGCTTGAAAAAGCTTCATTCGTATCATACATAACCAGCGTGATCTGATTCTCTTCAATCCGGGAAGCCAGACAGAGGGCGGGATAGCCGAAGAGATCGGAAAAGAAAACGTCGCCGCCCAGATGCTCCTCCAGCTGTTGCTGCTGATCCTTTGTCAGCTTGTTGAAGTTTTCCGTTTCGGACAGAGAGGAAGCCACGAGCAGGGCTGTATAGTCAGACGGATTTTCGGGATCCGGATAATACAGGGTCAGCAGATAATAATCCGCTTCATCCGTCAGCTCATAATTGGTGAAGAGTCCCTGAAGCTGGGTAAAACGGAAATTCTCGATCTGCTGATAATAGTCAAAGGCGAGCCGGACATATCCGTCCCCGCAGGCAACCACTCCGTTGTACCAGCTGTCGCTCGACTTGTCCGGCATCACATCCGCGGTTACCTCACCGGAGCGCAGACGGGACAGGGGATCATCCGGCGTTTCTTCATTGAGCAGATCCGACCACGGATCGCCCGTGCCGGTAATCATCTTTCCGTCGGAATCCATGGTATAGATGCCTGTCGCGTTGGTCATGATCCGGTATTTTTCCAGCAGTTCGGGCGTGGCCTGATGAACCCCGCCCGCAAGCTCAACCCCCTGGGCGACCAGCTGGGTATCCATGCTGATCCTGTCCCGCATAAAGGTTCCCAGCCCGGTCAGACTTTTTGTGGACGCGGCCAGATTCTTCCTGATATCCCCGGTCCAGTCCTGCAGCTTGTAGCGGGCCTCCTCCATGGCGGTCTGCGTGGTCAGACTGTAGGAGATGGCGAAGTTAATCAGGAACACGACGCTCGTGGCCAGCAGCAGCCAGAACTGAAACTGATAGGAGAGCTCCTTTTTTTCCGGGGGCTGCCGGCGAAGGGTCAGCGGGCGCTTTCCGGAAAGCGCGTTGATAATCATCGAGCAGACGGCCAGCCCGAAGCCGGTGAAGAGAATCATGGGCAGGGCGCAGGTCCGGACGACCGCATAGGCGGTGGTCACATCATTCCGATGGGTCAGAAAGACCGCGTACATATGGAAAACTTCCACCACGGCGCCCATGAGGAAGCTGTTCAGCGCCCGGGGCGTTTTGCCGTGGAAGATATAGCGGTTCAGCAGTGCGGCCAGCAGACCGGCCATCACGGTGGAAACGGAGCAGGCGATCCGGGTATAGTTACCGATGTTCCACAGGACGCTGGCCAGGTATCGCTCCACGCCGCCGATCACCCCGGCGATGATTCCGGACAGCGGGTGAAAAAAAAGACCGGCGGCAAGAGGACCCAGATCCCGGACATTCAGGACCATGTTGTCATAATTGACGCCGAAATGAGTGGACAGAACGGAGCAGCCGCCGAAAATGAGCCCCAGCAGAATTTTACCGCCGGTACGCAGGTTCCGGCGGGAGGTAAAGCGCCAGACCGTTACGGTAACAAGCACATAGAAGATGGTTGCAACGGACATGCGCAGAAGCATTTCCCCCATCAGAAAAACTCCTTCCGAAGGGTCAGAATATTCCGGTTCCCTTCATATTGATAGGTCATGTCTGTCATGCTTTTTTTCACCATATAGATTCCCAGGCCGCCGATCTGCCGCTGGCTGGCGGAAAGCGTCACATCCGGATCCGGTCTGGCCAGGGGATCATAGGGAACGCCGGTATCGATAAAGGTGATGGTGATCCCATCGGGATCATGATCTTCCTGAATCAGAATTTCCGCTTTTCCGACTTCCGGGGAATAAGCATAAGAAGCGATATTGACAAATATCTCCTCCACGGCGATGTCGATCTGCATCTGAACCCGCATGGGACAATTCCGTCTTTCCAGAGACTCATCCACAAACGCCAGTACGTCCGGCAGATTACTGACCAATGCATCCAGGATCATGATATTTTCCCTCTCATGCTGCTTTCTGTTTTAGACTGTGGGCCGTTTTCCCGTCTGTATTTTAACTCAAATCCGGCGGTTTTGCAAGAAAACCGCCGGATTTGGGAAGAGCAGACCCATAGGGTGTTCCCGGCTGCTCAGATGTGATAGAGGACGTTTCCGCCGCTGAAAACGCCGCACAGCCAGAGGACCGCAGCCGCAATTACCAGCACGCTGCAGCCCAGGCGGATCCACTGTCTCTTTTCCAAATGATTCATGCTGATTCCTCTTTTCTTTATCCTTTTTATGCCGGACCGACGGCGGAGGTAATCACCTTCGCGGGACACTTCGCGGCGCATTTGCCGCAGAGGGTGCATTTTTCGCTGTCCACCCGGGCCAGGTTGCCGTCAAAGGTCATGGCGCCGAATTCGCACTGGCGGACGCAGAGCGTGCAGCCGATGCAGCCGGCGGAGCAGATCTTCTTGACGGCAGGGCCTTTGTCGTGGTTGGAGCACTGAACCTGAACGACCCTGCTGACGGGGATCAGGCTGATCAGCTTTCGCGGACAGGTTTTGGTGCACAGCCCGCAGCCCACGCAGCGGTTCCGGTTCACCACCGCCACGCCGTCCTTGACCACGATCGCGTTTTCCGGACAAACCTCCGCGCAGGAACCGAAGCCCAGGCAGCCATAGCTGCAGTCGGTCACGCTGATTCCGCTCATGACGGCGGCGCGGCAGTCCCGGATCCCGATATAGTTGCCCTGATTCTTTGTCACCTCGCAGGAACCCTTGCAGGCGATGAAGGCGACCTTCCGCTCCACATCGGCGGCGTCCACGCCCATGATGGCGCCGATTTCCTTCGCTACGGGGCTTCCCCCGACCGGGCAGGCGTTGACCGGCGCTTCGCCCCGGGAGAGGGCTCCCGCCAGCGCGTCGCAGCCGGCGAAGCCGCAGGCGCCGCAGTTGTTGCCCGGCAGTTTGGCCCGCACGGCGCTTTCCTTTTCATCCACTTTCACGGCGAACTTCTTCGCGGTGAACACCAGACCGCAGCCGACGATCAGCCCGACTACGGCAATCACCAGGGTCGTACTCAGAATGGTCATTCTCCGGACCCTCCTCTTAGAAACTCAGACCGCCGAAGCCCATAAACGCGATGGACATCAGGGCGGCAGCGATCATGACGATGGGGGCGCCCCGCAGGGGAGCGGGAATGTCCTTCTCGTTGATCCGGCTGCGGATGCTGGCCAGCAGCACGATGGCGATGGTATAGCCCACGGCCGTGCCGAATCCGCTGGCGACGCACTGAATGAAGTTATATCCGTCCTGCACGTTGTTCAGCGCGACGCCGAGCACGGCGCAGTTGGTGGTGATCAGGGGAAGATAGATGCCCAGCGCCTGATAGACCGCGGGAGATTTCTTCTTCAGGAACATTTCCACGATCTGCACCAGCGCGGCGATCACCAGAATAAAGAGGATGGTGCGCATGTACTCGATGTTCAGGGGCTTCAGGATGTAATCATACATCAGGCTGGCGACGGCCGAGGCGATGGTCATGACGAAGATGACCGCGCCGCCCAGGCTGGCGGAGGCTTTCATCTGCTTGCTGACGCCCAGGAAGGAACAGATGCCCAGGAACTGGTTCAGCACCACGTTGTTGATCAGGGCGCCGGTCACGATGATCAGGATCAGACTCTGATTCATGCTTCCGCACCCCCTTCCCGCTTCGTCTCAGCCGGTTTCGCTGCATCAGGTACTGGTTTAACCGGGATTGTTTCAGCCGGTTTTGCTTCGCCCGGTTTCCCGGCAAGGGGGACGGCCTTCGGAGCTTCCGCAATCTTTCCGGGGGCGGTTTTCGGCTGATCGCATACCGCCGCGCACAGGGCGCAGTTTCCGTCGCAGCCGCTTTCCACCAGCTGGCGCTGGCGGGTTTTGATCCCGATCGCGTTCATCACGGCGATGATCAGGGCAAAGATCATGAAGGCTCCCGGAGGCTGAATGAAGATCAGCATGGGTTCATAGCCCGCGGGCATGACCCGTGTTCCGAAGAGGGTACCGCTGCCCAGCAGCTCCCGCAGGGCGCCGGCCAGGGTCAGGGCCACCGTGAAGCCAAGCCCCATGCCGATGCCGTCCATGACGGAGAGCAACGGCGTATGCTTGTTGGCATAGGCCTCAGCCCGGCCCAGAATGATGCAGTTCACGACGATCAGGGGAATATAGATTCCCAGGGATTCATACAGGCTGGGCAGATAGGCTTTGATCAGCAGCTCCGTCACGGTGACGAGGCTGGCGACGATCACGATGTAGGCGGGGAGCCGGACCTGATCCGGAATCACCTTCCGCAGAAGGCTGATAACCAGATTGCTCAGCACCAGGACGGCCAGCGTGCTCAGGCCCATGCCGATTCCGTTCAGAGCCCGGGTGGAGACTGCCAGCGCCGGACACATGCCCAGCATCAGCACCAGAACCGGATTCTCCTTCAGGAGGCCGTTGGTAATCCGTTCGAGATACTTCTTCATCTCATTTCGCCTCCCTGATAATGTTCTGCCAGAAGTCGATGCCGGCGCTGACCGCGTTCGTTACCGCGCGGCTGGTGATCGAAGCGCCGGAGATGGCGGAGATTTCGTTGTCGGCGGAAGCATCGCCCTTGACCATTTTCAGCACGGTGCTTTTGCCGGTGAACTGGCTCCTGAAGCCGTCTTCATTCGCCTGCATGCCCATGCCGGGCGTTTCCGAAATCTGGGTAAAGCTGATGCCCGTGACGGCGCCCTCCGGCGTCAGGCCCAGGGTCAGCGTGATGTTTCCGTCAAAGCCGTCGGCGCTGGTCACGCTCAGCACATAGCCGGCCAGCTCGCCCGACGCGGTTTTGCCGGCGGAGGCCTGGTTGACGGTGGCGCGGCCGAAGGATGTGCCGTAGGTTCCGCCGGCCAGCTGCGCGATGGCTTCCTGCGCGGCGGGGATGTCCTCAAAGGTTTCTGCATCGGGGCAGACCTGCTTATAGCTGGCCAGCCGGGCGGCTTCTTCCTGCTCCTCGATGGTATCCTTGGTCACGGTAAAGACGCCGCTCAGCGCCAGGCCGGCCAGGGTGGTGATCAGCAGCAGCGCAATCACCGGCTTCGGGATCCGCTGCCAGAAGGGGCGCTTGTCCGTATTCAGCCCGCGCAGCGCGTTCCGGCGATAGGCGAAGGGCTTCTGGACGATATAGGTATCGATGAGGGGCGTCAGCAGGTTTCCGATAATGATACTGTAGCTGAAGGAGTCCGCCGAGGAACCGTGGACGCGGAACATCGCGCCCAGGATGCCGATGACGGAGCCGTAAATAAACTGCCCCAGGCGGCTGACCGGGCTGGTTACGTAGTCCGTCGCCATGAAGAAGGCGCCCATGACCACGCCGCCGCCGCACAGATGCGCCGCCAGAAACAGGGGATCAAATCCCTTTCCGCCGAAAAGCCCCAGATACACGGTGAAGGCTCCCAGCACGCTGAAGCAGATCTGGCCGTGAATGATATCCAGGCTCCACAGCAGCAGACCGCCGGCCAGCAGGGCCAGAATGCTCGAGCCGATGACGGCGTTGCTGGTTCCCAGGAACATGCTGGTGAGATCCACCAGGTTTCCCTCGGCCAGTTCGGCCACCGGGGTGGCGGAGGAGATCCCGTCCACCGCGAAGGTGGTCATGGCCCGGCCGAAGCTGATCAGCAGGAAGCAGCGGCCGGCCAGCGCCGGGTTGATGAAGTTCTTGCCGAGACCGCCGAAGAAGCACTTGACGACCACGATGGCGAAGACGGAGCCGATGACCGGAATGTAGAGCGGGGTGGAGGGACTCAGGCTCAGCGCCAGCAGCAGGCCGGTGATCACGGCGCTGCCGTCCCAGATGGTCAGGGGCTTACGGCAGATTTTGTCGAAAATCGCTTCCGACAGGACCGCGCTGACGATGCTCAGCACAATGATCGCCGCCGCCTGCCATCCGTGAACGACGATCCCGACGACGGTGGCCGGCAGCAGGCTCAGGAAAACCACCCGCATGATGAAGGGCGTGGTCCACCGGTCCCGCAGATGCGGCGCGGAGGAAAGGTTCATGACATCGGTGTTCATTTCCGGTCCCCTCCTTCCCGTTTTTTCCGCTCAAGGATTTCCGCCTTGGCTTTCTTAAAGGTCTGGGTCAGCGGCCGCTTCGCCGGGCAGGCGAAGGTGCAGCTGCCGCACTGGATGCATTCCAGACCGTACAGCTTCTTTTCATACCGCTCCCAGTTTTCCGCGTCCGCCGCGTCGCACATCATCTGGGGCATGAGACCCATGGGGCAGACGGTGGTGCAGCGGCCGCAGTGCAGGCAGGCGGTGACCAGGGCCTCGGCCTTTTCCACCGGATCCTCCGCGAGCAGGGTCAGACCGTTGTTCTGCTTCTGGATGGGCACATCCAGGCTTCCGGTGGCGATGCCCATCATGGGGCCGCCCACCAGCGCCTTGACGGCCCGGACGCCGGGCCTGACGCCGCCGTTTGCCTCCAGCAGCTCGCGGAAGCTCGTCCCGTCGCGGACGATAAAGTTCCCCGGCTGGGCGACGGCTTCGCCGGTCAGGGTGAACACCTGGCTGAACAGGGGCTCCCGGTACAGAACCACCCGCTGAATCGCATACAGGGTGCCCACGTTATCCACGATGCAGCCGACATCCGCCGGCAGCTTGCTGACCGGGAAATTGGCGCCGGCGATCGCCTCGATCAGGCTGCGCTCGCCGCCCTGGGGGTATTTGGTGATCATCGGCTTCACCGACATCCGCGCCCGGCCCTTGACGGCCTCTTTCATGGCCCTGATGGCTTCGGGCTTGTTGTTCTCGATGCAGATGACCCCCTCCGCGTTGGGGAAGAGGCGCAGCACCAGCTCGAGGCCCGTGATGATCTCCGGCCCGCAGGAGCGCATCAGCTGATCGTTGCAGGTCAGATAGGGCTCGCACTCCGCGCCGTTGACGATGACGTAGCGGATGGCGCTTGGATCCTTGGGCTTCAGCTTGACGTGGGTGGGGAAACCCGCGCCGCCGAGGCCGACGATGCCCGCGTCCTGAATCCGCTGCAGCAGCTCGTTATCGCTCAGGGTATTCGCGTCATCCCGGGAGGCATAGCTTTCCACCTGGGTGAACTGCCCGTCGTTGTCGATCACGATGCAGTCCATCATCTGACCGGTCAGAATCCGGCGGTTCTCCACCGCCTTCACCGTGCCGGAGCAGCTGGAATGGATGTGAGCGGAAACAAACCCGTCCGCTTCCGCGATCCGCTGACCGACCAGCACCGGATCTCCTTTTTTCACCAGAGGCTTGGCGGGCCGGCCGATATGCTGGCTCAGGGGATAAACCATTTCCCCCGTCGGGTTGAACAGACGCAGCGGCACATCGCGGCTCAGATCTTTATGATCCTGCGGATGCACGCCGCCGCGGAACGTATTTTTCACTTAGATGACGACTCCTTTCCCCCGTGACCACGTCACTTCATCTTTCTTTTCCTATTGAATAATTGTATCAAACTGCCCGCCTGCTGTAAAGCAAAAAACAGGGAAGATACCGAGGAATTGTACGATCATATTTTTTAGTGTCCGGCAGGATTTTGGAAAGCGGCAGTCGAATCAATATAAATAAAACGGAAAACCAGAGTGATCATTTTTTGCTGTCCGGGAACTTCACAGGGAAAGGAAGATGCTCTTGAGTCAAGTGAAACAGGTTGGATTAAGCCGGGAGATCCGTCCGCATAAAATGTCCTGGGGTACATATATGCGGCGGTACGGGACGCTTTATCTGCTCTTAATTCTGCCGATTGCCTTTTTTGTGATTTTCCGTTATACCCCCATGAGCTATATCCTGCTGGCTTTCAAGAAGAACAATATTCTTGTGCCGCCGTGGCAGGTTCCCTGGGCGAAAAACAACGGGTTTGAATGGTTCATCAAGGCCTTCCAGGATCAGAATTTCCTGGCCGCCCTCCGGAATACCATTTTCCTGAACCTGCTGGATCTGCTGATCGGGACGCCGATGCCCATTCTCATGGCGCTGCTCCTCAACGAGCTGGCCTTCCCGAAGTACAAGCGGGTGACGCAGACCATTCTGTATCTGCCCCACTTCCTGAGCTGGGTCATCATTTCCAGCATCTCCCTGCGGCTGTTCGCCACCAACGACGGTATGATCAACAAGCTGATGGGAACCTCCATTCCCTTCCTGGGGACGGAGGGGAACTGGCGGGCGATGTATATCGTTCTGGGCATCTGGAAGGAGTGCGGCTGGAACACCATCATCTATCTGGCCGCGCTGACGGGGATCAGCCCCGAGCTGTATGAGGCGGCGGAGGTGGACGGCGCCAGCCGGCTGCGGAAGATCTGGCACATTACGCTGCCGGGGATCCGCTCCACCATTATCGTTCTGCTGATCATGAACCTGGGCCATATTCTGGGCTCCGAATTTGACCGGCCCTTCACCCTGAGCAATCCGCTGGTGGTCGGCGCCAGCAAGACGATTTCCATCTTTGTCTACGAGCGCGGCATTCAGGGCAGCCAGTTCAGCCTGAGCACCGCGGTAGGCCTTTTCCAGAGCGTGGTCTGCGTGATCTTCCTGCTCTTGTCGAACTCGCTGGCGAAGCGGTTCGGCGAGCGCGGGATCTGGTAAGGAGGTGAAGGAAATGCAGAGCGTACAGAACAAGAAACTGCACGACGGGATGATTAAATCCCGGAAGACCCGCGTGGGGGATCTGGTCATTGCCTTCATCTGCCTGCTGGCCATGCTGGTCTGCCTGCTGCCGATGGTGCACGTGCTGGCCTGCAGCCTTTCCTCCGCGGACGCGCTGGTGCGCAACGATGTGTTCATCTGGCCGAAGGGCTGGAATGTGGAAGCCTATCAGACCGTGCTGACGACGGAGAAATATACCCGGAGCCTCGGGTGGACGGCGATCCTGACGGTGGGCTGCACGCTGCTGTCCCTGCTCCTGACGGTCTGCACTGCCTATCCGCTGATCTATTCCAATCTGCGGGGCGGCAAGATCATCAACTTCATTATCCTGTTCACCATGTATTTCAGCGCCGGAACCATTCCTTCCTATATTTTGCTGAATAACCTGCACATTCTGAACACCCCCTGGGCGCTGATCGTGCCGAACTGTATCAGCGTGTTCAACGTCATCATCATGCGCAGCTTCTTCTACGGCGTGCCGGACAGCCTGCGGGAGGCGGCGGAGATCGACGGAGCCGGTCCGATCCGGGTGCTGTTCAAGGTGTATCTGCCGCTGAGCCTGCCGGTGCTGGCGACCCTGGCGCTGTTCTACGCCGTGGGCCGGTGGAACGGCTTCTCCGACGCCCTGATGTATCTGAAAAAGAGCGAAAGCGAGAAGTACTGGCCGATCCAGCTGCTGCTGTACAACGTGATCAAGAACTCCACCCAGACCAGCGAGCAGGTGGCGCAGGAAGGCTTCTTCAACAACGGCGTATCCAAGACCATTCAGATGGCCACCGTCATGTTTGCCACGGTGCCGATCCTGGTGGTATATCCCTGGCTGCAGCGGTATTTCGTCACCGGCGTGACGATCGGCGCGGTCAAGGGCTGATCTTCGCGGTCCGCCGGCGGCGGAGGCGCGGCAATTCCGAATTTCCGAGGGCGGAAGCCCTCCGAAAGAAATAAGAAGGAGGAATGTCTATGAAACGGTTCCTGTCTCTGGTCCTGGTCCTGGCCCTGGTGGCTGCCATGGGGATCTTCTCCACCGCGCTCGCGGCGGATGACGGCTTCGTGGATGGCAAGTTCACCGAGACCCGCCACATCAAGGTGGAAATCTTCAACCGGAATAACGACGGCGGAAGCGATCCCACCAACAATCCCTTCACGGAATACATCAAGCAGGGAATGCTTGAGAAGTACAACGTGGAAGTGGAATACGTATCCGTCGGCCGCTGGACGGAAGTGGATGACATCAACAATCTGCTGGCCACCGGCGAAGCTCCCGACATCTGCGTGACCTACTCCTATCCGACGATTCAGACCTTCGCCGACATGGGCGGCGTGATCGATCTGAACCCCTATCTGACCGAGTACAAGGATCAGCTGGGCGACCTGTGGGGCCTGCTGGAAGACTACAACATCTACTACGATCAGAATCCGGAAACCAAGACCGTGTGGGCTCTGGAAGCCGTGCTGGCCGACCGCGCCCGCCTGAACACCTTCATCCGGAAGGACTGGCTGGACAAGCTGGGTCTGGCGATGCCCACCACCGAAGAAGAGTTCTATAACTGCCTGGTCGCTTTCCGTGACAACGCCGAAACCCTGCTGGGCGCCGACGCTGCCAAGATGGTTCCCTACAGCACCTCCACCGATATCGGCTGGCGGAACGACCTGCTGAGCATCAGCAAGGTTCCGGAAGATGTGGACGACGCGACCCTGTACGTATACGGCTATGATGATCGTCATCTGCTGTATCCGAACTACAAGGAAGGCATCCGCGTGCTGAACAAGTGGTACAACGAAGGCCTGGTCTGGAAGGATTTCGGCCTCTACACCGACAGCACCGCCGAAGACGACATGATGAAGGCCGGCTATGTGGGCGCCTTCATGCACAACTGGGACTATCCTTTCCGCAACAATGACGACTCCATCGAAGCCAACCTGATCCGGAACGTGGGCCCCGACGCCGCGTTTGTGGCTGTGGACTGCTTCAAGAATGAAGCCGGCATCACCCGGAAGTATCTGGCGGACCGGATCGACCGGAAGGTCTTCTTCCCCGCCACCAACAAGGAGCCCCTGGCCTCCCTGCTGTATGTGAACTTCATCTCCAACCCCGACACCATCAAGTTCCTGCAGACCGGTAAGGAAGGCGTCAACCACGAGATCACCGCGGACGGCGCTTACAAGACCCTGCCGGCCACCGGCGAGTGGGTGATGAACTCCGGCATGAACATCGACTACACCATCACCGTGAACGGCCTGAACATCGGCGAAGCCACCGAGGCCTCCCGCGCGCTGAACTATTCTTCCGTTCCCGCCGAGATCGTGATCGGCGCCCATGAGGCTGCCATCGCCAACGGCCGGACCGCGAAGCACTACAACGTGGGCGACATCACTGCCGAGACCGACGTCGGCACCAGCCTGACCGCGAAGCGCGACGCGCTGCTGACCCAGGCGGTTTCCGCTTCCGTGGATCAGTTCGACGCCGTCTACGATGCCGGCATGGCCGATTATCTGGCTTCCGGCGGACAGGCGATCATCGACGAGCGCGCTGAGAAGCTGCTGGCCGTTTACAACGAAGCGCCTGCTGCCAAGTAATTCATTTTCCTGACAGGCTCCGGCCTGACGCGAAAAGGAGCAGCCTCACCCGGAAACGGGCGGGGCTGCTTTTTTGCAGCGCGCGTTTTTCTGTTCCGTTCACGGCGGATGCCGGGAACGGGGCTGAGATTTCCCTGTTGCGCAAACCGGGAAAAGCAGGTATAATCAGAACAGAGGAATGCAAACGATTGCAAAAACGGATGGTTCAATGGTATAAACCGAATGATCGGCCAGGAGGAGACTTTATGGGAAACTACCGGAACTTTAAGCTCGTGTACTATTTTGTGGCCGCCGGGACAGCCCGGGCGAACCGGGAGCAGCTGGAGAAGGAGATCGCCTTCTTTGAGAAGTATCTGCGCCCCGATAAGGTCTATCTGGAGCCCTTCCGCTCCGGCGTCATGGCGTCGGAGGATCAGGTCGCCCTGTGCCGGGAGGTTTTTGAGCGGCACGGGGTGGAGGTGGCCGGCGGCCTGACCACCACCATTCCCACCCCGGAGGGAGCGGATCCGAAACAGCGCCTGTTTGACACCTTCTGCTACAACGACGCGGCGATGACGGACCGGCTGAAGGAAGTGTGCGATTTTCTCGGCAGGCATTTTAACGAGTTCATTATCGACGACTTTTTCTTCACGAACTGCACCTGCGATACCTGCCGCCGGGAGCGGGATCTGTTCAACAAAGCCCACGGGATTACCGACGGAAGCTGGAAGGCCTACCGCCTGGCGCTGATGGAAAAGGTCAGCCGGGAATATATTATCGCCCCGGCAAAGGCGGCCAATCCGGACTGCCGGATCACCATCAAGTATCCAAACTGGGCGGAAAGCTATCAGGAAACCGGCTATAATCCCGCAGAGCAGCGAAAGCTGTTCGACCGGATTTATACCGGCACCGAGGCCCGGGATACCGTGACCACGGATCAGCATCTGCCCCGGTATCTGAGCTATTCCCTGATGACCTATTTTGAGCATATGTGGCCGGGGCACAACGGGGGCGGCTGGTTCGATCCCTTTGATTTTCACCTGACGGAGCAGTATCTGGAGCAGGCGTATCTGACGGCTTTTTCCAAGCCGAAGGAGCTGATGATGTTCTGCTTCCAGGCGCTGGCGGACAGCCCGTATATTCCGCCCCTGGGCTATCATCTGGACAAGCTGGACGCGGTGCTGGATCACTGCGGGACGCCCGTGGGCACCGTCTGCTATCTGCCGGACAACAGCCAGGGGGAGGATAACGTTCAGGACTTCCTCGGCATGTGCGGGCTGCCGGTCGTCTGCAGTCCCTACTGGCCGGAGTCCGCTTCCTCCATTCTGCTGACCCGCGCCGCCGCCTGCGATCCGGAGATCGTGGAGCGGCTGGAAGCTTATGTGGCGGGCGGCGGCAAGGCCCTGGTCACCAGCGGATTCCTGGAAGCCACGATGGACCGGGGCATTCAGCGGATGACCTCCATCCGCTTCACCGGGCGCAGGATCCGGGGCCGGCAGTACCGGATTGAGGGGATTGAACCGTTCCGCCCGGCGCTGACATTCCCCCGGGGAACGGAGGAAATCGGGATTCCGGTGTGCGAGTTCCGCAACAACTCCGCCTGGGCCCTCGTCAAGGTGGGGGATACGGAGGAGAGCTTCGGTGTGCTGCTGCGGGATACCTACGGAAAGGGCCAGATGCTGACCCTGGCGGTGCCGGACAGCTTCCCGGATCTGTATAAGCTGCCGGCGGAAGTCCTGACCCGTCTGCGCAGCGAATTCCCCGCCGCCGGCGTTTATCTGGAGTGCGGTTCGGGGACCAGCCTCTTCGCGTATGACAACGACGCCTTTATCGTCTATCCCTATGCCACCAGCGCCTCCCAGCCGGCTACCATCCGGATCCACGTGACGGGAGAGGCCGACGCGCTGGAGATGCCCGTCCGGAAGGAATGGAACACGGACAGGACTATCCGTCTTCAGCCTCTGTACCGGAAGGACGGGGAGACGGTTTTTGAGACCCGGACGCAGCCGGGAGCCTATGAACTGTATCGGGTGATTCGGTCGAAAAACGGTTAATCAGAGCCAGCTTTTCCTGCCGGCTCAGGCGCTTCAGATGCCATTCCCGGCTCAGCGCCTGACGCCGGTTTTCATATGCCTCGGTATAGACCAGCTCCACCGGAAGGCGGGAGCGCGTATATTTTGCGCCCCGCCCGCTGTTATGGGCGCGGACCCGGCCTTCCGGGTCGGTGGTCCAGCCGCAGTAGAGGGTGCCGTCCGCGCACCGGAGCAGATAAACATAGTTCATGGTTTTCATCTCTTTCATTCGGTGCCCACAGTATACCATACCGATCCCCGGAAAAAAAGGCGGAGAATCTCCGGCGGGCTGTCAGAAGATGCGGAGGAAGCGGGATACCGGATTGACGGAACAGAGGGAAAAATGATAGAGTAAGAACCGGAAAAGTCTTTTGCACAAACGGAACCGGCCAGATGGAACTGGTCAGATGGAAGCGGTTTCGGAAAAGGGGGAATCAGATATGAATCCTGTTACGGATGCTCTGCGGACGATCCTTCCCGTTATCCTGATGCTGTTTCTGGGAGTGATCTGCCGGAAGAAGCGGCTGATCACCCGGGAAGGG
This sequence comes from Clostridia bacterium, assembly GCA_017652125.1. GTDB lineage: Bacteria > Bacillota > Clostridia > Christensenellales > Aristaeellaceae > Aristaeella. The sequence continues at coordinate 3,048 of JAGCBO010000152.1, read as the reverse complement.
GTTCAGGCGCTGAAAACCGTCGCCGTGCAGATCGCGCTGCCGGCCGTTCTGCTGCATACCTTCGCGGTCACGCAGTATACCCTGTCCGACGTGGTGATCCCGCTGATGATGTTCGCCGTCTGCGTTGCCGCCTATGCCCTGGGAAAGGCGCTGGGCCCCCGCCTGGGGATGAAAAGCCCCTTTGTGCCGTTTCTGACGACCGGCTTCGAGGCCGGCATGCTGGGCTACGCCCTGTTTACCCTGCTGTACGGCCGGGAACGGGTCGCGGAGTTTGCCCGCATCGATCTGGGGCAGGTGCTGTTTGTCTTCACGCTGTATAAGATTCTCCTGACCCGGGAGGAAGGCGGAAAGGCCGGAACGGGGCAGCTGATCCGGGAAATGGTATGTTCCCCGATCATCGCGGCGATTGCCGCCGGTGTGCTGCTGGGGGCGACCGGGCTCTATCAGGCGCTGGTTCCCTCCGGGATCAGCGGGATTCTGGACGCGTGCACGGACTTTGTCTCCGCGCCGACCAGCGCGCTGATCCTGCTGGCGATCGGATATGATCTGGTGCTGGACGATATTCCCTGGAAAGCCACCTGCGCCGTGGTGGGCCTGAGGCTGGTGATCATGGCGGTTCTGGGCGGCCTTCTGCTGCTGGCGCTGCACGGACTCTGGCCGGAGATGAAGGCGGATGCCGCGGTGCTGGTCATGTTCCTGATGCCGCCGCCCTTTGTGCTGCCGGTATTCGCGAAAGGAACGGAGCAGCGGGCCTACGTGTCCGCCGCCCTTTCCGTTTCCACGCTGGTGGCGATCATCGGGTTTACGGTGATTGCGGCTGCGGGGATCGGCTGACGGCTTTCATCGCCGGGGCCGGGAGACCGAAGGGGAGACCGGGCGCCGCTGCGGCGCCGGACGGAATCCGGGAGACGGAAATCGAACGATACGGAGGAAACAGAGAAACCGATGGCAGAGAAACCGATGGAAGCCTTCATTTTTTCACTGAATACCCGGGTGGAGGCGGATGAAACCAACGCCCCGATCCGGAACGCGGCGGATATTCTGAAGCGGGATATGCGGGAAGTGCTGACGGGACGCGGCCCGGAGAACGCGATCCGGGCGGAAATCGATTCCCGGCTGGCGGCGGAGGAATATCGGGCGGAGGTCGGTCCGGCGGAAATCCGGGTGACCGGGGGAGACGATCTGGGCGTTGTTTACGGCCTGCTTTCCCTGAGCGAACGGCTGCTGGGGGTGAAGCCGCTGGACTGGTGGATGGAGCGCAGGCCGGAACGGAGGGAGACGGTTTCCGTCCCCGTACAGGAGTGGAAATCTCCGGCCCGGAGGGTCCGGTTCCGCAGCTGGTTTGTGAATGACGAGGTGCTGTTCACCGGCTGGCATATGGAGGAAGCGCTCCGGTATCAGGTATGGAAGCGGACCTTTGAAACCATTCTGCGCTGCGGCGGAAACATGGTGATTCCCGGAACGGACCGGGAATATGACGGGCGGGTGCTGACGGACATGGCGCTGGATCTGGGCCTGTGGGTGACGCAGCACCACAGCGAGCTGCTGGGCGCCCGGATGTTCGGACGGGTTTACCCGGATCTGACGCCCTCCTATGTTCTGTATCCGGAAAAATACGAAGCGCTCTGGCAGGAAGCGATCGACCGCTATGCCGGTAAACGGATTCTGTGGTGCATCGGCTTCAGGGGCCAGGGCGATCACGCCTTCTGGGATGACGACGGCTCCGGCTTCGATACGGATGAAAAACGGGGGCGCTTTATCTCCTCCGTGATGCGCAGGCAGATGGAGATGACGAGGGCGAAGGATCCGGACGCCCTCTTTTCCACCAATCTGTACGGCGAGCTGATGGGCCTCTACCGCCAGGGATACCTGACGGTTCCGGAGGAGGTCGTGAAGATCTGGGGAGACAACGGATTCGGCAGGATGATCTCCCGGCGGCAGGAAAACCTGAATCCCCGGGTGGACGCCATGCCGGGGCCGGAGGAACCCGGGCGGCACGGGATCTATTATCATGTCAGCTTCTACGATCTGCAGGCGGCCAACCATATCACGATGCTGCAGGTGCCGGTATCCCTGGTGATCCGGGAGCTGGAGCGGGTGCTGGAGCGGAAGGCGGATACACTGTGGAATATCAACGTGGGATCCGTCCGCCCGCATCTGTTCATGCTGGAGATTGTCCGCCGGATGTGGCAGGACGGCCGCTGCGATCCGGAGGAGGCGGCCCGGGATTTCGCGGAGGATTATTACGGCGGCCGGCAGGCGGCAGGCGTGCTGACCGGCTATTCGGAATGCGCGGTGAAATACGGCCCTCATGAGGACGACCTGGCGGGGGACCAGTATTATCACTGGCCGCTGCGGGCGCTGGCCAGGGCGCTTCTGCGGGGCGAAACCGCTCAGCCGGTGGAGAGCATGATCTGGGCGGCGGGAAACGTTCCCTTTCCGGAGCAGGTCCGGATCTTCGGGGAGAACGTCCGGCCCGGCATCGCGTCCTGGAAGGCTTATCTGAAACGGATCCGGGATCTGGAGGCTTCGCTGCCGGAGGAAGAAGCGGAGCGACTGGAGCAGACGATGGGGCTGCAGGGCCTGATCCACGCGTCGGGCTGCGAGGGCCTGTATTCCTTCTGCCAGGCCTGCCTGCACTGCCTGAACGGAGACGATCTTCAGGCATATCTCTGGACCGACCGCGCGCTGCAGGCTGCCCGAAAGGCGCTGCAGGCGATGGACGCCGTTCCCGGAAGGTTCGCTCACTATTATGACAATGACTGCTTTGCCGGCGTACGGGTGACCGTGCAGACGCTGGAGGGCGTCCGGGCCTGGCTGCGGATCCGGGGAGACAGCGAACGCCTGTTCGGATGGGAGAAGCAGTACCTGATTCCCGCGGAGGAAACCCGCGTGACGCTTCAGTCCCACCGGACAACGCAGCTGAGCGACGAGGAAATGTGCCGCAGGCTGAGAGGCCGGGTGCCGCTGAAAACGGCGCTCTAGTGAAACAGAGGGACGGTCTTTTTTTTTTGAACAAATGAAAAAAAAAATACCGTCCCACAGTTT